>JANMUX010000081.1:0-4147 GCA_031392125.1 Acidobacteriota bacterium | reverse complement strand
CCTCAGTGCTCAGGCGTCGGGATGTGTAGATTTCGTCCTGCCGCCCGCCAAAATGTCAGCGGTACTCCAGAGATTGGTGCGGACTCGTATCAGGGACAAGCGGCGCGAGTTCGACCCGAAACGGTTCCTCGAAGTCATAGGCGAGGGTCGACGGATTGTGCTGGTGCCTGCGAAGGGGCACATTTACGCGCAGGGCTCCGCCGCTGATGCCGTGTTCTATATACAAAATGGCGCCGTCCGACTCAGTGTGGTCTCGCATAACGGCAAGGAAGCCACGATAGGCATATTGAGTGCTGGCCAGTTTTGCGGAGAAGGGTGTCTGACAGGACAGCCGCTGCGGTTGGGGTCTGCAACCGCGATCACCGAGTGCGAGCTCATGCGAATCGACAAGAAGGCGATGTTGCTTACGCTCCACCGCGAAAACAGATTGGCCGACATGTTCATGGCGTATCTGTTGCAGCGAAACATCCGCTATGAAGCGGACCTGGTCGACCAGCTCTTTAGCTCCAGTGAGAAGCGACTCGCTCGGACGCTGCTCTTGCTCGCTCATTTCGGAAACGAGGGCAGACCCGACACGATCCTCCACAAGATCTCCCAGGAGACACTCGCGGAGATGGTCGGCACGACGCGCTCGCGCGTGAACTTCTTCATGAACAAGTTCAAGAAGCTGGGTTTCATCGAGTACAACGGCGGCCTCAAGGTCAATCCTTCGCTGATGACCATCATCGTGCACGACTAATCACAATCACGGCTTCTTCGAGTGAACATGGGCTGACGGCGGAACGTCGCCGACCAGCACCGTACCCATCAACCCGCCATCGGCGTGATCGAGAATGTGGCAGTGGAACATCCACTCGCCGGGCCGCTCGTCGAAGGTCACCAGCAGCCGGACGGTCTTCTTCATCGGCACATTGACGGTGTCCTTCAACGCCAGTGGCCGCATCGGCTGTCCCTTGTCGTCGATCACCTGGAAGAAGAATCCGTGCAGGTGGAACGGGTGGTCCCAGTCGGTGTCGTTCTTGACGACCCAGAGTTGCGAGTCGCCAAGCTTCGCGGGGAAAGGCTTCCCCTTCCAGAACGGCGCGCCGTTGACCCGAAACTCTGACTGGTTATTCTGCATCGGCGGGAGTGTGAGATCGACGTTGACTACCGTTGCGCCATCGATCGTGGCGGGGACGATGTTTCTGCTCACGCGAACGGGTGGCGCGGTCACCGGCGCCATCGCCGTGAACTCCACGAACAGGACGTCCTCGACGCTACGGTACTGCACGCTGCCGTAGCCGCGGTTATAAAGCATGGCCCGCAGCGTCAGCGGCGTGCCGGCCTTCCCTTTTGGCGTGACGATCACATCCACTCGCTCACCGGGCGTGATCAGCAACAGGTCGCTGGTCACCGGGCGCTCCAGCAGGCCGCCGTCGGCGCCAATCACAGTAAACGCCTGGCCTTCGAGATCGAGGTAGAAGAACCGGCTCTTCGCCGCATTGACGATACGCCAGCGTTGAGGGGCGCCCGGGCGGGCGCGGAGCACGGGACGCTGACGCCCGTTGACCAACACGAACTCGCCCTCGCGGCCGAAGACCATGCCGGCCGAGCCGCCGCTGTCGGCTGGTTCGAGCTGGCCTTTGCCGTCGAAGCTGATGTCGCTCAACACCAGCGTGAGTTGGTCGGTCACGCCGACGCCGTCATCCGGATCCTCGACCAGCAGCGCGCCGTAGAGGCCGAAGCCCACCTGCGCCGCCGACATTACATGCGGGTGATACCAGTAGAGGCCGGCGTCGCGCACGATGAAGTCGTATGTGAATGACTCGCCCTGTTTCACTTCCGGCTGCGACACGTCGGGAACGCCGTCCATCGATATCGGCACGCGCACGCCGTGCCAGTGCACCGTGGTCGGTTCCTTCAGCTCGTTCGTGAAGTGCACGATCAGGCGATCGCCAACGCGAGTCTTGATGAGCGGTCCGGGCAGGCCGCCGTCGTAGGTCCACGCCTGGACGCGCTTTCCTGGGGCAATCTCTACTTCGGCCAGCCGGGCCGTGAGGTTGATCTCGACTACCTTCGCGTCGGGATTGAGATCCGCGGGCTCATTGAGCTTGAGGTTCGCATCCCATCCGGACGGCGCCAGCGATTGAGCGACAGCGGGCAGCGGCGCCAGCACGAGAGCAATCAAGATGAGCGTGCGCATATCGAGAAGACTGCAAGTTGCGATCCTCCAATCATCGCCGGAGACCTCCCGTTTTCCCTGCGGATTATTCATCTGGCGCGGGGAATATCCCGCTTGTTGCAGCCGGCCGTGTCCATGCCCAGTGGCGGGGCGCGGTGGCACGCCGTGTGCTGCGTCCATCGGTAGGGGATCGTATGGCAACACTCACATCAGTCGCCGCACAGTTGAGAACTCCCAAGATGGTTTTCTGGCACCGCGATCTGCCACCGCTCGACGCGGAGGTGATGGGTGAACATACCGTGGAAGCCAACAGCAGCCGGGTCGCGGGCACGCTGGCTCACCGCAATGAGCTGTGGGACCACTGTTATCGCGAGCTCATGGCCAACGCCGAAACGCGCGTGGCCGACGAGATTGTGCGTCTCGGCGGTCACTATGCTCACGTGCACGGGGAATCGATCGGCGCCAAACACGACGATGTGGCTGGCGAGGCCTGGCTGCACGGCACCTTCACCTATGTTCTGTCTCAGCACGGCGAGATCCCGGCGTCAGGCGCAGCAGACCGGGCCTGATCGGATCGATTCCCGGGTTCGTGGACGGTTTGGGGTAGCATCGAATCATGAAGATTCGAACCATGACGTTTGCCGCCTCGGTCATTGCCGTGGCCGGGCTAGGCGTGGCCTACGCGCAGATCAAGCCAGTGTCAGCTCGGCCCACAGCGGTGGTCTACAAGACTGCGACTTGCGGCTGCTGCAGCCTGTGGGTGGAGCACTTGAAGGCAGGCGGCTTCCAGGTCGAAACCAAGGATGTTTCGGCAACCGAAGTGAGAGCGGTCAGCAAAGCGGCCGGCCTCGGCGAAGCAGGCACTTCGTGCCACACCTCAAAGATCGGTAACTACGTTGTCGAAGGCCATGTGCCGGCGTCCGACATCCAGAAGATGTTGAAAGAGAAGCCGGCGATTGCCGGGATCGCAGCGCCCGGCATGCCGATGGGATCACCGGGCATGGAACAGGGTGGCGCGAAGGAAGCTTACGACGTGATCGCGTTCACGAAGGACGGCAAGACGTCGGTGTTTACGAAGCACTAGACCCGGCCCTGGCAGCCAGGTGATGAGCGCGCCAGGCGGGCTCGGTGATTCGGTGCGCCAGGTGTTATCGCAGCACTAACTGGAACACGTCTGACGCCGCCAGCACGGTAGGCGGCATGACCTGCATAGCGGCATCGAGCGCCGCCAGGTTTTTCGCCTTTAACTTGCGGAGCAAATCGCGGCGGGCTGAACGCAGGTAGCTTGGCGCCAAACGCCGGTAGACAGACGTCACGAATGTCGACGCTTGCATCCTCAATAGGAACAGCAAGGCGGGCAAATTGGCGCGGTTGACTTCGTACAGCATGGTTTCGCGCGATTGTCGCGCCCACATGCCCTTGTATTCGGCGCCGCCGCCCATGAAATCGAACGACCGTATCTGCGGATCGTCAAAGCAATCGCGTATGCAAAGCCCAAGCATGGCATTGCCGAGGTCTTCCTTCGCGTAGTCGGGATTGAACCCCTTCTGGAAGTAATGCAGGACGCGGTTGTCCAAGAAGCCAAGCAGCGCCGCTTCAATCTTCCCGTCGATGGCTAACGTCCAAAGCCGCAGCCGGCCAGCGTGCGCAGTGTCACGCGCCAGGCCTCGCAAGAACGACTCTAACCCTGCGTCCGCAAACGATCCGAATTGGCCTGCCGCGCGCCAACGCGATTGATGCAATCGCACCAGCGACTCGAATGCGAGTTCGAAATCATCGCTCGTGGTCGCGCGCCGAAACTCGCAGCGGTGTCGCTTGAACAGCCGGCGTCCGTAATATTCAACATTACGCCGCATGGAGCGGCCCAGGCCCCGCTTGTACATTTCCCAACTTACCGAGGTATCGATGCACGGCGCGCGATCGCAGGTCATTTGCGTGCTGCGAGCGCCAAGGACAGACACAAAGTGGGGCAACGTGGCCGAACTC
>JANMUX010000074.1:0-14919 GCA_031392125.1 Acidobacteriota bacterium | reverse complement strand
CCGCTCTCGGTCGCCGGCGGCGCCGTCGGCTTCGCGGATTACCTGCAGTTCTTCTGGGCGTCGATGACACCGCTCCAGCATCACCTGATCGCAGCCGCGGTGTGCGTGATCTCCACGGCGCTGCTGTGGCGCAACATCGAGAGTATCGGCCGCCTCGCCGTCGTGATGCTGGTCGGCGTGATTGTCACGATTGGCTGGGTGATCGTCGCCGGTCTTGTTAACTTCTCACCGGCGCAAGCATTCGACTTTCCTCCCGAGGCGCTCAGCGTCAACCGCACATTGCTGGCGAGCATCGGCGCGACGTCGATCCTGGCGATGTACAACTACGGCGGCTACAACCAGGTCTGCTTCATCGGCGGCGAGATCAAGGATCCCGGCCGCAACATTCCCCGATCGATCCTGCTCTCGACGTTTATCGTCGCCGCGCTCTACATGCTGATGACGATCGTCATCCTCGGCATGATTCCATGGCAGGAAGTGCGCGACTCGCGCACCATCGCGTCGCTCTTCATCGAGCGCACCTTCGACGATCCGGCGTCCGGCCGGATCGCCGGCATCGTGATGACGACGCTGATCCTGTTGGTGGGGGCGGCGGGACTGTACGCGACGATCCTGGGGTACTCGCGGGTCGCCTATGCCGCGGCCCGCGACGGCGATTTTTTCAAGGTCTTCGCGCACCTGCATCCGACGAAGAACTTTCCGGACGCGGCGCTCGTCATGACGGCGATCGTCTCCATCCCGTTCTGCTTCTTCTCGCTCGGACAGCTGGTCAACTGGTTGATCCAGGTGCAGATCCTGCTGCGCTTCATCTGGCAGTGCGCCGCGGTGGTGCTGCTCCGCCGCTACCGCACGGACATCGCGCAGCCGTTCACGATGTGGCTCTATCCGTGGCCGGCCGTGCTATCGGGCGCGCTGTGGGTGTTCATCTTCTTCACGGGCCCGTGGGAAGGCATCATCTTCTCGTTCGCATTCCTACTGGCGGGGATTGCCGCCTACCGGCTGTTTGTTCAACACCAGCAGGTTCGCGGTGATTCGGTAGGCCCCTGACACTCCATACGGCAGCTGGCGATGTAACGCGTAGGCAAAGTACGTCCACGTGCCCTTGCCGGCTTTCGCGGTGAGCCAGCCGCCACTCTGCGGCGGCTGATTCCTGTCGAACGTCGAGATCATTGGTGTATACGCCGCATCCCACTTCGTGAAGAACTTCGAGCCTCGCTGCTCGACCCAGCCGTCGAAATCCGCGGCGGTGATCCTGTTCGGCCAGTTGAACGCCTGGTGCGCCGGCGCGAGGATCGTCACCGCCGAATCCTCCTCCGACACTTCCTCGGCGTTGCGCGGCAGCTCGCCAGGGAAGGGCGCGAACGTGTTCGGCACCAGCTCCTGCGTGTTGTAAAGGACGATCATGTTCCCGCCGGCCTTCACGTACTCGAGCAGGCGCGAGTTGTAGGTCTTGAGATCTTCCCGCACCGCATACGCGCGGGTGCCGGTCATGATGGTGTCGAACTGCGACAGGTCCGCCGACGCCAGCTCGCGCTCACCGAGCAACGTCACCTCGGCGCCGAGCTGCTGCAGGCCCTGCGGCACCGAATCGCCAACGCCCATCACGTAGCCGACCTTCAGTCCCGCAACCGTTGTGACATTGACGCCGCGAACCGCCGTCGTCGACGGGCGATAGAGATAGCGAACCTCGAGGTCGCGGTGATCGATCAACTCATAGCCCTCGCGGTATTCCTTCCCGGCAGCCGATGCAACGGCTTCGACCTGGTACGGCTTTGCATCGATCGACGTCGGCGTGACCTTGAATGAATACGACGACCGCTCACCCGATCTGGCGAAATTAAAAGACTGCGAAGCCGGCTCGCTCTTCCAACCTGCAGGCAACCTGAGGGCAACCTGACCGGAGGTGGGACTCTCGGCGTTATGTAACAAGGTGACATCGAGCACCACGGTCGGAGAACGGCCGGTGGTTGGAATAATCGCGTGCGCGGGAGTCAACGCAACCGCGATCCGTGGAACGGTTCTGACCTCGCGCAGTACATCACCGTAGGGAAGCTTGGCTTCCCGCCGCCTCACCGTCTCGCGAATCTCGATCGGCACGCCGTCGATGAAATACCTGCCGACCGCGCGCAACGGCGGCGACGATGCCGGCTTCCCGAACTGCGTCGCATCGATCAGCGTGTAGCGGCTTTCCTGCAGACCGGTGCGGAAGAAATACGGCTTGGTGCTGAGCGCGACATCCTCGGCAAGCGTCACCGTCACGCGCCTCGTCACCTGTTGATGCCGCTCGAGATTCGGCCCACTCATGGACTGGCCGGGAGCGATCTGCCAGCCGCGATCGCCCTCGATCGCGATCGCCGGATTTGCCGCCGTGATGCCGCCGCGATTGGCGAGCCGCGCGCGTACTTCAAACGCCTGGCCCGGCACCGGCGCCGCCATCAATGCCGGCGGCGCAAAGGCGGCGCCCGGCCCGGTCGGCTCTGGCACACCGGCGGGCTGCGCCACCGCGGTCAACTCCATGCCCATCGCGGAATTGATCGCGTCCTGGAACTGCTGCTCCTTGATCGCCAGGATGAACTTCGCATCGAGGTCGCTCGTCGCTGCAATCGCCGCGCGCGTCAGCTTCAGCCCCTGCACGAGCGGCGGCACCGTGGCCGACGGATCGCTCATCGAAAACGCCGCGACCGCCTTCGCCACGGCATCATCGATCGGCTTGCCTGCGGCGCCGGCGGTGGCCTGGATGGAGGTGGCCAGGCCGTCGAAGATGGATTGCTCCTTCGTCCCCTTCACGTCCATCCGCGAGTAGTAGCCGTAGTTGGGACCCGCCGATGGCGTGAAGCGGCCACTGGTCTGCGAGCGTTGGAAGCTCAGTCCATACCGGGCAACGTTGTCGTAGGAGTCGCCGAGCCGGGGATCGTAGACACCGCTGTCGATCCGGGCGGTCCAGTCCTCGTTCTCGCGCACGCCGCCGATGTAGACCTTTGTCGCCTGCCACGGGCGCAAGCCCTCCGCGATCTGCTCGGGATAGCGATTCGGATCGGCGGCGGCGCGGAAGCCTTCGACCGCCATCACGCCCGCCGTCTGGTGATTGCCGTGGCCGTCTCGCTCGTTGCCCTGGAAGCGCGACAGGATGATGGTCGGCCGGTTCATGCGAATAATGCGCACCACGTCGCGCAGCACGGTCTCGCGTCCCCACTTCGCGATCGATTCTTCGAGCGTCTTGGAGAATCCGTAGTCGACGACGGTGGTGTGGTACTGCTGATCGACGCCGTAATGACGATCGGCGTCGAGCAGTTCTTCGGTGCGGATCAGTCCGAGGGAATCGAACAGCTGCGGACCAATCGCGTTATCGCCGGACTCGCCGCGATTGAGCGTCAGCAGCGCCAGCCGCGCCCCATCGCCCCGGCTCAACTTCGCCAGCACGCCGCCATGCTCGTCGTCCGGATGCGCCGTGACATGCATGACGCTCGCGGTCGTGCGAAGCTTCAGCAGCTTTTGCCAGGCCTCGGATGCACCATCCTGCCTGGGCACGGACTGACTGTGCGGCAGAGCGATCGCCGCGAGGAGAAGACCCGTAGTCAGTAAGAGTTTGCCCATGCTAGAAATAGAACTTCAGAGCCAACTGAATTTCTCGTTGGTCTCCAATACTCGACGTGATCCTGCCAAACGTCCCGATGTTTGAAATGTTCGCCGCCGGGAAGCCGTAGTTCACCCAGTTGAACAGGTTGAACGTCTCGACGCGGATCTCGGCGCGCCGCGCGGCGCCGAGGGCGATCGATCGGAATACCGACAGGTTCATCGACTTCGATCCCGGCCCGCGCACGGTATTGTTCGAGCAGGTGCCGTAGGTCCTCACCGTGGTCGGGGCGAACGCCGCCGGGTCCATCCACGAATCGAGCGTCTGGGTGAAGCCGCTTGGCACCGCATCGCCGATGCAATTCGCGCGGGCGATGCGGCCCTGTCCCGTCTGCGCCTGATCCGTCGTCGTCACCGTGAACGGCCGGCCGTCGCTGAGCGTCAGGATGCCGTTGACCGACCAGCCGCCGGCGATCGCGCCTGCGACGCCGGCCGGATTGAAGCGGCGTCCCTCGCCGACCGGCAGCTCGTAGATGAAGCTGGTCACCAGCCGCTGCGGGATGTCGAAGGCGAGCAGGCCGTAGTCCTTGTCCATCGCGTAGGTCGATCCCGGCGCGTTGCCGACGGCGCCGCCACCTGCGCTCAGGTGATCGAGGAAATCGCCTTCGGCCTTGCTCCAGGTGTAGGCGACCGTGTACGAGAGGCCGCGAGTCATGCGGCGCTGCACGCGCATCTGCAGCGCGTTGTAGTCGGCGCGGCCGTTAGTCACGATCTGCTCGAGGTAGGCGTTGCCGTAGCCGTACTGCGCATACGGGAACGTCACCGTGCTGCCGCTGATGATGCCTTCGTTGAGGTTGCGCAGCCGGCGGCCGTTGCGCGTGCGGTTGCCGACGTATTCCACGGCGCCCACCATGCTTTCGGCGAACTGGAACTCAGGACCGATGCTGAACTGCTGCACGACCGGCGTGTCCTGATTCGGATCCTGGATGCGCCACTGCACCACCGACGGATTCACCGTTCGCGCAGGGCTTCACGCCGCTGACGCCGCAGACCGTCAACCCGGCCATCGTGCAGTGGCGCATCCAGGATCCCAACCAGGACACGCCGGTCGTGCAGCAGTTCAGCGTCGGTCCCGAGTTCCAGTTCGCCGAGAACATGGTCGGCGCCGTCGAATACGTTGGCAACCGCACCCGCAACGGCCGCCGCCTCCGCAACCTCAACGAGGGCATCATCAGCGGCAGCACCGTGACGTTCCCGTACGCGCAATACGGCTACGGCAGCGCCTATCTCGAGCAGATCGTCACCAACGGCCGCGCCGACTACAACGCGCTGCAGATGCGCATGCAGCGGCGCATGAGCAACCGCCTCGCCTACACCGTCGCCTACACGTGGAGCAAGGCAGAGGGTGATTTCCTCGATCACCTCAGCGCCGGCGGCGGCGCGGTCGGCAACGCGCCGGGATCGACCTACGCGATGGAGAAGGATTACGGCCTGCTGGCGTTTGACATCAAGCATCGCCTGGTCACCAGCTTCATCTACGAGCTTCCCTTCGGTCCCGGGCGTCGCTTCGAGCCCTCCGGGGTCGCCGGCGCCATCGTCGGCGGGTGGTCGGTCAACGGCATCCTGACGCTCAGCGGCGGCCGGCCTTTCACCGTGACGACCACCGACCAGGCCGGCACTGGTCCCGGCCGCATTGCCCGCGCCAACTGTGTGGGTGACGCGGTCCCCAACGGCTTCAACCAGGGAGTGGATTCGTGGATGGATCCGTCTGCGTTTGCGGCGACCACGCTTCGCACCTACGGCAATTGCGCCAACAACACGGTGCGTGGGCCGGGATCGAAATCGATGAACCTGTCGGTGTTCCGCTCGATCAATCTCGGCACCGAGAAGCGCGCTGAACTGCGGCTGGAAACGTTCAACCTGTTCAACTGGGTGAACTACGGCTTCCCGGCCTCGAACATCTCGAACTTGGGGACGTTCGGCCGAATCACCAGTTCCATCGGCGACCAGCGGGAAGTTCAGTTGGCGTTGAAGTTCTACTTCTAAACATCATGCGCAAACTGTTCGTCGTCGCCTCCCTGGTTGCTGCGGCCGTCGCGCTTCCTCATTCGCAGTCTGTTCCTCGCCAGGACGGCGCGTCCGAGACGTGGCAGAAGCTGCTGAAGCTGCGGACGACCGCCAGCGTGATGCATGTGACCGCGCATCCAGACGACGAGCACGGCGGGGTGTTGACGAAGTTGAGCCGAGGCGATGGCGCGCGCATGGCGTTGCTGACACTCAATCGCGGCGAGTCGGGCGACAACGCGATTGGCCCGCAGTTGTTCGATGGCCTGGGCCTGATTCGCACCGAAGAGTTGCTCAACGCCGATCGCCATTACGGGGTCGATGAACAGTACTTCACCACTGTCGTTGACTACGGCTTCTCGAAGCGTCTTGAAGAGGCGCTCGACAAGTGGGGCCGTGAAACCGTGCTGCGCGACGTCGTTCGCGTGATCCGCATGACTCGGCCCACCATCGTGTTGTCGCGTTTTCAAGGCAACGAGCGCGACGGCCACGGCAATCACCAGACCGCCGGCCTGATGGCGGTGGAGGGGTTCCGCGCCGCCGGCGATCCGCGGCGCTATCCCGAACAGATTGCCGAGGGCCTGCGTCCGTGGCAGCCGAAGAAGGTTTACATCGGCGGCGTGCGCGAAAACGAAGACTGGACGGTTCGCATCGACAGCGGCGAGTACAGCCCGCGGCTCGGCGATTCGTACGACAACGTGGCTCGCTACGGTCTGAGCTTTCAGCGTTCGCAGACCAGTGGGCGGTTTGCGCCGAGCGCGGGTCCCAGCTTCGGTTATTACAAACTGGTGGCTCCGCCGGTCGCCGCGAATTCGAAAGAGACCGGTGTATTCGATGGCATTGCCACCAGCATCGAGGCGGCGATCGGTGCTGCGGGCAAGCCCATTGATGATCTCGTCGGCAAGGCGATGACCGACTTTCGCATGAACGATCCGTCGGCGATCGTGCCGCCACTGGTGCAAGCACTCAAGCTGACCCGGGATGCTTCGGCCGCTACGAAGGACCTCGACGCACGTTTCCTGCTCACGATCAAGGAGCGGCAGTTCCAGGATGCGATCAACTCGGCCCTGGGCATGGAGCTGACCGCCGTGGCACAGCCGTCGGGGATGCCCGAGCCGTCAGGCCCCGGGGCCGCGTTCGCTCCTCCGGCAGTGATGGCCGCACCGGTGCCGGGGCAGACGTTTGAAGTGCGCGCGCGTCTGGCCAACCGCGGGGGGATCGCGGTCGCAGTGCCACCGGCTGCGAGCGCCGCCATCACCATCGAGGGCGATCCCGGCTGGCAGGTGACGCCAGGACCAACGACCGGTGGACCGACGCTCGAACGGCATCAGCAGGCGACTGCGCGGCTGACGGTGACCCTGGCCGATACCGTCGCGCCAAGCACCAAGCCCTATTTCTCGCGCAATGGCCTGCAAGAGAGTCGCTACACGCTCGGAGACCCCAGTCAGTTCGGCAAGCCGGCCTCAACGCCTCCGCTGCGAGCGGTGGGCCGCTACTTCATCGACGGCGTGCCGATCGAGATTCGCGACAGCGTCAAGCGCCGCGAAGCGAAGCTGCCTTACGGCGATGTGCTGCGAGAGATCCGGAGTGTCCCCCGCATCGCTGTGATGTTGACACCCAATCACGCAGTGATTCCCTCATCCGCGGCGACCAAGCGCGTCGATCTCGAAGTGTCGTTGCTGCACAACGCGGAAACAGCTTCCACCGGCCAGGTTGCCCTGCGGATGCCGGCGGGCTGGACGTCAGTGCCCGCATCGCAGCCGTTCGCCTTCGCGCGCGCCGGTGAGCGTTCGGCCTACCGATTCTCAGTGACTGTGCCGGCAGCCGGAATTCGGGATTCGGGAGTCGAAACGATCGAGGCGGTAGCGACGGCAGCAGGCAAGGAGTATCGCGAGGGCTACGAGATCATCGATCACCGCGATCTCGAAGTGCGTTACCTGTATCGGCCAGCCACCGCCGCGGTGCGCGCGGTCAACGTGACGACGGTCGCTGGGCTCAAGGTTGGTTACGTGATGGGCGTTGGCGACCAGGTGCCGCTAGGCCTTCAGCAGTTGGGAGCGCAGGTCACCTTGCTTGGCGAGCAGGAGCTCGCAACCGGCAACCTGTCTGCCTACGACGCGATCATGACTGGGACACGGGCCTACGCCGTGCGCGACGACCTCAAGACCTACAACCAGCGACTGCTCGACTACGCTCGCGCGGGCGGCAACGTGATCGTGCTTTACAACACCCAGGAACTGGTGCCGAATACCTTCGCGCCGTTCCCGGGCGAGCTGCCGCGTGGCGCCGAGGAGGTGTCGGAAGAGGATTCGCCGGTCACGATTCTCGCGCCCGCCCAGCAGTCGTTCAATTGGCCGAACAAGATCACCGCGGCAGATTTCGAGGGCTGGGTAGAGCAGCGTGGCTCGAAGTTTTTCACCAAGTGGGACGCCGCCTACACGCCGATGATTTCGACCTTCGACAAGGGACAGGCGCCACAGAGTGGCGGCTGGTTGACGGCAAAGGTGGGGAAGGGAAACTGGACCTACTTCGCCTATGCCCTGCATCGCCAGCTTCCTTACGGTGTGGCTGGCGCGTATCGAATTACGGCGAACTTACTGGCTCTCAGCAAGGCGCCCTGAGCGGAAGGCGAAGTAAGCCAGCACGCCCGCGGCGAGGAAGGCAAACGAGAACACGATGCCCTCCATGGGCCCGGTGAAGAAGATGAACAGCCACAGCGCGCCCGACAGGATGGCCGGCCAAGGGTAGAGCCACATCGTGAACGGCTGCGGGATGTCTTTCCGGTACCGCCTCAGCAGAATCACCGCTGCACACTGCCAGATGAACCGCAGCAACACCTGCACCTGGATCAACCAGCTCACCAACTGTCCGAGCGTGAAGAAGCAAAAAGGAATCGAGACGATCAGGATCGCGATCAGCGATACGTCAGGAAAGCGCTTGGTCGGGTGGACGTGCGCAAACGCCTTGAAGAAGTCGCCATCAAGAGCCGCCGCATAGGGCACGCGCGAGTAGCCGAGGATAGTGGCGTAGAGCGAGGCACCGGCCACGAACAGAATCAGGCCGGTCATCACGATGCCGGCCATGCGTCCGGTTTCCGGATTTGAGAAGGTCCGCTCGATGAACACCGACGCGATCGTCCGTGATTCCTTTACTTCCTGCCAGGGGATCATGCCCAGAATGACGATCGTCATCAGCATGTAGAGCGCGGCCACCAGGAAGGTGCTGAGGACGATCGATCGCGGAATGGTCCGCGATGGGTCCTTGATCTCGCCACCGATGTTGCACACCTGGTTGTAGCCGCCGTAGCTGTACATCGCCAGCACCGACGCGGCCCCCACGCTCATCAGCAGGTTGCGATCGAAGGTGAACGCTTCGGGCGGGAACGCGAACGCCTGCGCCGGGGAAAAGGCAAATAGCCCGGCGATGATTACCCAGCCGACCGTAACCAGCACCACCACCAGCATCACGACCGCCAGCCGGCCGATCTCCTCGATGTTGCGCCACAGCAGCGCCGTGGCGGCGACGCACACCGCAGCGGCGATCAGGTTGTGCTCGAGCGGCGACATGCCGACCCAGACGAACTGCAGGTAGTCCGCAAACCCGACCGCGCCGCCGGCGACCGACAGCGGTGCGATCAGAATGGTCTGGAAGATGAACAGGAAGGCCATCAGCTTGCCAAGGCCGAACGGCGCGAATGCTTCACGCAAGTAGAGATAGCCGCCACCGCTGCCCGGAAGCGCGGCGCCGAGTTGCGCGTACACCAGGCCGTCGGCGAGGGCCAGCACCAGTCCCGCGATCCAGGCGTAGATCACGTGCGGCCCGTTCATGGCCGCCACCATGAAGGGGATGGTCAGGAACGGTCCGACGCCCACCATCGTGATGACGTTGGTGGCGGTCGCTTGCAGAAGCCCCATCGACCGCACGAGGTCTTGGGGTCCTGAGGTCTTGGGGTGTTGCCTGGTCACAGGAGTGCCTCGACCAGACGAGCGGACTGTTCTCTCGAACTCACTAACGGATTGAGGGCCAGCGCATCGATCAACTGACCGCGGTCACCAGTAAGCGCGGCCTTCACCGTGGCGCGCTCGTACGCTTTCACCCGTTCGATCAGCTCACGTGGGTGATCGGGAATAGGTGCCACGGGTTGCGGCTTGGGGCCGTCTTTCGTCACACGGCACGGCACCTCGACGATGTCCTCATCCTGCAGGAAGGGCAGCGTGCCGCGATTGGCGACATCGAGTGGGATGATGGCGCCCTGATCGTGGACGATCGCGCGCATGGTCATAAGGGCGATGCGATCGTAGCCCGAGAGCTCCGCCCAATCAGGCTTGATGCGTGGAGTGCTGGCGCCGGTTTCGATCTGCATGTAGCTGCCGTCGCGGGCAGCGAGATACTGCTGGTAGGTGAGGATCGGGTCAGACCCCTCGGAGCCGTTCCCGCTTGGGGCCAGGCTCCGGAAGAACTCCTCCGTCAGCTTTGCCACCGCCTGCCCGCGGCTCGAGCCGGCGCGCTTCATGTTTGCCAACGCCACGTCCGGCCGGTAGTAGTAGTAGAGGTACTCGGTCGGCAGCAGCTTGAGTTCGCGCAGCCGCTCGGTTTCAAACAGCGGCGCGCGATAGGCGGACTGTAAGCGCGTCTCGTCATCCCAGATGCGATGGAGTTCGCCCCGGCCCTCGAAAATCACGTCGCGCAGCCAGCCGAGATGGTTCAGGCCGAAGTAATCGTACGCGCAGACCGAGGCCGGCAGGCCCAGAGCGTGGGCGGCGTCCTCGAACATCTCCATCGGCGTATCGCAAATGCCGATTAACCGCGCATCGGTTTCCTGGTGCACGCCCTGGGTGATCAGGCTGACCGGGTTCGAGAAGTTAATCATCCACGCCCGCGGCGCCAGTCGTGCCACCATCCGGCCGTACTCGATCATGATTGGGATGGTGCGGACCGCCATGGCGAAGCCGGTTGGGCCAATGGTTTCCTGGCCGATGCTGCCAAGCGCGATACACGCGGCCTCGTCCCTGGCCCGCTGCGCGGCACCGCCAACGCGGATGCTCGTGATCACGAAGTCGGCGCCTTCGATGGCGGCTTCCGGCGTCGCCGCGCTCGTCACGCGCGCGCCACCGGCCATGCGCTGCGACAGGTCGGCAATCACGGCCTGGCGTTGCTGGTCGATGTCGTAGAGGCTCACCTCTGAGATTCGCAGGTCAGACCGGGCCAGACCGCCCGTCAACAGCGGGACGCGGACGCCGGCGCCGCCAATGATCGCGACTTTCATATTCCCCCTGCGTGTCGAGTTGATGCGGCGCCCGTCTTATTGCCAGCGGCCAGGCACTGCGCCGGCGACTCGCCGCGCAGCCACGCGACCAGGAAGCCGGCGTTAAAGGCATCGCCGGCGCCGGTGGTGTCCACGACCTTTACGCGCGGAGCCGGAAAGTGAATGTCGCGGTCGGGCGCGAGCCACGTGGCACCAATCTCACCTTGCTTGATGATGGTGATGGCCTTGCGCTGGCGCCAATGAGGCAGGGCGGCCGCGAGCGTGGGTTCGCCCGTGTAGAGCTTGGCTTCGCGCTCGTTGACGAACACGAAGTCGAGCGCGTCGATCAGGTCGATCAATCCGCGATCGCCAGTGAGTGGCTCGTTCCAGCCAAAATCCCACGAGGTCGTGACGCCGCGGTTGCGCAGGCGGGTGACGATGCGTGTCCACTGCGAGCAGTCGTGGGGGTAGAAGCAGAGATGAACGTGGGTTCGTTCTTGGCGCGCCGAGTTGCTCGCTGAAGCCTTCGCGGAGGCGGGAGTCTTGCCGACGGCGGCTGGTAACGCAGTGGCGAGCCGGGCTTCGAGCTTCGCGTTGACGCCGTTGAACGTAACGAACGCGCGGTCTTCGTCGGTGGACATGGCCGCCGTAATGGCGTGGGCCTCGTTGGGCTTGCGCAGGTTGGTCACGCTGACGCGTTCGCGCTTCAGCTGCGCCACCGCCGCCTCGCCAAGCGCGCTGATGATGCCGGTCTTCATGCCCAGCCGGGCGGCGTGGACTGCAGTGATGACCGCGCCCCCGCCGACGGTGGCGGTGAAATGGTCGGTCTTCACCTCTTCGCCGAGGTCGGGGAGGCGATCGAGCGCGAAGAAGACCAGGTCTTCGAACGCCTCCCCGGCACACAGCAGTCTCATGCGCGCGTTAGCTGCGGGCAGCCTGCGCGGCCTGCCGGGCGCGCGTCAAGTGCGGGACGATGCCAATCATGCGCTCGATCATGAAGAGCTGCGCGCGGTGATGCATCTCGTGTTCCTTGAGTCCGAGCAGCATCTCGAAACGGGTCTTGTCGCCCATCGGCAGGCCGACTCGCTCGCCCAGCTGGGCATCGGTCATGGCCTCGAGTCCCGTGGCGACGGCATCGCCGTTGGCCTTCAGCGCGTCAACGATCGCGGCCTTCGAGGTGAGGCTCTTCGAGGCGGCGCCCACTTCGCCCATCCACTTGCCGAAGTCTTCCATCGCCACCGAACTCTTCTTCTCGACGAAGTGGCACTGAATCGCCCAATGGGGCGTGGTGGCGAGGTGCGCCAGAATTTCGCCGACGCTCATGGTGTCGGGGGCCGCGCGGAACGTGTACTTCTCTTCGGGGATGTCTTCGGCGACCTGCACCGTGTTCTTGCGAACCGTGCGCCAGCTGACGGCCAAATCCTTGGAACCGTAGTAATTCATGTCAGAAACCTCTCAGGAAAACACAACACACTATAGCGCCATCAGCGGGCGGCCTGACAGCGCGATGCCCAGCAGCGCGCCAGTCACGCCAAACCACAGGATGCCGATGGCGATCACCACGTTCCTGGCGGTGGGAATCAGCTCGCTCGGCTGGTTGCCGCCGAGCGTGCGATCGAGCAGGAACCCCAGCACCGGCAGCGCCTGCATGGCGTGCATGCCGAAGAAGTGCGCTGTGCGCAAGTCGCCGATCTCGACCGACCAGTTCACAAGCGGCAGGCCGCGCCCGCCGTCCGGCCCTGGAAACGAGTGGCCGCTATTGGCGACCATCAGAAAGCCCGGGACCACGGTGGCGATGATGAACAACGCCACGCCCAGCCTCACCCCCCACAAATAGCCGGCGCGACTCGTCGGGGTGTCGCGCCTCATGATCCACAGGAACAGCATCACCGCGATGCTGCTTACGGTGATGGCAGCACCCATGATGTTGAACACCGCGAGGTCGAACGGCGTAGCCGCATTGAAGTGCGACGTGGTGCCGCGGCCGGCCTGCATGCTGATCAACACGACCTCGATGACCATGGCTCCAGCGATGGTCCAGCGCACCAGGGCGCGGCGCACCAGGTCGGGGCTGGTCTCGGGCATGAACCATGCGATGGTCCACATGAAGATCGCCGTCGAAACCAGGAACTTCATGGGCTTGATCCACGGGTTGATCCCGAGAATCAGCCGCTGGTCGCTGATCGACACCAGCGTGACGACCACCAGCCCAAGAAACATGAGCGCGCCGGTCCAGAACAGCAGCGGATCGCGCGCGCGAAGCTCGGCGATCACGATGCCTCCAACTCCAGCGACTTGGTCTTGGCGGTGCGAATGGCGAAGTAGAACAGCAGGCCGATCGGACCAAGCATGAACGTCATGACGTAGCAGGGAAGCATCACCAACCGCGGTATCTGCAGCCGCTGCGAGTCCCTGCTCTCCCAGGCGCCAATGAACAGGTCGAAGGCAAGGTAATGGACCCAGCCTGCCAGCAGCAGTTCATCCTTGCCGAACAGCGTCCTCACCTCGGCCAGTGAGCCGAATCCGCCGGGCGCATCAGCGAAGTGCAGGAAGATGAACACCAGATAGATGGCCGACAGCGTCAGCGGAATAATGATGCCCGCCAGCAGCTTCGCGCGAGGATCCGCTGGCACCACTACCAGCAGGATCCAACCGAACATCGCGACGAAAGTGGCGAACGAGAAGACGGTTTCGAGCGGTGGCATTTACTGCGTGACCGAGGTGCCGTAGTAGATGCTGTTGAACAGGAACTTGAAGGTGCCGTGAGGCTGCGCGCGGAAGGTGATCTCCGGTCCGAGCAGAAACACCTTGCCCTTGCCGACGCTCACCGATGCCGCGGCCACGCCATCGTCCAGGTAGTGCTGGCCCCACGCCCATCCCGACGTCAGCGATTCCTTGCCAGCGAACCAAGCGACTGGCTTGACGCCGCTCATGGCAGCGCCGGGACCGAGGTGCAGCACCGGGCTGTTGTCGAACATCACGTCCACCTGCTTCTCGAAGCCGAACGCCAGCGGGTTGGTGTTGTCGACCGCCACTTTCAGCAGCGAACCGGGGATGTAGTACTTGTCGCGGGGCAGCGCACGCTCCACCCCGGTCGAGGTCTTCTCGACCAGGTGGTCGCCGATCGGCAGACCCATGTGGCGACCGAGGTTGGCCGAACCGCCATATGCGACGATCGCCCCGCCGTCTTCCGCGAACTTTCTCAGCTGCGGCACGGTCTTGTCGATCGTGACGCGCCCAAGCCGATTGCGGAACTCAGCGGGGATGTTTTCCGGCGCTGGACCGGCGCCGCCGCCCACCCCGGCGCCTTCAGGAATGCCTCCGTCCGGGAAGATCAGCACGTCGTACCTGGACTTGAGGTTGCCGGCGTCGAGCGTTGCCGGATAGACCAACTCGAACTCGAACTCGAACTGCTCGAGCAGCCAGCGCGTCCAGCCCGAGGGCATTGAGCCGCCGTACATGTCCCACAAACCAATGCGGGGCTTGGTCAACTTGTGCAGGACGCCGGCCGGCCGCTGTGCGACCGCCGTGAAGTCGAGACCGAGATCAGCGGCGGCTTTCGTCAGCACCGCGCTGGTGGTCGCCTTGGACGGGATGAAGATCACGCCGGTGCCGCTCGGCGATTGCCACATGCGATCGGCCACGAAGTACGCTTCCTCGCCAGCCCTCATCAACCGGTTGACGGCGATGAACGCATCGTTCTGGTGATGCGACACGACGTAGCCGGCCGCGCCTGCCGCTTCCGTTACCTTGCCAGCCGCCGGCTTCTGCAGGGTCGTGACCTTCTCGAACGCACCATCGAAGGCATCGAGAATGCGGTCGAACTTAACGCCCATCTGGTAAGCCAAAGTCCAGCCAGCAGCATCATATGGCGGCACCGGCGGGCCGCCAGGATATTGAAAATCATTAGGATGATCCTGCGGCTCAAACATATCCAGCACATGCGGCCTGAAGGCCTGATTTGTTTTTACGATGTAGGAATTGGCAGGATATTTTTTTCCGGCAACGGTAAAATCAGCAGTTGCTTTTTGTACAAC
>JANMUX010000003.1:0-4161 GCA_031392125.1 Acidobacteriota bacterium | reverse complement strand
TGATCACCGCCACCGATTCGGCAGCGCAGAAGTACGCGACGGTGTTCCCGGAGTACTTCGTGAAGGCGATTCGCGAAGCCTCGACCGATCTCGACAAGAACGGCCGCACGTCGATCTACGAAGTGTTCACGGCCGCGAGCGCCGCGGTGAAGCAGCATTACGAACAGCGCGGCCAGCTCACCACCGAGCGGGCGTTGCTCGACGACAACGGCGACGGCAAGGGCAGGGAAGCCACCGCCGAAGGCCCGGATGGCGGCGTCGCCCGGATTGCGTATCTCGATTCAGAAGTGGTCGCGGAATCCTCGAACCCGGAGCTCGCGGGCCTGGTTCGCCGGCGCCGCGCCCTCGAACAGCAGGCCGAAGAGCACAAGCAGCTCAAGGGCGTCATGCCCGAGGCTGAGTGGAATGCGCAGTTCGAGAAGTTGATGCTGGAATTGGCGCAGGTCTCTGCCGAGATTCGTAAGAAGTCTTAACTCGCGTGCGTGTCCCACCACGCGACTTCCATGCGCTCGCGCCGGCGCATCGGAATGACCAGCGCCAGGCCGGCCACGAACCCGGCTGCGTGCGCCCAGAACGCCACCCCGCCGGAAAGCTGATCGCCCCGGAAGAACGGCAGTGAGCCGATGCCGCTCAAGAACTGCATCACGAACCACAGGCCGAGAAAGAACACTGCCGGCAGCTCGAACAGCAGCGGCGGAAACGGGAACAGCATCAAGACCCGCGAGTGCGGATACAGCACCAGGTAGGCACCCATCACGCCGGCGATGGCGCCGCTCGCGCCGACCATCGGAATCAACGAGTCGGGATTGAGCGAGGTTTGCGCGCAGGCGGCGATGAAGCCGCACGCCAGGTAGAACACGGCAAAGCGGCCGTGTCCAAGCCGGTCCTCGACGTTGTCGCCAAAAATCCACAGGAACAGCAGGTTGCCTGCCATGTGCCAGAAGCCGGCGTGGACGAACATTGACGTGAACACGTCCACCAGTGAAAACTGCGCCGGCACCACGGCGAACGTGTAGAGGAACGATTCCGCCGTGCGCGCCGACAGCGTCGCCTGAAACAGGTAGACCAGCAGGTTCAACGTGATCAAACCGAGCGTCACGCCGGGGCGTGTGCGAGAAGGAATGACGTCGCGCAGGGGAATCATGAACGGCCTTCAGCTAGAATAGCGTAACGATGAAATGTCGCTCGTGTGGCGCCGAGATTGCGGCCAACGCACTGATTTGCTACAAGTGCGGAACCGCTACTGCCGAGCCCCGCATTACCCCGCCCGCGTCGCGTCCGCGCCGCTCGCGCCTGCCGTGGGCCGGACTCGTCCTGCTGGGGCTCGCCCTGGCGGCGGTCGCCCGGCAAGTGGCGTGCGGAAGCCTGTTATGATGAAACGTCCGGACGCCGAAGGAGGCTCCCGGTCGTCCCTATGGCAAACGCGCGGCTCGAAGTAAACGACGGCCTCGGCCAGCGAATCGTCCCGATCACGAAGGCTCAGCTCATGATCGGCCGGCGAACCGAGAGTGATCTCCGTCTCGTCGGCAGCGACGTGTCTCGCGAACATGCCGAGATCGTGGAAGTTGACGGCCAGTGGCTGCTGCGCGACAAGGGTTCGCGGTACGGCACCTACGTCAACGGCGAATCCGTAACCGAACACAAGCTCGCGCACGGCGACAAGGTCCAGTTCGGCCGCGCCAGTGGTGCCGATGTCGTCTTCCTGACCGGCGATGCACCCGCCCACACCGACCGTTCCCACGCCAGCGCGGTCAACGACCTGCGCCAGCTCGCCGCGCTGCTCGAAGGCCTGCGCGCGCTCGGCTCAGGTCGCGTGCTCGACGAAGTACTCGCGCTCGTGCTCGATGCCGCCATCGACGTGGCCGGCGCTGAGCGCGGATTCATCATGCTGGCCAACACCGGCCAGCCGCTCGAGTTGAAGCTGGCCCGCGCCAAGGGCCGCATCACCCTGCCGGCGACCGGGTTCAACACCAGCCGCAAGATTCCCGAAGAGGTGTTTGCCACCGGCGAACTCAAGATCGTCGCCGACTTGCTCGATGGCGATCTCGCCAACGTGCACATGGGCACGGTCGCCCTCGGCATTCGCCACGTCGCCTGCATCCCGCTGCGCATGGTGCGCTACCTGGACCGCGCCGACATGGCCAGCGAAACCAGGAACATCGGCGTGCTGTATCTCGACAGCCGCGAGAAGGGCAGCCTGCTGGCGCCGCACACCCGCACGGCGCTTGACACCCTCGCCACCGAGGCCGGTGTCGCGATCGAGAACGCGCGCCTCTACCGCGAGACGCTCGACAAGGCCCGCCTCGAGCACGAGTTGAAGATTGCCGCGGAAATTCAGCGCGCGCTCCTTCCGGAGGGCACGCACTCCGGCCCGTTCTTCGAGGCGGCCGGCACCTCGCTGCAGGCCCGCTCCATCGGCGGCGACTTCTTCGACCTGATCGATACGCCAGACGGCATGTTCGGTTTTCTGGTCGGCGACGTCGCCGGCAAGGGACCGGCGGCGGCGCTCCTGACCGCGAAGATCATGGGCATCTTCTCGGCCTTCGCGTCGATCGGCGATGACCCGGCGCAGACGGTCGATCACATCAACAAGGTCTTGACCCGCCGCCAGATCGACGCCCGCTACGCCACCTTGATGTATGGCCAGCTCGCACCCACCGGCAAGCTGATCTTCTGTAACGGCGGCCACAACCCCCCGTTGATTTATGGCGTCGACGGCCTGCGTCGCATTGAAGCCGGCGGCATGCCGGTCGGCCTGTTCGAGATGGCGCCGTATTCCGCCGATTCGGTGGACTTGAAGCCCGGCGACACCATGGTGCTCTACAGCGACGGCGTCACCGAAGCGCACAACGTCGCCGGCGACGAGTTTGGCGAAGAGCGCATGATCGAGGTGCTCAAGCGCCATCACAGTGAGCCGGCAACCGTGATGCTCGAAATGCTTGTCGACGCCGTCACCGCGTTCGCCCACGGCGCCGAGCAGTATGACGATGTGACCGCGCTGATCGTGAAGTACACCGGACCGTCATGACCAGGCCGGCGCGCGTCGCCATCGCACTGTGGGCGGTCCTGGCGTTCGCGGTGTTCAGCGTCACCTTCGACTGGCAGACTCGCAAGGCCGGGCTGCTGTTCGCCGGTAACCAGGTTCGGCGCCACGCCGCCGGCCTGCCGGTCGCCACCATCAACGAGGGCTTCCGTCCCATGGTTCGCGCGGCCGCCCTGCGGTCGAGCGCCTGGCTGGGCCTGATTCTGAGTACCGGCGTCATCGCGACGATTGCGGCCTCGCGAGCATCCCAGAAGTAGATGTTGGATTCACTGATTTACGACTGGAACAAGATCGGCGCCCCGGCCGTGCCCAAGCGCGTGATGCTGGACGACGAGACGTTGCGCGACGGCTTGCAGTCGCCGTCGGTGAAAACGCCAACCATCGCCCAGAAGATCAAGATTCTTCACCTGATCGATCAGCTCGGCATCGATACTGCCGACATCGGCCTGCCCGGAGCCGGCCCGCATGTGGTCGAGGACGTTGAACGGCTCGCGCGCGAGATTGTCGGCGCGCGGTTGAAGGTACGCGCAAATTGCGCGGCACGGACGACCGTCAGCGACATTCGGCCGATCGCCGAGATTACCCAGCGCACCGGCCTGCCAATTGAGGTCGGCGCGTTCATCGGTTCGTCTCCCATCCGCCAGTACACCGAGGGATGGACGATCGACTGGCTATTGAAGAGCACCGAAGACGCCGTCACGTTTGCGGTGGGCGAGGGCCTCGATGTCATGTACGTGACCGAGGACACGACGCGGGCTGATCCGGAAACGCTGCGCCGGTTGTTCGTATGCGCCATTCGCGCCGGCGCCAAGCGCATTTGCCTCGCCGACACCGTCGGGCATGCCACCCCCTGGGGCGCCACCGCCGTGGTCAAGTTCGCCGCGCAGGTCATCAAGGACGAAGGCGCCGACGTCGGCATCGACTGGCACGGCCACCGTGATCGCGACCTGGCGATCATCAACAGCATCGCCGCCCTCGAGGCCGGCGCGTCGCGTGTCCACGCCGCCGCCCTTGGCATTGGCGAACGCGTCGGCAACACTCCCATGGACCTGCTGCTCGTGAACCTGGTCGTGATGGGATTCATCGAGCGCAACCTGACGCCGCTGATGCCGTACTGC
>JANMUX010000525.1:0-3038 GCA_031392125.1 Acidobacteriota bacterium | reverse complement strand
TAACCGCGTGATGTTTGTGGCTGGCAAGCGCGCCTACAACGAGGCCTTCGCGTACGACCTGACGACGGGCCGCTACACGCAGTTGAGCTCGAAGAAGACGCTGCAGGGCGCGTCGATCAGCCGAGACGGCCGCACCATCGCGCTCACCATGGATACTCCGGACTCGGCGTCGGAGGTCTACGTCACCGACCCGGCCTTCCAGAATTTTCGCAAGCTCACCACGACCAATCCGCAGCTGGCCGAGCTGGCGCAGGGCGAGACCGAAGTGGTCACCTGGAAAGGCGCCGACGGCATGGAGATCGAGGGCGTGCTGCTGAAGCCGGTAGGCTTCCAGGCCGGACGCAAGTATCCGACGCTGGTCGTGGCGCACGGAGGGCCCGCCGGCGCCTACGTCAACGGCTTCCGGCTGGGCGGCCTCGAGGGCGGCCAGGTGTGGGCCAACAAGGGCTGGGCGGTGTTCTATCCCAACCCGCGGGGCAGCACAAATTACGGCGAGAAGTTCCTGCAGAACAACATTAACGACTGGGGCGGCGGCGACTTCAAGGACATCATGACCGGCGTCGACGCGCTGGTCGCCCGCGGCATTTCGGACCCCGACAAGCTGGCGCACATTGGCTGGAGCTACGGCGGCTACATGACGGCCTGGGTGATCACGCAAACCACCCGCTTCAAGGCTGCGATGGTTGGAGCCGGCCTCACCAACATGTGGAGCATGTACGGCACCAACGATATTCCCAGCGTGCTGATTAGCTACTTCGGCGGCATCCCGAACACCAAGACGCTGCCGCTCTACCTCGATCGCTCAGCGATGTCCCACATCGACAAGGTCACCACTCCCACGCTGATTCTCCACGGGGCGCAGGACGAACGAGTGCCGGTGGGACAGGCGCAGGAGCTGTTCCGCGGCCTGAAAGATCGCGGCAAGACCACCGAACTGGTGCTTTACCCGCGCGAAGGGCACGGCATTAGCGAGTACTATCATCAGCAGGATCGCCTGCAGCGAATCTACGACTGGGTGACCAAGTACACCCTCGGCAGCCCAGAAAAAACGATACAACAATGACTCAACCTGCGCCGAATGGCGCTGCCAGCAGCACGGCCTCGGACGCTGAGCTGTTGGCCATTCTCGCGGAACTGGGTCGCGAGGTCAGCTCCGTGCTCGACCTCGCAGCCCTCCTCGAGCGAATTCCGGAATTGATCTCACGGCTCACGAAGTTCACGGTCTTTTCGGTCTACCTGCTGGACGAACGGCGTGAAGAACTCAGCATTGCCTACGCGCTCGGCTACCCAGAGGAAATCGTCAAGCATTTCACGCTGCAGCTAGGCCAGGGCATTGTCGGCACCGCCATCGCCGAGCAGCGCCCGATCCTGTTGAACGACGTCGATTCTGACCCCCGCTACCTGGCGGTCGTGCCGGGTGCCAAATCGCAGCTGGTGGTGCCGCTGCGCAACAAGGGCAAGGTGATTGGCGCGCTCAACCTGCTGAGCGATCAACTGGGCGCCTTCACCGAACGCGACGAATGGATCCTCCGCCAGTTCGGCGCGCACGTCGCACAGGGAATCGCCACGGCACGCCTGTTTGAGTCAGAGCGCGAGTACGCCGAGACGCTGGAAACGCTCGCGGAGATCGGACGCGAGATGACCGCCATTCTCGACCCCGACGAACTGCTGACGCGGCTGGCGCACTTGATCAAACGGGTGATCGACTACCGAATTTTCGGCATCCTGCTGCTCGACGAAGACACCAAGATGCTGGAGATGAAGGTCGCCATCAAGTACGGCGACGACCCGAGCGCCATGGATCCGGTCAAGCTCGGCGAGGGACTGGTGGGTTACGCCGCGCTCCACAAGGAAGTGGTGCTGGTTCCCGACGTCGAAAAGGACCCCCGCTACATCCGCGTCGTCCCCGGCGTGCGCTCCGAGTTGGTGGTGCCGCTGATGCTCAAGGACCGCTGCATCGGCGTGTTCGACCTCGAAAGCCCCGACCGCGATGCGTTCAACAAGAAACACGTGAAGCTGCTGACGCTGCTGGCGTCAGAAGCCGCCGTGGCACTCGAGAACGCGCGGCTCTACGAATCGATTCGCGCCAACGAGGCCAGATTCGAAAAGGAACTGCGGTTCGCCAAGCGTGTGCAGATGGCGTTGCTGCCCCAGGAACTGCCCAAGCGGCTGCGAGGCGTCGATGTGGCGTGGCACTTCGACCCGGCGCGCGAGCTGGGCGGCGACCTGTGCGATTTCCTGTCGCCTGAACCGAACACACTCGTGGTAGCGGTCGGTGACGTCTCCGGCAAGGGCGTTCCGGCCGCCCTGTACGGCGCCGCGATCGGCGAGATGGTTCGCGGCCGCACCTTCCGCCGCCGTCTTGAGAAGGAACGCAGCACGCCGTCGGCCGTGCTGGCGGGCATGAACCGGATTCTCCACGAGCGCAACCTCGAGGAGTACTACTGCACGCTCTGTTACGCCATGTTCGAGTTCAAGAAGCACATCGTGACCTTTGCCAACTCAGGGCTGCCCTACCCGGTGCGCTGTAGTGAAGGCAAGGCGACGCCAATCGACATGCCGGGCGTACCACTGGGCTCCTTCGGCGGCTCCGCCTACGACGACGTCCAGGTGCCGCTGGCGCCAGGCGACGTATTCGTGTTCTGCTCCGACGGCATCTCCGAAGCGTTTGACGAAGCCGGCCAGGAGTTCGGCTCGCCGCGGTTGATCGAGGTGATCGAGCGGACGCACGCGCGGCCAGCGAAAGAAATTGTCAGTGAGATTTTCGGCGCCGTTCAGCAGTTCTGCGGCGACGCCGAGCAGTCAGACGACCGCACGGTGGTGGTGGTGAAGATTAATCAGTAAGCTACGGAGGACACAGAAATTTCTCGGTGTCCTCTGTGGCTAACTAGTGGGCGGCGGCATGGCCGTGCTCGCCGCCGTACTCGTCGCCGTGGTCATCCACGTGCGTGGCAGCGGTCAGGTAGATGGCTCCCAGCGTCAGGAAGATGAACGCCTGTAGCGGGCCGACAATCAAACCCAGAAACTGAATCGGCAGC
>JANMUX010000390.1:0-4296 GCA_031392125.1 Acidobacteriota bacterium | reverse complement strand
CTTGCCCAGCTCGCCGAGCTTGACCGCCAGGCCGTTCTGCGTCGCGTTGCCGAGTTCCTTCTGCAGCCCCTTGGCCAGCGCTTGGTCCTGCTCGCTCCAGGTCGGCAGGCCCACGGCCTGGATGTTGGCGTACATCGTTTCTGCGACCACCTTGTTCATGTGGCGCGGATACGCGGTGCCGAGAATGCGCGAGGTGACCTTGGTGTTGGTCATCAGCGCCGCACCTTCGGCCATCTTGTTGCCGATCTCGACCAGCTCCTTGATGTGCGGCTGATCGATCTCGCGGAAATAGAACCAGATGCTGGCGTTTCTCGGCACCACGTTGGGCTGGTCACCGCCGTTGGTGATAATCGAGTGCGATCGCTGCGACAAGCGCAGGTGCTCGCGGCGGTAGTTCCAGCCGACGCTCATCAGCTCGACGGCGTCGAGCGCGGAACGGCCTCGCCACGGCGCGCCGGCGCTATGCGCGGTCTCGCCTTCGAAGGTGTACTCGATCGAGACCAGGCCGGTGCCACCCTGTTGACCCCACGAGGTGCTGAGGTTGCCGCCGACGTGCGTGAACAGGTTCACGTCGACGTCCTTGAACATGCCGTCACGGACGAACCACGCCTTCGAAGCGACCAGCTCTTCGGCCACGCCCGGCCACAGCATGATCGTGCCCGGCAGCTTGTCGCGCTCCATGATTCGCTTCACCGCGATGGCGGCGAGAATGTTGAGCGGCATGCCGGTGTTATGCCCCTCGCCGTGTCCCGGCGCGCCTTCGATAATCGGATCGTGATACGCCACACCCGGCTTCTGCGACGACTGCGGAATGCCGTCGATATCAGAGCCCAGCGCAATGACCGGCTTGCCCGAGCCAAAGGTCGCCACCCAGGCGGTCGGCATGCCCGATTGCCCGCGCGTGATCTTGAAGCCAAACTTCTCGAGCTGTGCCGTCAGGTATTTCGACGTCTCCACCTCCTGCATGCCGAGCTCGCCGAAGCTGAAGACGGAATCGACCATCTCCTGCGCCAGTTTTGCCATCTCGTCCACGCCCTTGACGGCATCCTTCTTCTGCTCGGCCAGCTTGGCGCTGTCCTGCGCCGACAGGCTGGTACCCAGTGACGCGACCAGCGTCGCAATTGCTGCGAAACGAACGTAGTTCATCAAAATCTCCTCCACGGCGCCCCTGAAGGGACGCCCTACTGCTGCTGCGACGTTGCCGTGCGAACAGTAGGGTACTTGATGCCGAGCTGTTCGAGGTAGGTCCCGAACTTCGTCGGGTCGTAGTAGAACTTTTTCATCTGCTCTCGATACTTCGCGAGAATGTTGGCGTTCAGGTGCGTGGGCGCCGGCGTGTCGCTCTTGAGGAACGGGATGTACTTCACGTCCTTGGTCTGGACGTTCTTGAAGTAGTCCCACGCCTGTTGCACCAGCTCGGGTCGCGTCAGCAAGTCGAGCACCGTCATGGCCTGCACCTTGGCCCCCGCGACGACGCCCTTGTGAGCAATCGGCGTCGCGCTGGCGATCGCGCTCGACCAGTTGTGGCCAGGCAGGCCGGGAATGTTCGCCGGAAACCGCAGCGTCACGGTCGGGTAGTTCCACGACACGTCGCCGATGTCGTCGGAGCCGCCACCGGTGTTTTCGCGATCGGGGTTCGGCACGCCCAGGTTGCCCAGTTTCAGCGCCAGGCCCTCCTGCGTGGCGTTGCCGAGTTCCTTCTGCAGCGCCTTGGCAAGCGTCTGGTCTTCGCTGCTCCAGGTCGGCAGGCCCACGGTCTTGATGTTTTCGTACATCGTCTCGGCGACCGTCTTGTTCATGTGCTGCGGATACGCCGTGCCGAGAATGCGCGACGTCCACTTGGTGTTGGTCATCAGGGCGGCACCCTCGGCCATCTTGTCGCCGATCTGCCACAGCTCCTCGATGTGCGGCTGATCAGTTTCACGGAAATAGAACCAGATGCTGGCGTTGCGCGGCACCACGTTGGGCTGATCGCCCCCATTGGTGATCACCTGATGCGACCGCTGCGACAGCCGCAGGTGCTCGCGCCGGTAGTTCCAGCCCACGCTCATCAGCTCGACCGCGTCCAGTGCCGAACGGCCGCGCCACGGCGCGCCGGCGCTGTGCGCCGTTTCGCCCTCGAACGTGTACTCGACCGACACCATTCCGTTGCCGCCGCCTTCGCCCCACGAGACGCCCAGGTTGTTGCCCACATGCGTGAACAACACCACGTCGACGTCCTTGAACACGCCGTCACGAACGTACCAGGCCTTCGAGGCGAGCTGCTCTTCCGCCACGCCAGGCCACAACATGATGGTGCCCGGCAGCTTGTCGCGCTCCATGATCTTCTTCACTGCGATCGCCGCGACGATGTTCAGTGGCATGCCGGTGTTATGGCCTTCGCCGTGACCGGGTGCGCCGGCGATGATGGGATCGGGATAGGCCACGCCCGGCTTTTGTGACGCTTGCGGAATGCCGTCGATATCGGAGCCGAGCGCAATCACCGGCTTGCCCGACCCGTAGGTCGCCACCCACGCCGTGGGAATGCCGGCGACGCCGCGCTGGACCTTGAAGCCAAACTTCTCGAGCTGGCCGGTGAGGTAGCGTGAGGTTTCAACCTCCTGCATGCCCAGTTCACCGAAGCTGAACACCGAATCGACCATCTCCTGGGCGAGCTTCGCCATCTCGTCGACGCCCTTGACGGCTTCGGTCTTGTAGCCCGCCAGCTTCGGGTTCGTCTGCGCCGACGCCGGCGTCGTCGCCGCCATCGCCACTGCTGTGATCATCACCAACTGCTTCGCGAATCTCATCGTCTTTCTCCAGTCTAGAATTTCCACTCCGTCCCACCTTTGCGCGTCGCGCTCCGGCAGGCAGGCATGCATCGCTCCCGTCAGAACTTCGGAGTGACACCGAGGTTGTGCATGATGAACGCGTAGATGTCGGCGGTGGCCTCGATCTGCTTGGTCACGTTGCTCGCGCCGTGC
This sequence comes from Acidobacteriota bacterium, assembly GCA_031392125.1. Lineage (GTDB taxonomy): Bacteria > Acidobacteriota > Vicinamibacteria > Vicinamibacterales > UBA2999 > 12-FULL-67-14b. Next base: position 1,333 of record JANMUX010000390.1, on the reverse strand, counting down.
CCCGACTTGGTGTCGATGCGAATCAACACCGGCTGATCCGGGCTGGCGCCCTTCTGCAGGGTCGCGGCGTACTTGAAGGAATGAGCGGGTACGACGCGGTCGTCGTGGTCAGCCGTGGTCACCAGAGTCGCCGGATACTTCGCGCCCGGCTTGATGTTGTGAAGCGGCGAGTATGCCAACAAGGCCTTGAACTCTTCCGGGTTGTCGCTCGAGCCGTAGTCGGCGATCCAGTTCCAGCCAATGGTGAACTTGTGGAACCGTAGCATGTCCATGACACCGACCTGCGGAATGGCGACGCGAAAGAGGTCGGGACGCTGGTTGATGACGGCCCCCACGAGCAGGCCGCCATTGGAACCGCCCTGGGCCGCCAGCTTCTGCGGTGAGGTGTATTTGTTGGCGACCAGCCATTCCGCCGCGGCGATGAAGTCGTCGAACACGTTCTGCTTCTTCAGCTTGGTCCCGGCATCGTGCCACGCTTCGCCGTATTCGCTGCCGCCCCTCATGTTGACGCTCGCGTAGACAAAACCCTGTTCGAGCAGCGCCACGCGCAGCGAGTTGAATCCCGGCGTGGTCGCGATGTTGAACCCGCCGTATCCGTACATCAGCGTCGGGTTGGTGCCGTCCAGCACGAGGCCCTTCTTGTGGACCAGGAACATCGGCACCTTCGCACCGTCCTTGCTGGTGACGAACACCTGCTTGGTTTCGTACTGGTTCACGTCAAGGCCGGGGATCTCGGGCGCGCGGAACAGCGAACTCTTTCGCGCGGCTACGTCATAGCGGAAGATCGAGGTCGGATAGGTAAACGACTGGAACGTGTAAAACAGCGAGGTGTCGTCCATGTTGCCGGCAAAGCCGCTGGCGCTCCCCAGGCCCGGCAGGTCGATTTCATTCTCGAGCGCGCCTTCCAGGTTGTGGACATACGCCTTCGACGTCACGTCCTTCATGTAGGTGGCAATGACCTTGCCGGCGGCGACCCGCACCGTGTCGATGGTGTCGGCCTTGGGCGCGATGATCGACTTCCAGTTCGCCGGCGCCGGGTTAGCGGGATCAATGCGGACGACGCGGCCGTTCGGCGCGTGGTTGTCGGTGAACACAATCAACTCGCCGCGCACGCTCTCGAGCACGCTGTAGGTGTCGTCGCCGATCGCCGGGATCAGCGGCTGGAACTTCGAACCCGGCTTGGACAGGTCCTGCACGAACACGGCGTTGCCCTGCTTGCCGGTGCCGCGGTCCGAAACTTCGAGGATGGCGAAACGCTCGTCTTCCGTGGTCTGCAGCAGATGGAACCGCTGCGGGTTCTTCGGATCCTCGAACACCAGCTCGTCTTGCGACT
>JANMUX010000112.1:0-6503 GCA_031392125.1 Acidobacteriota bacterium | reverse complement strand
AAGACCGTGCAGTCGATTCGCGTGGTTGCCAACCTGGGCCTGTTGATCATGGGAAACCCGACGCGCCAGGCCGCGCAGGACGACCTGCTGGCGTACAGCCTGTCGGTGGCGCGCGCGGTCAGCCAGAACGCCGAGCTGGTGGGGGAGTTTGCCGGCCGGGCCAACTTCGCGGACATCGTCACGCCGGGGGCCGAAGACCGCGGCCTGTTGCGGTTTGGCGCCCGCTACACGAGGAGCGGCGTGCGGCTCGACGCCGGCCTGATGCTCGGCCTGACCTCGCGCGACCCGGAGGTCGGCTTCACCGGTGGGTTGACTTGGGTCTTCAACGCGTTCCGCGTGCCCTGATGCTGTCAATTGCCAAAGCGCACGCCTACGGCAACGACTTCCTGTTCGTGCCGGCCGAGCAGGTGGTGGGCCTGCGACTCGATGAGCTGTCGCGCCGCCTGTGCGAGCGGCACTCCGGCCTTGGGGGTGACGGCGTCATCTACTACACCGTCGCTCCCGACGGGACTTCGCAGATGCGATTGATCAACACCGACGGCAGCCCCTCGGAACTTTCGGGCAACGGCCTGCGCTGCCTGGCGGCGCTCGTCATGCATCAACGCGAGGCCGCGCGGTTGGCGCCGCTTACGGAGGTCAGGGTCGATACTGCCGCCGGTTGGAAGACGCTGTCGCTCGTTGGCCGCGTCGGCGGTCGCTACACCTTTCGTGCGGCGCTCGGTCAACCGGAACGAGTCGTGGAGGAGACGCTCGAAGCCGCGGGCGAAACCCTGAAGGTCTCGACGCTGGCGATTGGCAACCCACAGTGCGTCGCGTTGATGCCGGAGCTACCCGACTTGCCGCGGTTCAACCGCCTGGGTCCGGCACTGGCAACCCATCCTCGCTTCGCCGAGGGTAGCAACGTGGAGTTCGCCGTCATTGACGCACCTGACCGTGTTCGCATTCTGATCTGGGAGCGCGGCGTGGGCCCAACGCACGCTTCGGGCACCGGCGCTTGTGCCTCGGCCATTGCCGCCATCGCGCACGGTGGGGCAGCCCGCGACATCCAGGTAATTGCGCCTGGCGGAACGCAGCGCGTGGAGTGGACCGCCGATGGAATCTTTCTCACCGGCTGGGCAGAAGTGGTGGTGGAAGGGCACTGGGTGCCGGCGTATGGCGAGCTCGTGTAGGGGCTCGCTGTCATTTCGATCGATCAGAAATCGCGCCCGTCACCGCGTCGCATGATCGCGAAAATCGCGATCTCCGGGCAGGCGACCTAGCGTTTGCGGCGGCTGGGCGCTGCCGGTGGCGGCAAGTCGATCTGCGTCAAAGCGGCCTGAAGTCCTGCCGCCACGCCTTCAAGCGCAGGCCCCACTGCCAGGTAGTCCTCCTGTTTCAAGGCCGCGCGTGCTTTTTGCAGTGCCATTCCCGCCGACACGATGGTCCGCTGCGGCCCCTTCAGGCCGCGTGCCGCGAGCGGTGACGCCTTCAATTGCGTTTCGGCAGTGGCCAGAAGTGTCGCGACCTGAGCCACGGCGCGCTCGGCCTCGCCGCGCGCGTTGGCGCGGCCTTCGACCGCCAGCTTGGCGGAATTTTGCGCGCGTTCGAAGCTGTCGAGCGCATGACTCAGCGACTGGCGATAGTCGTTGCCAGCCGCGGCCTCGTGCGACTTCTTGAGGGCGTCGATGGCGGCAGTGAATTCCGTCGCGGCGAACCGGTCGGCGCCGGCAGCGCGGGCGGCTTCGATCGCGCCCTGCGCCAGGTTCATTTCCTTGTTGGGAGGTTCGGCGCAGCCGGCGGAGATGATGACCATGACCAACGCCAGGCGGCGAGCGACGCGAAACATGTCTGACGAGTATACGACAGCGACGCGCGGAGATCCCCGCGCCGCAGCGGCAGAACGCGCGTCAATCAGCTACCATGATGGGTCTGGATCGATGCGTCGCGTGGCGCCGGTTGATCGGCCGCGCGAGAAGCTGGCGCGCGTGGGCGCCGAAGCACTGGGGGACAACGAATTGCTGGCGTTGGTGCTTGGCGCCGGCACACGTAGCCGGGGTGCCCTGACGGTGGCTCAAGACGTGCTCGAAGTGGCCGGCGGGCTGGCGGGTCTGGTGCGGCTGGGCCCGGACGACCTCGATCGGGTCGCGGGCATCGGTGTCTCGCGCGCATCGCGCGTGCTGGCAGCGGTTGAACTGGGCCGCCGGACGCTGGCGCGGGATTCGCCCGAGCGGCCGCGGATCCTGACGCCGGACGACGCCGGCGACTACCTGATGCCGCGTTACTCCGGGTTCGGAGTGGAGCGGTTTGGCGTGATGTTGCTGGACCAGAAACAGCGGGTAATTCGCACGGCGGTGATTTCGACGGGAACCCTCGACTCGAGCGTGGCCCATCCGCGCGAGGTGTTTCGCGCCGCGGCGGTTGCCTCGGCATCAAGCGTGGTGGTGTTTCATAACCACCCGTCCGGCGATCCGTCGCCCAGCCCGGAGGATCGGCTGGTGACGCAACGGCTCGCCTTGGCGGGCGAGGTGATGGGTATCGAACTGGGCGACCACATCATCCTCGGCGACCGGACGTTCTATAGCTTCAAGGAAGAGTTGAAACGGTGAAGATCCTCTACTTCGACTGCTTCGCCGGCGCGGCGGGCGACATGATTGTGGGAGCCTTGCTCGACGCGGGCCTGCCGTTCGACGAGCTCAAGCGGGCACTCGGTAGCCTGGCCGTTGATGGCTGGGACGTGTCGGTCGACCGCGTCATCAAGACGGGCGTGACCGCCACGAAGTTCCGCGTTCACGAACACGCGCCTTCGCACGCGCATGCGCATGCGGACTCCAGCAAGGCGGGTGCGCACTCGCACGACCACCATCACGATCACCCGCTCTCACAGGGCCACACGCATGCCGGCGCGGCCAGCCATGATCACAGTCACGATCACCATCACGCGCCGCATCACTCGCTGAAGGAGATCACAGCCGCCATTCGCCGCTCGGCACTCTCGGAAGCCGGCAAGGGTCGCGCGATCGCCATGTTTCGCCGGCTGGCCGAGGCAGAGGCGGCGGTGCACGGAATGTCCGTCGACCAGGTGCATCTTCACGAAGTGGGTGCCATCGACTCAATCATCGATATCGTCGGCGCCGTTTTCGCGCTCGAGTGGTTCAACGCCGACCGTATCGTCGTGTCGCCGATGAATGTGGGCGGCGGCATGGTGCGCTCGGCCCACGGCGTGTTCCCGGTGCCCGCACCGGCCACGGTGGCTCTGCTCGAGAACGCTCCGGTGTACTCGTCAGGAATCCAATCAGAGCTGCTGACGCCAACAGGGGCGTTGATCCTCACCGAGTTTGCCTCGGCCTACGGTCCCGTGCCTGCCATGCGCGTCGCCCGCGTCGGCTACGGTGCCGGCGACCGCGATTTGGCCGAGACGCCCAACGTCGTCCGCGTCATGGTCGGCGAGGCAGACGATCTCGATGCACGAGCCGCGAGCCCCACGTCGCACGCGGTGATGGTTCTCGAGTGCGAGATCGACGACATGAACCCGCAGATCTTCGGCGTGCTAATGGAACGGCTGTACGCGGCCGGGGCGCTCGAAGTGTTCTACGCCGGCGTGCAGATGAAGAAGAACCGTCCAGGCACGTTGATGACAATTGTGGCGAGACCCGATGACCGCGAGAAGCTGACTGAGATCGTATTCCGCGAGTCGACGACGATTGGCGTGCGCTACCAGGAGATGCGGCGTGATTGCCTGGACCGCGAGATGGTCACCGTCGCGACCCCGCTCGGCCCCATCCGGTTCAAGGTCGCTCGCCGGGATGGTCGCGTGCTGAATGCACAGCCGGAATTCGACGACCTCGCGGCACTTGCAGCCGAGCAGAACATCCCGATCAAGGAGATTCAGGCAGTGGCGCAGAAGGCATGGCTCGATCGATGAAGTACTTTCTGACCACGGCAATCGACTTTGTGAACAGCCGGCCGCACCTGGGCACGGCCTACGAAAAGGTCACCGCCGACATCATTGCTCGCTACCGGAGGCTGGCGGGGTTCGATACCTACTTCCTGATGGGCAACGACGAGCACTCGCAGAACGTGTTCCGTAAAGCGGTGGAGCAGGGCAAGGAACCGCTCGCGTACTGCGACGAGATGGAAGGCGTGTTTCGCGAGGTCTGGCAGCGGCTCGACGTGTCTTTTGACGATTTTATTCGTACCAGCGACAAGAAACGTCACTTCCCGGCGGTCCAGAAGATGGCGCAGGCTTGCCTGGACAACGGCGACATTTACGAGGGCTCGTACGAGGGTTTCTATTGCGTGGGCTGCGAAGCCTTCAAGCAGGAGAAGGACCTCGTTGATGGCAACTGCCCGATCCACAACACCAAGCCGCAGTGGATCAAGGAGAAGAACTGGTTCTTCCGGCTCTCGAAGTATCAGCAGCCGCTGCTGAAGCACTTCGCCGAGAACCCGAGCTTCATTGAACCCGACATTCGCCGCAACGAGATCCTGCGGCTGGTCGAGGGTGGTCTCGAAGATATTTCGATGAGCCGCGCCGGACAATCGTGGGGCATTCCCGTGCCCTTCGATCCCGGCAGCGTGGTCTACGTGTGGTTCGACGCGTTGATCAACTACGCCGCGGCGGTCGGCTACGGCTGGGACGACGAGCGGTTCCGCGAGTGGTGGCCCGCCAGCCTCCACATTGTCGGTAAGGACATCACGCGCTTCCACTGCGTGATCTGGCCGGCCATGCTCATGAGCGCCGGGGTCGCGTTGCCGAAGCAGGTATTCGGCCACGGCTGGGTGTATTTCAAGGGCGAGCGCATGAGCAAGACGATGGGGAACATCGTCGATCCGCTCGATGCGGCGTCGCGCTTCGGTCCCGACCCGCTGCGGCTCTACCTCGCCAAGGAAATTCCCTACGGAGGTGACGGCGACTTCACGTGGGAACGGTTTGAAGAGAAGTACAACGCCGACCTCGCGAACAACCTGGGCAACCTGGTGAACCGAGTGGCCTCGATGACGGAACGCTACCAGAAGGGCGTGATCCGCCCGGCCGGCGGCGGGCCGCTGGCCGGCATCGCCGCCGAGCAAGTCGCCGCCTACAGGGCGTCGATGGATGTGCACGCTCTGCACGAGGGTGCCGCTTCCGCCTTTCGCCTGGTGAGCGCCGCCAACAACTACATCGCCGAAACGCAGCCGTGGGTGTTGGCGAAGGATCCCGCGAATGCGGATCGGCTGAACGGCGTGCTCGCCGACACCGCCGAGGCCATTCGCATTGCCGCCGTGCTGCTGTCGCCGGTGATGCCGGCGTCGGCGACCGAGATCCTGCGGCGAATGGGTGATGACGAGCCGGCGTCCGGCCGCCGGCTCGACACGGACACCGCTTGGCGCACGTCGGGCGAGAAGCAGATTCTGAACGCGGGCGCCCTTTGGCCCCGCCTGGAAGCAGACAAGGGAGTTGTGACCGTGACTGAAGATAACAAGACGGGTGAGGCGGGTACGGCAGGTGAGGCAGGTACGTCTGGTGAGGTAAGTGCACCGGCCCCATCGGCCCCACCTGCCCAACCCGCCCCACCTGCCCTAATCACCATCGACGACTTCATGAAGATCCAGCTGAAAGTCGCGAAAGTGCTCGAGGCCGAGCGGATGCCGAAGTCGCAGAAGCTGCTGAAGCTGAAGGTTGATGCCGGCGAAGCGGAGCCGCGCACCATCCTGGCCGGCATTGCCGAGTCGTACGAACCCGAGGCCATGATCGGCAAGACCATCGTGATCGTCGCCAACCTGGCGCCGCGCAAGATGATGGGGCTCGAGTCGAATGGCATGGTGCTCGCCGCGAGTCCCGACGGTGGCGCCGCCATCGTGCTGAACGTCGAGCCGGCCACGCCCGGTACGCGCGTGCGATGACCGACTCGCATTGCCACATTGCCGGCGACGAGTTTGCCGGCGATCTGTCAGCCGTCGTCGAGCGGGCGCGCGCGGCCGGCGTCGGGCGCGCGCTGGTCATCCTGGCAGCCGAGGACGCCGACGAATGCGCCCGGGTGCCGGTCGTCTCGGCAGCGTGGCCGGAATGTCGGTTCGCGGTCGGCGTGCACCCGCACCATGCGCACCTGTTTGCCGCAGACCCGAGTGGCGCCGCCGCCGTGGTCACCTCGCGGCTTGCCGCCGTGCCGCTGGCGCGTGCGGTCGGTGAGATTGGCCTGGATTACCACTACGATTTCTCGCCCCGCGACGTGCAGCAGGCGGTGTTTCGCGCCCAGCTTCAGCTGGCACGGGGCCGCGACCTGCCGGTGGTGATTCACACCCGCGAGGCCGAGGAGGACACGCTGCGGATCCTCGCGGAAGAGGGTGGCCCGGCATTGCGCGGCGTCTTTCATTGCTTCACCGGCGATGGCGCTGCCGCGGCGCGCGCCCTGGCCACCGGTTTTTACCTGTCGATCCCTGGCGTGATTAGTTTTCCGAAGGCTGAATCCCTGCGCGTCGCCCTGCCTCAGGTTCCGGTCAACCGGCTACTGGTCGAGACCGACAGCCCCTACCTGGCGCCGGTG
>JANMUX010000339.1:0-3942 GCA_031392125.1 Acidobacteriota bacterium | reverse complement strand
AGCCCGATGCCGGGATGGGCAACAAGCCTTTACGAGCTGCGCGAAGCCGTGCTTCGTCCACGGATCGGATGGGGAGTGTATCTGGGCGCGGCGTCGCTGGTGCTCGTGAGCCTCACCAGTGTGCGCCTGGGATTATTCCTGCTGTTCTTTGTGGCGTACTTCGGCGGCTATCCCGCGATTCAGTTCCAGGAACGGCATCACTTTCATCTCGAGTTCATCACCTGGTGGGCGGCGGGCTTTGTCGTGCATCAAGCCATCGCCAAGGCCTGGTCGCTGAGGCAGAGCCTGCCGGCGCTCGCGCCTGCGGCGCGTTCGGTCGCCCGCGCAGCCGCATTCTCGGCGCTGACGGCCGCCGTCATCGTCTTCTCGCTTGTGATCGCGCGCCAGTACCAACATGGGCAGGCCTTGGCGCTGCTCGGTTCGTACGTCGAGGCACCCAGGACCCCTCTCGACGTTCCGGGCGGCGCCCTGCCGGGAATGTCGCCGCGCGAATGGCCGCAGTTGCTCGAGGTTGATCTCGACCAGGCCCGCTGCGGCCGCAACCCCTCGGTGACTTTTCGCTATGCCGCCGGTGTGTTGAACAGCGACCTGTCGCGCACTGTAACCATCGACCGGTTGACACGCGTGAGCGGAGTGACTCGGATCTTCCAGCCGGTGTTCGAGAATTACCAGGGGCTGGAAGTCTCAGATTCACGAGACGGATGCTTCGCGGGTGCCTTTCACGTGCGGGCGCCCGCGCCGTTGCCGGTGTTGCTCGGAGCTACGTTGCCACCCGACTGGCAATCGGCGCCCTTGTATCAACGCCTGGCCGACTGGGAGAGCGACCCGAACCGTCCGCCGTTCGTGCCACTGCCGGCGCTCACCACCTGGACCACCGTTTCGGCGCAGCCGGTCTCGGTCGGCCTGTTCGGGGCCGGGACAATGGTCGGCGACCGTTCGACCTCCGGTTACCAAGCGACCAGTCCGCGGGTCGCCGCGCCCGCCGGTGCGCGCGTCTTCGTGCGGCTGTCGCTCAGCGCCTCGCGCGGGCGGGTCTGTGTCGGCGCGCTCAACGGCACGACTGCGGCCTGGCTGACACCCGCGGTCCCGCCGAGCCGGGAAATGAGTTTCACGGTCGATGAGACGGGCGGCTTCATGGTGGCGGTGGCCAATTGCAATCCGGTCGAAACCGCCGCACCGAGCCGGTTCCGAGTCTCGTCGGCCGAGTACGCGATCGAGTAAGTTGCGAGCGGCGGTTTCGCGAAGCACCTTTCCTGGCAAGTGACCATTCCTCCCAACTGGCGAATCGACGGCGCGATTGTGCTGGCGCTGTGTCTCGCGTCGAGTGTCTGGGGCACGGGCTTCTGGAACAGTTGGACGGCGCGCGGCGGCCAACCCGTGTTCTACCAGACCTACTTCGAACCCGCTGTGATGGTCGCGTGCGGCAAGGGTTTCGTCATCTCGAAAGTCCAGCCCAAGCCGCTCGAAGACTTCTTGTTCCAGCGCCGCGATGCGCTGACCTGTTCGGATATCCCTCCCGAGACCGAACTTGGGACCCGCTATCTCTACCAGGGCGCATGGACCTATCTGCTCGTGACAATCGGGCTGGCGTGGCGCGTGCTCGGCATCTCGTGGAGCGGGTTGGGGCCGATTTTCGGCCTGGCGTTTGGCAGCGTGATTGCCCTCTCGTACGGCGTGTTCCGGTTCGGCATGGGCCGCGGCCTGGCGGTTGCGGGCTCGGCGTGCCTGGCGGTGTCGTCGATGCACTTGCTGAACCTCCCGCACTTGAGGGACTACTTCAAGGCACCGTTCACGCTCGCGTTGATCCTGCTGCTGGGCCTGCTGGTAACGCTGCCGGTCAGAACGTGGATCCTGACAACCCTCGCCGTTGGTTACGGTGCGGTGCTCGGCATCGGTTACGGTTTCCGCACCGATTTCCTGATCAACGTGCCAGTGTTCCTGGTCACCCTGTTTGCATTTGTCGATGGCGGCCTCCTGCGGAACCTGCGCCTGAAGGCGGCGTCAGCCGGGCTCTTCCTTGCCACGTTTCTGCTGGTGAGTTGGCCCATTACATCAACCGTGTACACCGCCGGCGGCTGTCAGTGGCACGTCACGTTGCTCGGCCTGCAGGCGCCGTTCGACAGCTCGCTGCGGGTGAGTCCAGCGCCCTACGACTTCGGGCACGCCTATTCGGATAGCTATATCGATCGCATGGTGAATGGCTACCGTTGGCGCGCGGAACCGGGATCGCCCGAACTGATCTTCTGTTCGCACGAGTACGACGTCCAAAGCGGCAGCTACCTCCAGGCGATTGTCCGGCGGTTCCCGGCAGACATTCTCGCCCGGTCCTATGCGTCGGTGTTGCAGGTGGTGGAGCTGCCGTTCCGAAACTTCCTGCCGCCGATGGCGGACTGGTTCTCGCCGTTCTATACGGCGCGAGCGTGGGTGCTCGAGCCGCAGCATCGATGGGGGTTGTGGTCAACGATCTTTGCCGTGCTCGCGATTGGTGCGGTCAACTTGCGCCTGGCCGCCTTTGTCCTGTTCTTCCTGGCCTATTTCGGCGGCTATCCGGCAATCCAGTTTCAGGAACGGCACTACTTCCATTTGGAGTTCATCGGCTGGTGGATGATCGGCTTCGTGTTGCACGAGGCAGGCAAGGCCGTGCTCACACTGCGGCGAAGCGGTATTCCGCCGTTGCCCGCGCTGGTGCGGCCGGTCCTGCGGTCGGCGGCGTGTGCAGGCGCAGCCGTCGCTGTGCTTGTCGGAGTGCTGCTGATCGCGCGCTGGTATCAGACCGCGCAGGCGACGGCGCTGCTTGAGGGCTACCTCGCCGCACCCAAGGCGTCGGTGCCTGAGCCGGGCATGCCGCTCGAGGGTCTCGGTCCAACAGAATGGCCGCAGTTGCTCGAAGTGCAACTGGACCCGGCGGCCTGCGGGGTTCGCCCGTCGGTGACGTTTCGCTATGACAAGACCAAAGTGGGCCTCGATTTCACCCGCACCGTCACGGTCGATCGAGCGTCCCCGGGCGGCGGCCCGACAAGAATCTTCGAGCCGGTGTTTCAGGCCTACTCAGGCCTCGAGCTCAGCGACCCGAGGCCCGGCTGCCTGGTCGCGGTTTCCCGTGTGATCGACACCCGGCCGTTCGACCTGCTGCTTGGGGCCGTGCTGTTGCCTGACTGGTCAACCTCGCCTTTGTATCAGCGTCTGGCCGATTGGGAATAGCGGTGGTGTCGCTCCGCTCGTCGATCGCCGATGCAATCGTGGTTGGCGTGCTGCTGACGCTCGCCATTGCTCTGGGCACCTCGCATGCCCATCGATTGAGAATCGCCGGGTCCGGGATTGAACCCGCAAGCTTCAATCACCGAGTGTTTGCCGCGGCGCTGATGGCGGCGTGCGGTCGCAGCCTGACCACGCCGTCGGCCGCGCTGCTGCCTGCCAGCGTGGCTGGTGACCCCGTGAATGCGGGCCGCGAGTTCTTGCTGGGGCGGCGCGAGTCCATCACATGCGCCGAACTGCCGGCCGGCCTGGCGGGGGATGGGCTGGACGGACTGCAGCGGGCCTCGCGCTACCTGCTATTGGCGGTCAGTTGGGCCTGGACGTTGGCCGGGCCGAAGTGGGCGGCCATCGACGGCTTGATGGGGCTGATGTTTGCGGCATCGATCGGGCTGGCCTATGGCGCCAGCCGGGTGGCGATGGGGCGGCTCGCGGCAAGCTTGGTCGCCGTGGCATTGATGATTTCCCCGTTACACCTGGCCAATCTCGCCGACGTGCGCGACTACTCGAAGGCGCCATTCTTCCTGTTCGGTCTTGGCGCGGTGGGCTTGCTCGCCACCCGGGCGTGGTCCCTCGGGCAGGTCGTCGCGGTCGCCGCGCTCTCGGGACTGGTCCTTGGCTTCGGATTGGGGATGCGCACCGACGTGCTGGTCAACGTCATCGTCGTGGTGGCCGTCTTGCTGGTGTTTG
>JANMUX010000260.1:0-2440 GCA_031392125.1 Acidobacteriota bacterium | reverse complement strand
GGCATCGACGTCGACGTCGATGCGATTCAATCCGCAGAAACCAGCGCGCGCATGAACACGCTGCCCGACACCCTCGAGTTCCGGGTGTCTGACTTCCGGTCATCGCCACCGGAGGCGGCCCAGGTCGTGCTCGCCAACCTGACAGGCGGCATGCTGACCTCCAGCGGCACGGCCATCGCTTCGCTCGTCAAGCCTGGTGGGCAGATGATCTTGAGCGGCTTCGATCACACCGAAGTCGACGCGGTGCTCGCAGTGTTTCCGAGTTTCACGGAGGCCAGGCGGCTTACCGAGGACAACTGGATCGCGCTGCTGCTGACCGGTCACCGCCCTACTTGACTGGCCGCTGACCGCCCTTTTCCCTCACCGCGTTCCAGCTCTCGACTACCCGCCGGAGTTCCTTGAACGGATTCGGGCTGTCATCGACCTGCAGGCGCAGCACGGTGTCGTTGTTCAGCCATACGCCGCCGCCCTTCTTGACAATCACCATCGACGCAGCCTGCATGCCACGGGTGTCGCCACCGGCGGCCTGGCCGGCATCGAGCGCTGCCATCAGGCGCATCGACAGGTGCCCCTTGGTTTCTTCAAACGCCTTGATCATGCCCTCGACCACGGCCGGACCCGCAAGGATGTTGCCCTGCGCCGTGCTGAACTTGCCTTGCTTGTGGCCGGCCCAGGTGCTGGCCTTGGCTCCGGTGAACACGGCGGTGTTGCCCTGGAGATCGATCACCGCAAACTGGCGGCCCTGTTTGGTCCAGCGCTCGGGCTGCGGATCCGGATCGCTGTCCCAGATCGCCTTGATGATGGCGTCTGGCTTCATGCCGGCTTTCAGCAGCGCGATCCCCTTCGGCCCGTAACTTACGTCGACGATGGCCTGCGTGGCGACGACGCCGGCCTCGGCGTCTGCGGTCAGCACGCCGGTGAGCGTGAACACGCGTGACTGAACAGCCCCGCCGACCTCGCCGGTTTCAGGGTCGTAGCCGAGAATGGAAAATGTCGCGACTGGCGGCGGCATGCCACCGGGATACTGCGCAAGAACAGTCCGGCTAAAGCCGGACGCGACAACGAGGGCGAGCACTACCAGCCCCACCCGCCCTACCAGCCCATTGATTCTCTTCACAGCTCACTCCAAATCGTTAACAAGGCGGTCAGCGCCACCAGCGGCGCTGCGTCTGCCCTCAGTGTCCGTCCACCCAGCGAGACGGCCAGGGCGCCACTCTGAAAGGCTGCGGACAATTCTTCATCCGCCCAACCGCCCTCTGGACCCACTATCACATGGGCCGCGTGGGGTTTGGCGATGTCTTGCACGGTTCGCACCTCTGTGCCGGCGGACGGTTCCACGCAGATCAGCCGGACCGCGTCGCTCGCGCCGGCGAGGTACGCGGCGAACGTTTGCGCGGCTGCCACGACCGGCACGACCGCACGGCCGCACTGTTTGGCCGACGAGACGGCGATGCGCTGCCATCGCGCCACGCGCTGGCTCTTTTCGACGTTCGACAGGCTAATCTCCGACCGATCGCTGACCACGGGGACGATCGCGGCGGCTCCGAGCATCACGACGTCGCGGACGACGTCATCCATCTTGTCGGCCTTCAGCACGCTGATCACCAAGGTGAGAGAAACGCCGACCTCGGGCGCTGGGGGCACGGGGTCGATAACGCGCACCGCCGCCGAGCGCTTGCCCGCTTCGATGACTTCGGCGCGCCACAGTCCGCCGCGGCCGTCAAAGACCTCGATCTCAGCGCCGGCTCCAAGCCGCAGCACGCGCACCAGGTGCTCGGCTTCATCGTCGGGCAGCGCCACACGTGCAGTGGACGCATCGAGGTCGGGCACGTAAAAGCGCGGGCGCACGCGGAGAGTATACTCATGCGCACAGATGTTCTTCCGCGGACAGACGGTTGGGAAATACCGGATCCTCTCACCACTCGGAAGCGGCGGCTTTGGCAGCGTCTACCTCGCGGAAGACACCTGGATCGACAAGAAGGTCGCAATCAAGGTTCCGCATCGCCAGAACCTCGATTTCGGCGAGCTGCTGCGCGAACCGCGCCTGCTCGCCACCCTCAGCCATCCCAACATCGTCACGGTGCTTACCGCGGAGAAGCAGGACGATGTGTTCTTTATCGTGATGGAGTACGTGCCGGGCGACACGCTCGAGGCCGTGATCGATCGCGATGGCACGCTCAACCTGGCGCGCGCGCTCGACTACACCTGCCAGATCTGCAACGCCATGGACCACGCCCACAAGCATGGGATCATCCATCGCGACCTGCGTCCGGGTAACGTGTTGGTCACCGACCAGGGCTTGATCAAGGTCGCCGACTTCGGTACCTCGCGCTTCCTCGAGATCGCGGCGCACGGCACCACCGTGATCGGCAGCCCGCCGTACATGGCGCCGGAGCAGTTCCAGGGCAAGGCGGTATTCGCCTCGGACATCTACTCGCTC
>JANMUX010000259.1:0-2693 GCA_031392125.1 Acidobacteriota bacterium | reverse complement strand
GCGTTCATCGGCCTGGTGCTGGCGGTAATTCAGGGTGTGCTTGTTCACAAGGTGGTGAAGCGGCTGGGAGAGGCGCGGTTAATTCCGGTCGCGATCTTCTGTATCGCTCTCGGGATTGGCCTGGTGCCGTTCGCGTGGAGTGTGCCGACGCTGCTGATTGCCCTGGGAATCCTCGCCGTGGGCATGGGTTTCAACAACCCGGCGCTGTCGTCGATGGTGTCGCGACTGTCCGACCCCAACGATCAGGGCGGCATTCTCGGTCTGGCCTCATCCCTCGCCAGTCTCGGCCGCGTCGTCGGGCCGGCGTGGGGCGGCTTCCTCTACGACTCGTACGGCATGACCACCCCGTACGTGAGCGCGTCGGGGCTGATGCTGGTCGCGTTCGCGGTGTCGTTTATTGGATTGTCGCGCCTGCGCCATGAACCCCACGCTCCTGCACGCGGGTAATCCCGGGCCATTCACGGGCGAGGGCAACTGGACGTACCTGATTGCCGGCGATCGTCCCGTAATGGTCGACGCCGGCGTCGGTGAGCCAGCGCACCTGGATGCGATCGCCGCGGCTGCGCCGGCGGGACCCGCCGACGTCATTGTTACGCATGCGCATTCCGACCACATTGGTGGCGCGCCCGCCATTGGGTCACGCTGGCCCCAAACTCGCTTCGCCAAGATGCCGTGGCTGGAACGTGACAAGAATGTTTCGTGGCAGCCGCTGGCTGATGGCGACGTCGTAATGACCGGTGCTGGTCCACTGGCCGTGCTGCACACCCCGGGCCACTCGCCCGATCACCTGGCGCTGTGGCACGAAGAATCTAGAACGCTGTTTGCCGGCGACCTTCTTCAGCAAGGCAGCACCGTGTTCATTCCTGCCTCCGACGGTGGCAGCCTCGCCGACTACCTCCAGTCGTTGGCGCGGCTGCTGAAGCTTTCCCCGTCACGCGCGTGGCCGGCACACGGACCGGTGATTGAAGAGCCGATCGCGTTGATCCAGCAGTACCTGGATCACCGCCGACAGCGTGAACAGCAGGTAGTGGCGGCGCTCGGAGAGGGACTGCAGACCGTGGACGCGATCACCGCGCGCATCTACACCAACCTGTTGCCCGCCCTCACGCCAATGGCGTGCGAAAGCGTACTTGCGCACCTGGTCAAGCTAGAGGACGAAGGTATGGCACAAGGCACCGGGGCGCTGTGGGCGCTTCGTCGCTAACGAAATTGACAACGGCCCTACATGCGCTTGCACCGAGCCGCCGTCTGACGGATCATGCTGCCGCCGCTCAAGCACGCACGTACACTTTACCGAGAGGAATCGTCATGCCCAGGCACCACCTCACACTCGACATAGCGTCTCAGGGTTTCGGACGCCTGGCTCTTGTAGCCTGTGTCTGGCTGGTCGCCAACCTTGGCATGTGCGAGACGGCGTTTGCGCAGATCTGCCGTCCGGTCAGTCAGCGCACGGGTGAAGTGGGCTGCTGGATCATGATCGATGCGGCGCTCGGGCCACTTCCGCGAGCGCCACTCTTCTGGCATTTGGATTCGTATCCGACGCGCATCGCAGCAGAGGCCGCCAAGGGCCCACGCGGAACAGTCGTCGAGTCGCTTGCGAGAGTCTGGCTCTTCACCATTGAGCGAGCCGGGTGGCGGCCTCCAACTGGTGAGCGCGTGGCCGAGATCGGACCGCTCCCGGTCCGCGCGGATCTCGAATATTCGGCCCAGTACATGGAGGCGATCTTTACGCCAGGCATGACCGCGCCAGCACATCACCATTCGGGCGCGGAGGCTTGGTACACACTGGCTGGCGAAACGTGTCTGGAGACGCCCAGCGGCACAATGGTCGGGCGTGCGGGCGGCTCCAATGTCATTGTCCCCGGCGGCGAGCCGATGCACCTTACGGCCACCGGCACAGAGACGCGCCGGGCGCTCGTGCTTATCCTGCACGACTCATCTCAACCCGCTACCACCCCTGCCGACGATTGGACTCCGAGTGGCTTATGCAAGAGCCGAATCGAATAGTTACGCCGGTCACCAGCGATCGAGGCTGGCGTGCGTATTCTTGTTGTTGGTAACAGTGCTGCTTGGGCTGGCTTCGCGACGATACGCGGAGGTCATCCCGCCAGTGATCGCTCGTTACGCTGGTGACGTGCTCTGGGCGACGATGGTCGCGTGGTTACTGGGCTTCCTGTGGCCAGCAACGACCACCCGCCGCCTCGTTCTGAGTGCTCTAGCGATTGCCGTCACCGTCGAACTTACGCAGCTCTATCACGCACCGTGGATTGACGCCATTCGCGCATCCCGAGTCGGCGCCCTCGTGCTCGGCCAAGGGTTTCTCTGGACCGACCTGGCCTGTTATGCGGTCGGTGCCTGCCTCGCAGGAGTTATCGACTGGTGGCTGGTCGCGCGCCGCCGGAGCCCGTAGATCCGCAGTCTACGACGGATGGAAGCAGCGATTGACAAGGTCCCGCAGCTGATCGAGGCTGTTCTCGACTCCTGAAACCGCAACATCACCAACCTGACATGGCGCCAATCAATCCCGATCCAAGAACCATCAAGAGCTTTCGCACCCAGGCGGCATTAGTCACGTGGCTCGGTAAGCATCACGACTGGGAAACTGAGATCTCGATCAACTCGCCGCCGATTCGGCTCCGCCCAAAAGCCAACGCTACAGAGCAGCGACGACCATGATCCACGTTGTGCTGGTG
>JANMUX010000244.1:0-28193 GCA_031392125.1 Acidobacteriota bacterium | reverse complement strand
AAGGTCAAGATCCGGACCATTAACTTCAACGGCAATTCCGAAGTGGGCGACCGCGCCCTGGGCCGGCAGATGAAGTCGACCAAGGCGCACAACTGGCTGTCGTGGATAGGCGGCAAGGGCACCTACCAGGAAGCGAAGTTCGAGGAAGACGCCGAAAAGGTGGTCGAGTACTACCGCAACAAGGGCTACATCACCGCCAAAGTCGGCACGCCTGAGATCAAGACGCTCGAAGACAGCGTCGACAAGGAAACCCGCTGGGTGGAATTGACCGTACCGATTGACGAAGGCCCGCGCTACAAGGTGGGCGAGTTCACGTTCGACGGCAACAAGATCGTCAAGACCGAATTCCTCGAGCCGCTCTACAAGCTGAAGAAGGGCGACTGGTACAGCGACAAGCCGATTCGCAACGGCCTGGTCAAGTCGCGCGAGATGTACGGCGCCGGCGGCTACTTCGAATTCACCGGGTTTCCGGACCTCGAGCCGGTGGCGGCCGCGGCCGGTCCGGTGGCGGGTCCGGCCGAGCCGACCGTCAACGTAACGATGCGGATGCAGGAAGGCGAGCAGTACTTCGTCAATCGCCTCACCTTCGTCGGCAACACGACCACGCGCGACAACGTCATTCGCCGCGAAGTACGGCTGGTCGAGGGTGCCCCGTTCAACACCGAATCGCTCAAGTACAGCGTCAAGCGTCTGAATCAGCTGGGCTACTTCAAGCCGCTCGAAGAAGGCCAGGGCATCGACGTCCAGAAGACGCCTGGCGAGAAGAACCAGGTTGATGTCACGCTGAAACTGGAGGAGCAGAATCGCAACCAGTTGACGTTTGGCGCGGGCGTTTCGCAGTTCGAAGGTTTCTTCGGCCAGCTGTCGTTCCAGACCTCGAACTTCCTCGGTCGCGGCGAAGCGCTCACCGTGTCGCTGCAGATGGGCTCGCGGTCCGAGAATTACCAGGTCGCGTTCTCCGAGCCGTTCCTGTTCGACCGCAACATCACCGGCGGCGTCGACGTTTACAAGCGAACCCTGCGTTACATCGACCAGTTCACGCAGGAAGCGACCGGCGGCAACGTGACGATGGGCTTCCCGCTTGCCGGGTTCTCGCGCATGTTCGCCGTTTACAGCTACGAGGCCGTGAAGGTCTCGGACCTCAACCCGCTCTACTACTCAGACGAGCTCGTGCGGCGCAATCCGTACCTGGCCGATTCGCTGCTGATTGGCGAAGGCGGTCGCCGGACGATCAGCAAGATTACGCCGAGCTTTGTCCACAACACCGTTGACAACCCGATCTTCCCCAACAGCGGCACCCGGCTCACCGGTTCGATCGACCTTGCCGGCCTTGGCGGCAACACCAACTTCACCAAGCCGCGCTTTGAGTTCGCAAGGTTCCAACCGCTGAACCGGCGAACCTCGATTGGCTTCCGCACGCAGCTCGAGTGGATCCGGCCGTACGGCAGCACGACCAGCATCCCGATCACCGAGTCGTTGTACCTCGGCGGCGAATACACCATTCGCGGCTACGACATCCGGTCGATCGGTCCACGCGACCCGCAGAACCCGTACCTGGTGCTGGGCGGCAACAAGAGCATGCTCTTCAATGCCGAGTACCTGATCAATATCGCCGGTCCGGTACGCCTGGTGCTGTTCTACGACACCGGCCAGGTTCGAACGATTGGGCAGACGTTCGGCATGAAGGAAGACATCACCGAGACGTTCGATCCGAACACGCCGGCGATCGTCGACCCCTTCACGACGACGCAGTTGGTGAACCCGAACGCGCTGCCGACCGAACAGCGGGTGATTGGGCAGACCAGCGCGTTCAAGACCTCGACCGGCGCCGAAATCCGTTTCTTCATGCCGGTGCTCAACGTGCCGTTCCGGCTGATTTTCGCTTATAACCCCCAGCGGTTCGGCGTGCTCGACAACAGCTTGCGCCCGGCCAAGAAGTTCACCTTCAAGTTCGCGGTGGGCTCGACCTTCTAGTCCCAGTTCAGTGCCAAGGAACCTCATGCGTGCATTCAAGTTGGTTGCGTTCGTCCTGCCTTTGGCGATGTTCGCCGTCGCCTGCGAAGGCGACATTGCCAACATTCCGACGACGCCCGATCCGGTCACGGTGACCGAAACGTTCACGGGCAGTGTCAACATCAACGGCGCCGCCACGCACTCGTTCATCACGTCAGCCACCGGCACGGTGACGGCGACGCTCACCTCACTGGGCGACAACCCGCCGGCGGCCGTCGGGCTGAGCATGGGCACGTTGAGCGGGTCGACCTGCAGCCTGCTTCTGACCAACGACCGGGCGGTGGTTAGCAGCATTGTCAGCGGCACCGTGACGACGCTCGGCGGAAGCCTGTGTGTGCGCATCTACGACGTGGGGAGCCTGACCGCGACGGTGCCCTACGAAATCCGGGTCGAGCACAAGTAGAGTAAAATCATCGACTTAGCGTTACTGATCGAAAGGACCCTTGGAATGAGAGCTTTTGCTGTCGTTGTTGCGCTCAGCGTGGTGCTGACCGCAAATCCCACCTACGCCCAGGCGCCCGCGGCGCCGGCCCCGGCCAAGCCGGCGGCCCCGGTGGCGGCTCCTGCCCAGACGGCGCCCGCGCCGGCTCCGGCTCAGCCCCCCGCTCCGCGTCCGTTCCCGCAGGGTGCCAAGGTGGCGTATGTCGTGTTACAGCGGATCGCCAACGAATCCGCCGACGGCCGTGTCGCGACCACGCGTATCCAGGCGCTGCAGCAGAAGAAAGCCGCCGAGCTGACCAACAAGCAGACCCAGCTGGCTGGCCTGCAGGCCAAGCTTGAAAAAGAAGGTTCGGTGATGAGCGCGTCGGCCGCGGCCGATCTGCAGAAGCAGGTCGAGAAGATCAACGTCGAAGTGCAGCGCTTCACCCAGGACGCGCAGGCCGAAGTGCAGGAGCTTCAGCAAAGTTTGCAGCAGGAGTTCGAGGCGCGCATGACGCCGGTACTCCAGCTGGTGGCCGCTGAGATGGGCCTGCAGTTCATCTTCAATGGTCCCGACGCCGGACTCGTGTGGGCGGACGCCGCCCTCGACATCTCAAGCGAAGTTATCAAGAAGCTCGATTCGGCCAAGCCCGTGACGGCAAAGCCGGCCGCACCCACCAAGCCGCCCGGCCGGTGATCGCCGGTTTCCCCGCGGTTCTCGATCGCCTGAACCATCGCTTTCCCTCGCTCCTCGTCGATACCATCGACGAGCATGAGCCGGGAAAGCGAATGGTCGCGACCAAGAACGTCACCGTCAACGAAGACTTCTTCCAGGGACATTTCCCGGGCAAGCCGCTGATGCCCGCGGTGCTGATGATCGAGGCGTTGACGCAGGTTGCCACCGCGCTGCTGCTGGATCGGCGCGGCGCTCACGCCACCTCGCGCGTCCACTTGCGCGGCGTCGACGGCGCCAAGTTTCGGCGCCAGGTCGTGCCCGGCGACCGGTTGAAGCTGACCGTCACCATGAAAGAGTCGAGAGGCCTGCTGGTGCGGGCCTCGGCATCGGCGGAAGTCGACGGCCAGGCCGTCGCTGAGGCCGAGCTCGTGTTGATGATTACGCCCAGTGCCGAAATCGACCCGTCGGCGCGCGTGCACGACGGTGCCGAAGTCGGCGCCGGCACCGTGGTCGGCGCGTTCGCGACCATTGGTCCACAGGTGCGCATCGGCCGCAACTGCAAGATTGGCGCGTCGGCGGTTATCGACGGCAACACCAGCATTGGCGACGGCACCGAAGTGTATCCGTTTGCCTCGATTGGATTGCCGCCGCAGGATCTCAAGTACAAAGGCGAAGACACGCGACTGGTGATCGGCCAGCACAACATCTTTCGCGAGTTCGTCACCATTCACCGCGGCACCGCGGGTGGCGGCGGCGTGACGACGATTGGCGACCGCAATCTGTTCATGAATTACGTGCACGTGGCACACGACTGTCACGTCGGTAACGAAACAATTTTCGGGCCGCACGCCACGCTTGGCGGGCACGTGTCGGTGTCGGATTTTGTCAACGTCAGCGCGGGATCGGCGGTCCACCAGTTCTGCCGGGTCGGCCCCTACGCCTTCATCGGCGGCTATTCGGTGATCACCAAGGACGCCTTGCCCTATGGGCGCACCGTCGGCAGCCGGCCGGCTCGGGTGTTTGGTCTCAACCTGATTGGACTCAAGCGCCGCGGCTTCTCGGATGCGACGCTCAAAAAGCTGCGCGCCGCCTATCGCTACCTGATGCAGTCGAAGCTGAACGCGACCCAGGCGATGGCGCGCATCGAGGAAGACCGCGCGCTGGAATGTCCCGAGGTCGGGAACCTGGTGCAGTTCATCCGCAGCGCACCGCGCGGTGTCATTCTGCGGCGGGGCGGCAAAAAGGCGGAAGAGTCCGCCGAAGACTGATGAAGATCGGCCTTATTGCGGGGAACGGCCGGTTCCCGTTCCTGGTGCTCGATGCCGCGCGATCGCTCGGCTACGACGTCACTATCATTGCGCTCAAGGAAGAAGCGTCGCTCGAGATCGACGACGCGGCGGCGCGCGAGCCGAAGGCGACCGTCCACTGGATTTCGATCGGGCAGTTGGGCACCTTCCTCAAGATTCTCAAGGACGCCGGCCTGACCCAGGCCGTCATGGCCGGGCAGGTCAAGCACATCAAGATTTTCGGCGGCTTCGTGCCCGACCTGACCGCCATGTCGCTGCTGTCGCGCGTGAAAGCAATGAACACCGACGCGCTGATCGCAGCCGTCGCCGACCTGATGCAAGACCACGGCGTCGAGTTGATCAACTCCACCGCGTTCCTGGAGCCGCTGCTTGCCGAAGCCGGGCAGTTGAGCGACCGCGTGCCGAATGAGGCGGAACGCAAGGATCTCGAGTTCGGCTACCGCATGGCCGATGCCATTGCCGGTCTCGACATCGGCCAGACCATCGCGGTGAAGCACCAGGCCGTCGTCGCGGTAGAAGCCATGGAAGGCACCGACGAAACGATTGCGCGCGCCGGGCGCCTCGCCGGCGCCGGTGTGGCGATTGTCAAGGTGGCGAAGCCGAACCAGGACATGCGCTTCGATGTGCCCATCGTCGGGCTTGCCACCATTCAGGCCATGCGCCTGGCAGGCGCGAAGGTGTTGTCACTTGATGCGGGTCGCGCCCTGATCTTCGATCGCGAGGCGTTCTTTGCATCGGCCAACGAAGCAGGCATTGCCATCGTCGGCAGGAGCCTGCCGCGCCTAAGCGATAGCGGAGGCGGGCGATGAGGGCCGTGGTGATAGGCGTTGGTCACCTTGGGAAACACCACGCGCGGATACTGGCATCGCTGCCCGGGGTGACATTGGTCGGCGTCGTCGATACCGACGCCGACCGGGCCAGCCAGGTTGCCGCCGAACGCGGTACCGCGGCATACATCGATGTGCGTGAGGTGCCGGGCAAGGTCGATATCGCTGTCGTGTCGGTGCCGACCGAGAGCCACGCGTCGATTGCCTTGAGGCTGATCGAGGCCGGCATTCACACCCTGGTGGAGAAGCCGATAACGCAGACACTGGCGGAGGCCGACGCGCTGATTGCGGCGGCCAAGGCTCGCGGTGTCGTGCTGGCAGTCGGACACAGCGAGCGCTTCAATCCGGCTGTCACGGCCGCGCTTCCGCACCTCAAGGATCCACGGTTCATCGAGGTACATCGTCTTGGACAGTTGCCCGGACGCAGCCTCGACATCGACGTCGTGCTCGACCTCATGATTCACGACATCGACTTGATCCTGAGCCTGGTGCCGAGCGAGGTGGCAGGCGTGGAGGCCGTGGGGGTGCCGGTGTTGACGCCTCGCATCGACATTGCCAACGCCCGTTTGCGCTTTGCCAATGGCTGCATCGCTAACCTCACCGCGAGCCGCATCAGTCGCGAACCGGTGCGAAAGATTCGCTTCTTTCAGCAAGACGCCTACCTGTCGATCGACACCGCCGCCCGCGAAGTGGAGCTGTGGCGCCTGGTGCCGCAGCCGGGCGGCCCGCCGAAGATTGGCGGCGGTAAACTGGAAGTGGCAGGCGACGAGGCCCTGAAGGGCGAGCTCGAGGATTTCCTCGGCGCGGTCCGTGACGGCCGGCCGCCGACCGTGACCGGCGAACAGGGCCGCGCGGCACTGGCGCTGGCCACCAGAATTGTCGAATTAATGGGACATCATTCGTGACCATCAACATCGCGATCGCCGACCGCGCGCGCGCCAACGAAGCGCTGACCGGGGCCGAACTGGACGAACTGGCAACCGCCGACCTCTTGTCGCTCGGCATGCTGGCCGACGAGGTACGGCGTGCCCGGGTGGGCGACACCGTCACCTTCGTTCGAGTGGCCGAGGCGGCGTCTGCGGCGGGCGCGGCCGGTGCGGAGGTCCGGATTGCCAGCCTTCCGGCCACCATGCCGGAAGCCATCGCGGCCATCGAGCAGGCCAAGGTCCTTGCCGCCGGCTCCGCGGTGACGGGTTTCTCTTTGGCTGACTTGGTCGAGCGCGGGTGGGGCGACCTGGTGGATGTGCTTGGTCAACTGAAGCGCGCGGGCCTGGGCGCTATTGTCGAAGCGCCGCTCGATCGCCTGGCCGATCCGGACGCGGCGCTGCAGGCATGCCAGGACGCGGGGCTGACGGTGCAATGCCTGTCGTTGCAGAAGTCCAACGCTGAACGCCGCACGGACATGCTGTTGCAGGCGCGCGCGCTCGTCGCGAGGTTCCCGTGGCTCACGACCATTGCCCCGTTGTCGCGTGAACAGTCAATCGCTGTCCCCACCACCGGTTACGACGATGTGCGTGCTGTCGCGTTGGCGCGCCTGGCGCTGCCTTCAGTGCCGACCGTGCAGGTGGATTGGGCACAGTATGGGCCCAAGCTGGCGCAGGTGGCCTTGACCTTTGGCGCCAACGACTTGGACCGCGTGTCGGTCATCGACGACGAGTCGTTAGGTCGTCGGCGGACCTCGCTGGAGGACGTCACGCGCAACATTGTCGCGGCCGGCTTCCAGCCTCGAGAGCGGACAGCACGGGCATGACACCGTTGCGCCTCGGCGCGGTGTCGTACCTCAATACGAAACCGCTGGTTTACGGGCTCGATGCCGTCCCCGAACAGTTCGACGTCCGCTTCGACGTGCCGGCGACGTGCGCCACGTTGCTGCACGAGGGCAGGGTCGATCTCGGCTTGATCCCGGCCATCGAGTACTTGCGCTGCACTGACGATTACTGGATCGTCCCCGGCGTCTCAATCGCGTCCGAGGGCGACATCGCCTCGGTCGCGGTGTTTTCAAAAGTTCCGGTCGCCGAGATCCGAACGCTGGCTCTGGACCTCAGTTCGCGAACCTCGGTTGCGCTGACACGCATTCTGTGCGCCAAGCGGTGGGGCATTGCGCCGGCGTTCACTCCGGCCAACCCCGACCTGAACAGCATGCTGGCTGGCGCGGACGCGGCGCTCGTGATTGGCGATCCAGCGCTGGCCATTGACGCTGCCGCCCGCGGCCTGCTCAAGACCGATCTGGGTGCCGAGTGGCAGGCCCTGACCGGCCTGCCGTTTGTTTACGCGATGTGGACGGGCCGAGCCGGTGTGGCCTCGGCGGCGCACTGCCGGGCGCTGCAGCAGGCGCGCGATGCGGGTGTGGCCAACCTGACCAAGATTGCCCGCGAGGCCGGGGCGGGTGACCCCGTTCTCGAGGCCCGGACGCTGGTGTATCTGCGTGATAACCTCAAGTACGGGTTGGGCGAGCGGGAAGTGGCCGGGTTGCGGCGCTTTCACGAACTGGGCGTCGAAACCGGTGTGGTCGCTGCGCTCAAGCCACTGCGTTTCTATCAGTAGCCAATGGATCTCAAGGCGTTCGAACAGCGAATCGAATCGGGCGGACGGCTTTCCGCTGAGGAAGCGTTGCAGTTGTATCGCCACGCGCCCACCTATTGGCTGGGCCGCATGGCCGACGGCGTTCGCCGTCGCAAGCACCCCGAAGGCATCGTCACCTACATCATCGACCGTAACGTCAACTACACCAACGTGTGCGTGGCGCGGTGCAACTTCTGCGCGTTCTACCGGGAAGTGGGTCACGGCGAAGGCTACGTGCTTGGCTTTGACGAGATCTACCGGAAGATCGAAGAAACGCAGTCGCTCGGCGGCGCGCAGTTGCTGTTGCAGGGCGGTCACAATCCCGACCTACCGATCGCCTGGTACGAAGACCTATTCCGCGGCGTCAAACAGCGTTTCCCGGACTTCAAGCTGCATGCGCTCTCGCCGCCAGAAGTGCTGCACATCTCGCGCACGTCGAAGCTGGCCGTGCCAGAGGTGATCGAGCGGCTGATTGGCGCCGGCCTCGACAGCGTGCCCGGTGGCGGCGCCGAGATCCTGGTGGACCGTGTCCGAAAGTTACTGAACTGCTACGCGAAGGCCTCGGCCGACGAGTGGTTGGGTGTGATGCGGCATGCGCACTTGGCGGGCCTGCGGACGACGGCGACGATGATGTACGGCACGGTCGAGACTGATGAGGAGCGGCTCGAGCACATGCTGCGGCTGCGGGATTTGCAGGACGAAACCGGCGGCTTCACCGCGTTCATTGCCTGGAGCTACCAACCGCAACATACCGAGCTCGGCGGGACTGAAGCGACCGGCATCGAGTATTTGCGCACGCTGGCGATTGCGCGGCTGGTGCTCGACAACTTCGACAACCTGCAGGCGTCGTGGGTCACCCAGGGCGGCAAAGTCGGGCAGCTCAGCTTGGCCTTTGGCGCCAACGACATGGGCAGCGTGATGATCGAAGAGAACGTCGTGCGCGCGGCCGGCGCGGTGTACTGCATGGACGAAGTAGAAATTGTCCGCAACGCCGAAGACGCGGGCTTTGCCGCCAAGCGCCGCAACATGCACTACGAGATTCTCGGCGACCCGTTTTTCCGTGAACACCAGGTGCCTCGCACGCTGGAACTGTCAACCGCGCGTCAGGCGGGCGACACTTCCGTTCCGATCGAGCTCGTCAACTATCCCGCGCGCAGCGCCGCAGGAAAGCGGCAGCGCTCGCAGCCACCGGCGTCGCCGGTCTCATGACCGCCTACCGGGCAGCGTGGGTCTGCCCGATCGAGCGGCCGCCGATTAGGGACGGCCTCGTGATCGTGGAGGCCGGGCGAATTGTCGCTGTCGGGAGTCGAGAGTCGGGAGTCGGGAGTCGGGAGATACACCCCCGGGACCTCGGCAACGTTGTCCTGATGCCCGGCCTCATCAACGCACACGTCCATTTCGAGCTCTCGTGGCTGCGCGGACGCGTACCGCCGGCGGCAGCGTTCACCGACTGGGTCAAGCTACTGGTCGCCGCACGACGAGGCGTCGAGCGCGCCGATGACCCAGAAGTGCTGCAGCCATTGCGCGCTGCGATTGTCGAGGCGCAGGCCAGTGGCACGGTGGCAGTCGGGGATATCAGCAACTCGCTGGCCTCGCCCGGTCCCATGCAAGCAGCAGGTCTCGATGGCGTCGTGTTTCATGAGTTGCTCGGCTTCAAGGAACGGGACGGCTCGCTGATCGAACGCACCCGCGAGGCTCGCGCCGGCGCGTGGGGCAATGTTCGCGTCTCCCTGGCGCCTCACGCCCCGTACTCGACGGCCCCGGAGTTGTTCAAGGCGATTCGCGTCGCGGTTGATCAATCACGATGCGGCATCACGAGCGTGCACCTTGGCGAGTCTCCAGAAGAAACAGAGTTCCTGGCCAGCGGCACGGGCCCTTGGCGGCGCGTGCTCGAGTACCTGGGATTGTGGCGCGAAGACTGGGAGATACCGGCGTGCGGCCCGGTCGAGTATCTGGATCGGCTTGGCGTGATCGATTCGCGCACGCTGGTGGTGCACGGGGTGCAGTTCGATGATGCGGCGCTGGCTCGGCTGGCGGCGATCGGTGCCACGCTGGTTACCTGTCCCCGCAGCAACCAGTGGGTGGGCGTCGGGGCGCCGCCGATTGAGCGATTCTACCAATCGGGTGTCGCGGTCGCTGTGGGCACCGACAGCCTCGCGAGTGTCGAAGACTTGAACCTATTCAGCGAATTGAAGACCATGCGCCGCATTGCGCCGGGCGTGAGCGCGGCGAAGCTGCTCGAAAGTGCCACCTTCGTCGGCGCCCGCGCTCTCGGCCTGGACGGCGAGTTGGGCTCGCTGACGCCCGGCAAGCGCGCGGCGATTCTCGCCATCGAATTGCCCGGGCCGGTGGATGATATTGAAGAGCACCTGGTCAGCGGAGTGGACCCAGCTCGAGTTCAGCACCTTGGTACTTTTGGCACCCTTGGCACCTAACCGACTCACGACCTACCTGTCCTTTGTCCGCTTCAGCCACTCGGTGTTCGCGCTGCCGTTCGCGCTGACTGGCGCGCTGCTGGCGTGGCGTGAGGCGCCGTTCCATTGGAGCCAGGTGGCGTGGGTGATGGTGGCCATGGTGTCGGCCCGGAATGCCGCCATGGGATTCAACCGCCTGGTCGACGCGCGCCTCGACGCCCTGAACCCGCGGACGGCAATGCGGGAGATTCCTCGCGGCGCAATGGGGCGGGGCGAGGCCACCGCGTTCGTCGTGGTGAGCGCGCTGGTCTTCGTCTTTGCGTCAGCGCGGCTGAATCCGCTCTGCGGCTGGCTGTCACCGCTTGCGCTGGCAATCGTGTTCTGGTACTCGATTGCCAAGCGCTACACCTCGTATACGCAAGCGTTCCTTGGGCTGGCCATGGCAGTGGCGCCGGTCGGCGGATGGTTGGCGGCCGGAGGACGAGCGGGCTGGGAACCGTGGCTGCTGGGCCTGGCGATTGGCCTGTGGGTGGGCGGGTTCGACATTCTTTATGCCTGCCAGGATGTCGAGTTCGATCGCGCGCACGGTCTCAACTCGATCCCGGTTCGCTACGGCGTCGCGCACTCCTTGGTGATTTCACGGGTGTTGCACGTGGCGACAATCATCTGCATGACCGCACTCGCTTGGCTGGTGCCGCTTGGCGCAATCTACCTGGCCGGCGTCGGTGTGGTGGCCGCGCTGCTGGTGTACGAGCAATCGCTGGTCAGCGAGCACGACCTGTCGCAGGTGAAACGCGCGTTCGACTTGAATGGGTGGGTGGGTATCTTGTATTTCGTCACGACGGGAACGGCGTTGTATGTCGGTTAAAGACCGGTCCACCAAAGCGCGAAGCGCAAAGGCAGAAACGGATGGTGCGACGGTGGACAAGTCGCCGGCGAAGATCGCCGGCATGTTCGACGCGATTGCCGGCCGGTATGACCTGCTGAATACGGTGCTGTCGGGCGGACTTGACCGGTATTGGCGACGACGGGCGATCGCGACCCTGAAGCTGACCGGCCGCGAACGGTTGCTCGATGTGTGTACCGGCACCGCGGACGTCGCGCTCGGTGCGGCGCGCACGGTGAACGGGGCGGCGCGGGTGGTTGGGGTCGATTTCTCGGGTGCGATGCTTGCGCACGGTCACGGGA
This sequence comes from Acidobacteriota bacterium, assembly GCA_031392125.1. Classification (GTDB taxonomy): domain Bacteria; phylum Acidobacteriota; class Vicinamibacteria; order Vicinamibacterales; family UBA2999; genus 12-FULL-67-14b. Next base: position 16,786 of record JANMUX010000244.1, on the reverse strand, counting down.
AGATCGCGAAGGGTGGGCTTGGTGACCGCGTTCAACTGCTGCGCGGGGATGCGATGAGCCTGCCGGTCGGCGATGCGTCTGTTGACGCGGCGACCATCGCCTTTGGCATTCGCAACGTGCAGCGTCCCGAGGTTGCATGCCGGGAGCTGGTGAGGGTGCTTCGGCCGGGCGGCCGGTTGGCGATTCTCGAGTTCGGCACGCCGAGCTCACCGCTGTTTGGTCCGATCTATCAGTGGTATTCCCTGAACGTCCTGCCCCGCATCGGGCGCGCCGTGTCCCGGCATGACGCCGCGTACACCTACCTCCCGGAGTCGATCGGGGCCTTTCCCTACGGCGACGAGTTCGCGGGCATTCTGTCTGCCGCAGGGTTTTCACATGTGCACGCAAGGCCATTCATGTTCGGCGCCGTCTATCTGTATACGGGGCAAAAGGCGTTGAGGTCTTGAGGTCTTGGGGTCTTGGGGTCTTGTGGCCCGGGACCCCTCAGCCCTTAAGCCCCTAAGCCACTAAGCCCTGTATAATTCTGTAACTTACTGATGCTCTTCGACTTCGACGATCGCTATCGCGACATCGAACCCGTCGGGTCGGCGATTAACCGGCGGGACGGCGTTGCCGTGTCGATCGGATTTCACGTGGCGCTATTTGTCGCGCTGATGTTCCTGCCGCAACTGCTGCCTCAACGGCAGCAGGCGGAACAGGTTCCGCTGCCCGATCAACAGCAACCGGAGAACCAGCCGACGTTCGTGTTTGTGCAGCCCAAAATGGATCTGCCGCCGACGCGCCAGCCAGAGCGCGTGGAGATGTCGGATGTCGATCGCAGCGCGCGGACACCCGATCGCATGCCGGAGATGACCAATCCGCTGCCGGCGGCGCGCGGAAACTCAACCGAACGGGCAGAGGCGACCCCCGAAGAGAAGATGCGCGGGGAAGGCCCGGCGCCGCAACCCTCGCCGCCGTCTCCGCCAGTCGAAACCCCGCCTGCCACTGACCCGCGGACCGATCCGCAACTGGCCATGATGCAACGGCCGCAGGTGCAGCCGCCCGCCGGCGGTGCGCTGGGCGAGGCGCTGAAGAACCTGCAGAAGTACGTCCAGAACGATTCGTTCAATAACCAGAAGGGGCAGACCCAGGAGTTTGGCCCCCTGCAGTTCGACACCAAGGGTGTCGAGTTCGGTCCGTGGATTCGCCGGTTCGTCTCGCAGGTTCGTCGCAACTGGTTCGTGCCGATGGCGGCCCAGACCATGCGCGGGCGGGTGGTCATTACGTTCAACGTGCACCGCAATGGCATGCTGACGGATATCACGGTGATTCGGCCCTCGGAAATCGAGTCGTTCAATATCTCGGCGGTCAACGCGTTACGAGCCTCGAGCCCGACGACGCCGCTGCCGCCGGAGTATCCCGACGACAAAGCATTCTTCACGGTCACGTTTTTCTATAACGAGAATCCGCCGGGGCAGGAATAAGAGTGCCTGGGGTGCCTGGTGGTGCCTGACGGTGCCAAGCCACTGATCGCCGTTCTCGGCGCGACGGCCACCGGTAAGAGTGCGCTCGGCGTTGCGCTCGCCGAACGGCTGCGCGGCGAGATCATCAACTGCGATTCGACGGCGGTTTACCGCGGTTTCGACATCGGTACCGACAAGGTGCCGATGGCCGAGCGGCGCGGCATTCCGCACCACCTGATCGACATCGCCGATCCCACTGACGAATACACGGCGGCGCAGTTCGCCCGCGACGCTACGGCGGCGGTTCGCGATATTCATGCCCGGGGCCTGGTGCCGATCCTCGTGGGCGGCACCGGGTTCTACTATCGCGCGTTGACCAGGGGCCTGTTTCCCGGCCCGGCCGCCAACGTCGAGCTGCGCGCGCGTCTGGAGGCGATCGCGGCAAAGCGCGGCGTCGAGCGGCTGCATCGCCTGGTCGCCCGCGTCGACCCTGAATCGGGCGCGCGGATCATGCCGAGAGATCTGAAGCGGTTAGTTCGGGCGCTCGAAGTGTATTTCCTCACGGGCCGCCCGCTCACGGCTCACTTCGACGCGACGGCATCGTTGCTCGACCCGGACGTGCAGGTGATCCCAATCGGATTGCGGATGCCGGCAGCCTGGCTGTCGGAGCGGCTGGTCAAGCGAGTCGATGCACAGTTCGACGCAGGCTTGCTCGACGAGATCAGGGGGCTGCTCGCGGCCGGCGTGCCGCCCCACGCGCGGCCGTTCGGCGGGCTGGTCTATCGCCAGGCGATGGAACACCTGCAGGGCGTGCGCAACGAGGCCGAAACCCGCGCGCTGATCGCGCAAGAGAATCGCCGCTACGCGCGGCGACAGTTGATCTGGTTCCGAAAAGAGCCTAACCTTGTGTGGTTTGAAGGTCCCGGCACTCACGCCGAAGTGCAGGACAGCGTAGTTGCGATGCTGTCCGCGCGGGACCTGTTGAAGGACGGGAAAAATGTCGCCGATACCTGAAGCCAAGACCGGCGCTCCAAATATTCAGGACGTCTTCCTGAATTATGCACGTCGTGAAAAACTGCCCGTCACCGTTCACTTGCTCGACGGACGAGAGTTCGAAGCCCGAATCAAGAACTTCGACCGGTTTGCCCTGATCGTTGAACACGCGGGCATGGATCACCTGATCTTCAAGCACGCCATCGCGACCATTCGGACGCCCCGCAGCGTCCCGAACTACTTCTCGTCTCACCATCCCTGACGCGGTAAAGCGACGCAGGTGTTTGCGCGCGTCATCCTAATCGTGCTCGACAGTGTCGGCATCGGCGAATTGCCGGATGCCGCGCTGTACGAGGATCAGGGCAGCAACACGCTCGGCAACATCGCTGCTCAGGTGCGGCTCAGCATTCCCACGCTTGCGGCCATGGGCCTGGCGCGCCTGCTGCCACTGAGGGGTAATCCGCCGCCGGCCCAAGTCACGGGTGCCTTCGGCCGCTTGGCCGAACGCTCCGCCGGCAAGGATTCGGTCACGGGCCACTGGGAGTTGATGGGGGTCGTGCTCGAACGGCCTTTCCCGACCTTTCCGGGCGGGTTTTCCCCGCAGCTGATCCAGGCATTCGAAGCGCGCATTGGCCGGCAGTCACTTGGCAACGTAGTGGCTTCTGGCACCGAGGTCATCGACCACCTGGGTCCTCAGCACATGGCGACCGGATTTCCCATTGTCTACACCTCGGCCGACAGCGTGTTTCAGATTGCCGCCCACGAAGCGATCGTGCCGGTGCCGACACTTTATGAATGGTGTGAGGCAGCGTATGACCTGGCGGTCCGCGGTCTCGGGCTCGGACGCGTGATTGCCCGGCCGTTCGTCGGCCTGCCTGGATCATTCGTGCGCACCTCAAATCGCCACGACTACGCCATGCCGCCCGTGGCCGAGACGCTGCTCGACCGGTTGGCAGCGTCTGGCCACCAGGTCACGTCGGTCGGGAAGATCGCCGACCTGTTTGCCGCCCGCGGCGTGTCAACCGCCCACCCGACCAAGAGTGACGCCGACGGCATGGACCGCATCGAGGCGTTGATGACCACGCAGGACCGCGGGCTGATCTTCGCCAACCTGGTCGACTTCGATGCCCTGTATGGCCACCGCAACGACACCGCCGGTTACGGCGCGAACCTCGATCGCTTCGATGCCAGGCTTGCGCAGTTGCTGCCGCGCCTGCGGCCCGACGACCTGCTGGTGATTACCGCTGACCACGGTAACGACCCGACCACACCGAGCACCGATCACTCGCGCGAACATGTTCCGGTGCTGCTGCAGGGCGAGCGGGTTCGTGCCGGCGTTGACCTGGGCACGCGCGCGACTTTTGCCGACCTGGGGCAGACGCTCGCCGAGGTGTTTGGGGTCGGCCCGCTCGCACACGGCACCAGCTTCCTGTCAGACATATTGGTGCGATGACATCGGACATAATTGTCCGATGAGCAGCGCAGAGCGGCCGGTGATTCGCGAACAACTGGAGCGGCGCGAGCGCGAGACGCTGGCGCCGCAGGCGGCGAAGAGCGCCGCCAGCAAGGGCCGTGTCCGCTCCGAGCCCGAGGATCCGATTCGCCCGGCCTTTCAGCGCGATCGCGACCGCATTGTCCACACCAAGGCGTTCCGGCGGCTGAAGCACAAGACGCAGGTGTTCTTTTCCCCGACCGGCGATCACTACCGCACGCGCCTGACGCACACGCTCGAGGTCGCGCAGATCGCCCGGACGATCGCCAAGGTCCTGCAACTGCATGAAGAACTGACCGAAGCGATCGCGCTCGGGCACGACCTGGGTCACACCCCGTTCGGCCATGCCGGCGAGCGCGTGCTCAGTTCACTGGTGCCGGGTGGATTTAATCACTACGAGCAGAGCCTGCGCATTGTCGACGTGCTCGAGAACAATCGCGACGGGCTGAACCTGACATGGGAGGTGCGCGACGGCATTGCTCGCCACTCGAAGGGGAAGCACGGCATGCCGGTCGGCGCGCCCCCCGAGCACCGCGCCAGCACCATTGAAGGCCAGGTCGCCCGCGTCGCCGACATCTCGGCCTACGTGAATCACGACATCGACGACGCCATTCGGGCGGGAATTATTTCCGAAGCCAGTCTGCCATCGGCCGCCACCGCAGTCCTCGGGCATTCCTCGTCCGAGCGCATCGGCCGGCTGGTGACCGACGTGGTGCACCAAACGCTGGACGGAGGCATGACCGAGATCCGGATGAGCGACCCGGTCCTCAATGCCCTGGTGGACCTGCGCAGTTACCTGTTCGACGCGGTCTACGAAAACCAGACTGCCACGGCCGAGTTTGCCAAGGCGTCGGGCATTCTTGGCGGCCTCTGGGAAAAGGTTCAGCAACGGCCCGAGGAGTTTCTCGATGTTCGAACGATCGCGGCCGAGGGGGTGGACGTGGCAGCCCAGGACTTCGTGGCCGGCATGACCGACCGGTTCGCGGTCAACCTCTTCGAGCGCCTCTTCATCCCCAAGCCGTGGGTCGGGCCCAGCGTGGTATACTGAAAAGTCTTGTACGCCGGAGAAATTCCCGGAAGTACATGTAGGGACACCCTTTAGAGGTGTGCCAGAAGGGCGGCACTTTAGTGCCGCCTGCCCGGTTTTTGAAGATGCGCCTCGAACATTCCCATATTCGGCTGCCTGAGACCGAGATTATCAAGGTCTTTGAACCGGCTGACCTGCCGGGGGAGGGCGAAGACTATCGGGTGATTTCACCGGTCGAGTTGCGGTTGACTATCCACAGGGATAACGACCGGTTCCGGCTGGTGGGTACCGTCAAGACCCGGCTCGAACTGGATTGCAGCCGGTGTCTCGAAGCGTTTGTGTTGCCGGTCGACCGTGCCTTCGACCTGCGGTTCCTGCCGGCAACGGTAGTCGATGCCGCCAAGGACGAAGACGACGAGGCCGAAGTCGAAGAAGACGATGTCTCGATCACGTACTACCGTGACGAGCAGATCGACCTGATCGAGGTGTTGCGTGAGCAGTTTTACCTGGACTTGCCGATGAAGCCGCTGTGCTCGCCGGCATGCAAGGGAATTTGCCCGCAATGTGGGACCAACCGTAATCTCGCCCCCTGCGATTGCAATCCGCAGATGGAAGATCCGCGGATGGCTGGTTTGAAGACGTTGATTACGAAGCGAAAGCACGACGATGCCTAATCCAAAACGCAGACACTCCAAGACTCGCGGCCGTAAGCGCCGCACTCACGACGCACTCAAGGCCACCACGCCTGGCCTGTGCCCACAGTGCAGCGAGCCCAAGGCCGCTCACCGCGTCTGCGCGTATTGCGGTTTCTACCGCGCGCGCCAGGTGCGTCCGGTCAACACCGACTAGCGACCCGAATGCGCATCGCGGTTGACGCGATGGGCGGCGATCACGCACCCGGGCGCCCGGTCGACGGCGCCCTGGCAGCCGCGCGTTACCTAGGTCTGGGCATCGACCTGGTGGGACGTGAGGGCGAGATCCGCGCCGAGCTCCAACGCCATTCCGACGTCGAATCGCTCGATGTCCGCGTCATCGACGCGCCAGACGTGATCGACATGGCCGAGTCACCGGCCCAGGCCTTGCGGCGCAAGCCCAGGGCCTCGATTCGCGTGGCTGCCGAACGTGTCGCTGGTGGCGAGGCCGCCGCACTATTCAGCGCCGGCCACACGGGCGCCTGCGTGGTGGCGGCGCACGCCGCGTTCGGCATGTTGCCGGGCGTCGATCGGCCGGCGCTGGCGCCGACCGTGCCAACGCGGCGAGGGTCGGCGGTGTTGCTGGATGTCGGCGCGACCGTTGCGTGCCGGCCGCCACACCTGTTGCAGTTTGCCCACATGGGCGCGACCTACGCGAAAGTCGGACTGGGCGTGGAGCGTCCACGCGTTGGGCTGTTGTCGATTGGTGAAGAGCAGACCAAAGGCAACGACTTGACGCGGGAGGCGCATCAGTTGATCAAGGCGTCGACGCTGGACTTCATCGGCAATGTCGAAGCCCGGGGAATTTTTTCGGGCGAGGCCGACGTGATCGTGTGCGACGGCTTTACCGGGAACGTCGCCCTGAAACTGAGCGAAGGCCTAGTCGAAATGGTGGAAGAGTTGCTGGGCGAGGAGTTGCAGAGCACCTTCTCGAGCCAGATGGGCTATCTGCTGTCGCGGCGGGCGTTCCGGCGCTTTCGCAAGCGGGTTGACTACTCGGAGTTCGGCGGCGCGCCGCTGCTCGGCGTCGCCGGCTTGTGCATCGTCGGGCACGGGCGCTCGTCGGTGAAGGCGGTTCGTAATGCCGTGGCGATGGCGTCGCGCATGGCGGGTCAGCACATGGTGGAGCGGCTTCAACACGAGATGGCAACGTTCGCGGTGACCCAGTCGTGATTGCCTGTCTGTTTCCCGGGCAGGGGTCGCAGGCGGTCGGCATGGGCAAGGACATGGCCGATCAGTTTCCGATCTGCGCCGACACCTTTGCCGAAGCCGATCAGGCGCTCGGCGAATCCCTGAGCAGCCTCATTTTCAGCGGTCCCGCGGAACGGCTGACGCTCACCGAGAACACCCAGCCGGCCATTCTGACCATGAGTGTCGCGGTGTGGCGCCTGTTGAACGAGCGGGGCCTGACGCCGTCGTTTGTCGCGGGACACAGTCTCGGCGAGTACTCCGCGCACGTCGCCGCCGGCACGCTGGCGTTTGCCGACGCCGTTCGACTGGTGCGCAACCGCGGACGTTACATGCAGGAGGCCGTGCCAGTCGGGCAAGGGGCCATGGCCGCCATTCTCGGTCTCGATGAAGCCGGCGTGAACCAGGCTTGCCAAGAAGCGGCGCAGGGCGAGGTCGTGAGCCCCGCCAACCTCAATAGCCCGGGCCAGATTGTGATTGCCGGATCGGCGGCCGCCGTGGCGCGCGCCAGCGAGCGCGCCAAGGCCCTCGGCGCCAAGCGCGCCATTCCGCTGCAGGTCAGTGCGCCATTCCACTGCGCGCTCATGAAGCCGGCGGAAGAACGGCTGGCGCCGGAACTGCGAGCCGCCCGGTCGCACGACCCGCGCGTGCCGGTGATCGCGAACGTCGATGCCGAACCCAAGCGAACAGCCGCTGACGCCATCGCCGCGCTGATCAAGCAGGTCTCTTCGCCCGTGCGCTGGGAAAACGTCGTCCAACGCCTTGCGTCGGAGGGCGTCACCCGATATGTTGAAGTAGGTCCGGGAAAAGTCCTGAGCGGTCTCGTCAAGAAGATCGTCCCGGGCGCCACCATTTTGAACGTCGAAGGTCCCGCGGACCTGGCGGCGATCGAGGGATTGTTCTGAGACAGTTCGACGGCAAGATCGCGATTGTGACGGGTGCGTCGCGCGGCATTGGGCGCGCGATCGCGCAGCGTCTGGCCAGCGGCGGCGCCACCGTGCTGTGCGTGGCACGGGGAACCAATGCCGACGCGACCGCGGCCGAACTCGTCGCCGGCGGATTCCAGGCGTTCGCGCATGGTGCCGACGTGACCGACGCCGCGGCGGTCGAGGCGTTGATCAAGGGCACCATCGAGCGCCACGGGCGTCTTGACATACTGGTGAGCAATGCCGGCATTACGCGCGACCAGTTGATGCTGCGCATGAAGCGCGCCGACTGGGATGACGTCCTGGCGACCAATCTCACCGCGGCATTTACGCTGTGCCAAGCTGCGCTCAAGCCGATGATCAAGCAGCGCGCGGGTCGGATTGTCGCCATCAGTTCGGTGGTCGGCCAGATGGGCAACGCCGGCCAGGCCAACTACGCGGCATCGAAGGCGGGATTGATTGGCTTTTGCAAGGCCCTGGCGCGTGAAGTCGCGTCGCGCCAGGTGACGGTAAATGTGGTGGCGCCAGGGTTGGTCGAAACCGACATGACGCGCGCGATCACCGCTGACGTCAAGAACGACTGGTCGTCGCAGATTCCGCTGGGCCGCCTGGGCTCGCCGGATGACATTGCGGCGGCAGTAGGCTTCCTGGCGTCCGACGATGCAGCGTATATTACTGGTCAAGTTCTCGCCGTCAACGGCGGGATGTACATGTAGGAGGGACTCGTGGCCGTTGCCGACAAGGTGAAGAGCATTATCGTGGAGCAGTTGGGTGTAGACGAGGAAGAAGTCACACCGGACGCTTCGTTTGTGGACGATCTGGGCGCCGACTCGCTCGATACCGTCGAGCTCGTGATGGCGTTCGAGGAAGAGTTCGGCATCGAGATCCCTGACGAGGAAGCGGAGAAGATCACGCGCGTCAAGGAAGCGGTCGACTACATCGAGTCGCACGCCAAGAAGAAATAGCACGACCGGGTAAGGCACCCCTGCGAAGGGGTGCCGTTCACGTTCGGAGGTCAAGTGAGCAGGCGAGTCGTAGTGACCGGCGTGGGCTTGGTGTCGCCGGTCGGCATGGGCACCCAGGCGAACTGGGACGCGCTATGCGCGGGCACCAGCGGAATCGGCCCGATTACCCGTTTTGATGCGGCAGCATTCTCGACACGCTTCGCGGGCGAGGTGAAGAACTTCGACCCGCTGCAGTTCATCGAGAAGAAAGAGCTGAAGAAGATGGACATCTTCATTCAGTTTGCCGTCGCCGCGTCGCAGTACGCCATGGACGATGCGCGCCTGACGATTACGCCTGAGTTCGCCGATCGCGTCGGCGTGTTCATCGGCTCGGGCATTGGCGGGTTTACCACCATCGAGCGCGAGCACGCTGCGTACCTCGAAGGCGGCCCACGCAAGATCTCCCCGTTCTTCATTCCGTCATCGATCATCAACCTGGCCTCTGGCCAGGTGTCGATCCGCCATGGCGCCAAGGGGCCCAACCTGGCCACTTGCACGGCCTGCACGGCGTCGGCACATGCGATTGGCGACTCCTACGAGATCATCAAGCGCGGCGCGGCCGACGCCATGATCTCCGGCGGTGCCGAGGCGGCCGTGTGCCCGATGGGTGTGGGCGGCTTTGCTGCGCTGCGCGCCCTGTCGACTCGTAATGACGACCCCTCGCGCGCCAGCCGCCCGTTTGAAAAGGATCGCGACGGTTTCGTGTTGGGCGAAGGCGCCGGCATGGTGGTGCTCGAGGAACTCGAGTTCGCCAAGCGCCGCGGCGCGACCATTTACGCCGAGATGGTCGGTTACGGCATGTCGGGCGATGCGTATCACATGACCGCCCCGTCTGAAGACGGCGACGGTGCGTTCCGCGTGATGAACGCCGCCATTCAATCGGCCGGTATTCGTCCCGACCAGGTCAGCTACATCAACGCGCACGGCACCTCGACGCCCCACAACGACCGCATCGAGACCACCGCGATCAAGCGCGTGTTCGGCGACCATGCGCGCCGGCTTGCCATTTCATCGACCAAGTCGATGACCGGCCACCTGCTCGGTGCCGCCGGCGGCCTCGAGGCCGGCATTACCGCGCTGTCGGTGCGCCACCAGATGGTCGCGCCAACCATCAATCTCGACCAGGCGGACGAGGGCTGCGATCTCGACTACGTGCCCCACCAGGCGAGGGCGATGAAGATCGAGTACGCGTTGTCGAATTCGTTCGGCTTTGGCGGAACCAACGGCTCGCTGTTGATGAAGAAGTACGAAGAGTAGGACCTAGGGGTTTAGGGACCTGGGGACTTGAAGAACAAGTGCCAGAACCGAGCCCCTAAGCCCCTAAGGCCCTAAGCCCTATGAAAATTGCAGTCTGTATCAAGCAAGTGCCTACCCGCGAGTGGCAGCCGCGTTTGAACGAAGACAAGACGTGGGTCCGCGAACAGGACGTCAGCTACGAAATGAACGAGCCCGACGCATACGCGCTCGAGGAAAGCCTGCGCCTGCGCGAGAAGCACGGCGGTGAAGTCGTCGTGTGTTCGGCGGGTCCGTCGCGCGTGCAGCAGGTGATCCGCGAGGCCCTGGCCCGCGGCGCCGACCGTGCGCTGCATGTCGAAGACGACTCGCTCGGTGCGGCCGATGCGTTTACCGCCGCCGCGGCGCTGGCGCCGGCAATGGCCGAGCAGAAGTTCGACCTGTTTCTCACCGGCTTGCAGTCCGACGACCAGGGCCACGCGCAGTTTGGCCCGGTGCTGGCCGAGAAACTCGGCATTCCGCACTCGACCATCATCATGGAAGTGCTGGTGGATGGGACGAACCTGAAGGTGAAGCGCGAGCTCGAAGGCGGCTGGTTTCAGCATGTCTCGATGCCCTTGCCGGCGCTCGTGACCATCCAGAGCGGCATCAACCAGCTGCGCTACGCTACCCTCAAGGGGATCATGGCGGCGAAGAAGAAAGAAATTGCCAAGGTGGCGGCCCCCGCAGGGCTGACGCCAAGGCTGAAGATCGTGGCGCTCAGCGCGCCGCAGAAGTCGAAGCAGACCGTGATGATCGGCGGCTCGCCCGCGGAAGCGGCGAAGGAACTGGTCAAGCGCCTGCGCGAAGAAGCGAGGGTCCTGTGATTCTTGTAATCGCCGAGCAACAGGGCGGCAAGCTCAATCGCGCGGCCTGGGAAGCAATTGCCGCGGCGCAACAGCTCTCGGGCGGAGCCATGCCGATCAAGGTCGCGATCGCCGGGCAGGCGTTGGCCGGTGTCGCCGCGGAGCTCGCGCAGGCGGCCGTCGTCGAAGTGCTGACCGTCGAGCACGCTGCGCTCGCCGCCTACACCCCCGACGCGTTCGTGCAGGCGCTGCAGCAGGTGGTGGCTCAGGTGTCACCCACTTACGTGTTCTTCTCGCACACCTACCAGACGCGCGACTTCGCTGCGACCTTGGCGACGCGAATGGACCGGGCGCTCGTGACCGACGTGGTGGCCATCAAGCCGGCCGGCGCCGCGACCGCGTTTTCGCGGCCGATGTTCCAGGGCAAGCTGGTCGCCGACGTCGTGCCGCAGGGCGAGGGCCCGTACCTGGTCAGCATCCAGATCGGCGCCTTTCGCGCCGACGCCGCCGCGCGCGGCAGCGCCGCCGCTCCTATTGCGACGGCGAGCGTGACGATCGACGAATCAAAGATTCGCCAGAAGCCAGACGCGCCGTTCCAGGAAGCCAAGCAGGCCGTTGACCTGTCGCAAGCTGAACGCATCGTCTCGGTCGGCCGCGGCATCAAGTCAGTGGAGAACCTCGCGATCGCCGAGCAGCTGGCCAAGGCGTTTGGCGCGGAGCTCGCGGCGTCGCGACCGATTTGCGATAACGGCTGGTTGCCGATGGAGCGCCAGATCGGCAGTTCGGGGCAGACCGTGGCGCCGAAACTGTATGTCGCGCTCGGCATCTCTGGTGCCATCCAGCACCTGGTTGGCATGAAGGGCTCGCGTACGATCGTCGCCATCAACAAGGACGCCGATGCTCCGATCTTTGAAGTGGCCGATTACGGCATTCAGGGCGACCTGTTCGAGCTGGCGCCGGCAATCATCGCTGAACTTCAGAAGGGCTGATGGCTGAGCGCGAGACGCTAGAAGTAGACATTCTGGTCGTCGGTGGCGGGCCGGCTGGCCTGTCGGCGGCGTTGCGGCTGTCGCAGCTGCAGAAACAGAAGGGCGGAGAGCCCCTGGCGGTTGCCGTGATCGAGAAAGCCGCCAACGCGGGTCAGCACCAGTTGTCCGGCGCCCTGCTCGATCCTTCGACGTTGCGCGATTTGGTACCTGACTTCAAGGACCGCGGCGCGCCACTCTCGCAGGAAGTGCACCAGGACAACATCTACTTCCTGACGCCGGAAAAGAAATTCCGCCTGCCAATTACGCCGCCGCCGTTCCAGAACCACGGCAACTACATCATCTCGCTCAACCAGTTCGCGAAATGGCTGGCCGAACAGGTGGAGGCGGAGGGCGTCGACCTGTTCATGGGGTTCCCCGGCCAGCGCGTGCTCTACGACGGCTCGCGAGTCATCGGCGTGAGGACCGGCGACCGCGGCCTCGGCAAGGACGGCAGCCCCAAGGGTGCGTTCGAGCCGGGAGCGGACATTCACGCCAAGGTAACGATCTTCGCCGACGGCGTGCGGGGCCACCTCACCAAGCAACTGATTCGCGACCTCGAACTCGGCATCGCGTCACAGCCGGCGCAGTTCGCCATCGGCATCAAGGAACTGTGGGACATCCCCAAGGATCGACTCGCGCCGGGCACCGTGATCCACACGCTCGGTTATCCGCTGCGCGATGAGGAGTTCGGGGGCAGCTGGCTCTATGCCTTGCCGGACGGACGAATTTCGATCGGCTTCGTGGTCGGTCTCGATTACAAGGATCCGCTGTTTGACCCCCATGCAGCGTTCCAGCACTTCAAGCGCCACCCGTTTATCAGCAGCATTCTCAACGGCGGCTCGATTGTCCGCTACGGTGCGAAGGCCCTGCCGGAAGGCGGCTGGAACACGCAGCCCCGCCTGCACTTCGACGGCGGCGTGATCGTGGGCGATGCCGCGAACTTCGTGAACTCGACGCGGCTCAAGGGCATTCACCTCGCCATGCGCAGCGGCATGCTGGCGGCCGAAGCAGCCTTCGATGCGGTGCGTGCGGGTGACACCAGCTCGCTGTCGCTGCATCGCTACAAGGCACTCGTCGATGCCAGCCCCATCAAGGCCGAACTGTATCCGGTGCGCAACGTGCACCAGGCCTTTGGCGCGGGCACGATGGTGGGCGGCGCCTACGCCGGCATCGCGATGTTCACTGGCGGCAAGGGGTTGCCTAATGTGTCCGGGCATCCCGGCCACAAGTCGATGCAGAAGATCGAGGACTATTACGGGATGACCAAGCGCGACATCCTGGTCCCATCAAATGCCGCTCCCGTCGATCGCCAGGTCACGTTCGACAAAGTCACCGGTGCGCACTATTCAGGCACCCATCACGATGACAACCAGCCGGTGCACCTGCTCGTGCAAACCGACGTCTGCCACACCATCTGCGGCCCCGAGTATGGCCACCCGTGCGTGCGGTTCTGTCCGGCCAACGTCTACGAGATGGTCGACAACAGCGCCGGTGGACTCAAGCTGCAGATCAACGCATCCAACTGTGTGCACTGCAAGACCTGCGACATCATGGATCCGTACGGCGTGATCACCTGGGTGGCACCCGAGGGCGGCGAAGGCCCCTCTTACGACGGGATGTAAGCAGTGCTGGGGTGCTGAAGTGCTGGGGTGCTGGGGTGCTGAAGTGCTGGAGTGCTTCAGCTGATGCCTGAGGCTGGCAACTGGCGGCATTCTCCGCGCAAGCGCGTCGAAGTGGCTGCTATCGCCGCTTTGGGGTATCCCGTCGTTCGTGCCTTGACCTCGACTTGGACCTGGAAGGTGAGTGGCGCCGAACATGTCGACGCCATCACGAAGGCCGGCCATCAACCAATCCTCGCCCTGTGGCATGGCCGCATCCTGGCCGCCACTCCCTATTTTTCAAACCGCGGCATCGTCGCGATGGCCAGCGAGAACTTCGACGGCGAGTGGATCGCGCGGCTGCTTGGCAAGTTCGGGTACGGTGCTGCGCGTGGGTCCACCTCCAGGGGCGGTCCTGCGGCTCTCAGGCAGCTGGTGAGGGACGTCAAGGCTCACGGGGTCGCATTCACGCTCGACGGCCCGCGGGGGCCGCTCGAGGTCGCACAGCCTGGGGCGGTGTGGCTAGCCAAGGCGACCGGTCAGCCGTTGCTGCCGTTCCATTCGGAGGCGGCGTCACACTGGACGCTCGAGAGCTGGGACCGCGCGCAGATTCCGAAGCCGTTCACTACCGTTGCCATGGCCATCGCCACGCCGATCTACGTCAGTCGCGATGCCGGTCCGCGGGAGATGGAAGAGTCGGGTGTGCGGTTGGTGCAATCGCTGGCTGAGGCACGAGCCGAATGCCGCCGGCTGCTTGCCTGACCGCTCATGGCAGGCCTCTAGAAGTCCGGCTGTATCATCGCCGCCGGTCCACGCTCGCAGGTGTTTCGTGGATTGACCGTGACAGGGCCGGTCAGCGCAAACGATTGCGCGTCAGCCGAGGCAAGCCGGGCCGGCTCGCTCAGATCGAACAAGAACGCTTCTGACGGCAGCAGCGACCAGCCGGCAGTATGTGACGGCACGCGAATGTGGTCCAGGCGCCGGCCGATCGCCTCCAGGTAGGCCACCATGTCTTCCTGCTCGCGGTAAGTGACCAACGAGTGCGTGAAGATGACCCAGACCCGCGCGCTGCCGCGAAAGGCGTCGAGTTCGTCGAGGTAGCGCCGGCTGTTGCCGCGGTGACAGCCGCCGACGGCATACATTCCACGTGCGAGCCCGAAGTCTTCGTCGTACATGCTCACGACCGGGGCGGCGGCGTAGTAGACGTAGATTCGATCGCCGGCCTGTTTCCTGGCCTGGACGTGCGCCAGCACCGGCTTGAGGTTCTCGACGCTGTACGGCGGAAGGGCGCTCGCCGTCGGCGAAATTGCCGGCAGCGTCATGACAATTGCCGCAGTCAGTGCCAAGGGGCGCGACCAGGGCGACACCGCGCGATAGACCGCGTCGATGGCCACCGCCATCGTGATGCAGATGAACGGCAACAAGAACAACACCAACCGGTCGCCGAACGGATACTGGCCGGCCGCAGCGGCGGCGAGCGTGACTGCAATGGGCGAAAGGCACACCAGCGCCACCCTTCTGTGACGCCGCCACAACACCACCGCACCGACGGCAGCCAGTGCCGGGTAGAACGGGAACAGCGGGTAAGACAAGCCGGCGTACGAGCCTGGCGAGCTCGCGAAGAGCATCCGCAGGTTCGTCCATGGCCAGTCGAATGCCACGACACGAGCCCAGGACGCGAAGCCATCGGCCCAGTACAGCCGCATGTACTCCCGAGTGGCGGGAGTCATTGACGTCAGCGCCACCACAGTCACGATGGCCGCCGATACGCCCCACGACACCAGGATGATTGCGGTGTAGCGGCGACGCTCGGCCGGCGGGTCTGCGGACAACCAGATCATCAGCGGCCACCCGAGCGCGGCGACCATCAGCACGCCGGGCTGCGAGAACCACGGCAGGACCGCACCCGCCACGGCGGCCCGCCACGCTGTCGGCCTGCTAACAGGACGCGTCAGCAGGTCCAGTGCGAGTGACGCCAGGACGACCGCCGCGAGAACATCCATCGAATACTGCTTGGCGCTGCCGGCAAACGCCACCAACGGCGCAGCGGTTGCGAAAAAGGTGACTGCGGCCACGGCAGCGACCGACGGTAGCGCGCGCCGCACCAGCATCGCAAACCCGGCCAGGGCCGCCAGTGAGCACAGGAAGGGCACAAGTCGCAGGGCGTGATCGTTTGCCCCGAAAGTGAGCACGGCAAGTTTCTGGAGAAGGAGAAATCCCTTCGGGGCGACTTGATCGAACGGTAGCGGCTGCGTCAACAAGGCGGACAGGTGGCTGGAGACGACTGCCCGCGCCAGCGCCAGTTCGTCGAGCCACAGTGAAGCGTCCGACGAATACTGAACCACCCTGAGCGCCGCGCCAACGACCAGAAGCGCGACGACTGCCCAAGTGGCCGACATTCCCCTCATGATATGTCCACGGCGACGTGGATTAACCTATAGCCATGCCGGTGGTTCTCGTCAGCTCGCCCCGTTTCGTCGATCACGTCACTCCGGCAGGGCACCCAGAGCGCCCCGAGCGCGCGGAAACACTCGAAGCGGTCGCCGCTCGATTCCGTGAGCAGGGCGGCACCGTACTCGAGCCGCGCTCGGCTACTGACGACGATCTCGCCCGGGTGCATACCCGGGAACACATTGCCAACATCCTCTCGGCGCGCGGCCGCGCAACCATGATCGACGAAGACACGTTTACGTCACCCGAGTCGGACGACATCGCCCGGCTCGCTGCCGGCGCAGTGCTGACGGCCGTGGATCACGTCCTCGACGGCCCGCCCCGGTCGCACGCCCTGGCCATGGTGCGCCCGCCTGGTCACCACGCCGAGGCTGACAAGGCCATGGGCTTCTGCCTTTACAACAATATTGCGGTGGGCGCTGCCTACGCGCGTTCGCGCGGCCTGTCGCGCGTTGCCATTGTCGACTACGACGTGCACCACGGCAACGGCACACAGTGGATGTTCTACGACGATCCGTCGGTACTGTTCGTCTCGTCGCACCAATTCCCGTTTTATCCCGGAACCGGTGCCCCCGTGGAGCGTGGCAGGGGGGCTGGCGAGGGCTTCACGCTGAACATTCCGCTGACCATCGGCGACAGGGACGACGCCATTGAACGCAAGTACGCCGAGGCCGTACTGCCGCGGCTGCGCGAGTTCAGGCCGGAGTTGTTGATGGTGTCGGCCGGTTTCGATGCTCACGAAACGGATCCGCTCGGCCAGTTGCGCATGACCACCGCGGGCTTTGCGCGCCTGACGAGGATGCTGCTCGACGTCGCCGACGAATCGTGCAACGGCCGGGCGGTATTCGTGACCGAGGGCGGCTACGA
>JANMUX010000157.1:0-3593 GCA_031392125.1 Acidobacteriota bacterium | reverse complement strand
TGCAGATGTCGTCGCCCCAGCTCACCGACACGCGCGAGATGACGTCTGAAGGCCAGGTGTTCATCATGGGCACGGGCGGCCGTCTCAACGCCGGCGACACGCTGGTCGTGAACCTGTCGGGCATGCCGGCCCACAGCCTGTGGCCGCGCAATGTCGCGCTCGGGACCGCTGCGCTGGTGTTCGCGGTCGGTATCTGGATGTCGCTGTCCCCGAAGGCGGCGCGGGCGTCTGAAGACGCCAAGCTCGAGACCCGCCGCGAGCGGTTGATGGCCGACGTTGTGGCCCTCGAGCGCAAGCGGCGGCAGAAGCCCCTGTCGGCCGGCGATGAAGCCCGCTTGCAGCGGTTGACCTCGGACCTCGAGAAGATCATGGCGGCGCTCGATCTCGGGCCCAGGTCCGGCGATGGGGTGTCCCACCTTCGCGCCTGAGCGCGCTACGGTGGACAAGCCCATGAGCAGCGACTTTGACAGCGTCGCGGTTGTCGATCTGGCGCGGCACTACGGCCGTCGCAAAGCCCTGGCGCAAGTGAACTTCACGTGCGGGTCCGGCGAGATCATCGGCCTGCTGGGGCCCAACGGCGCGGGCAAGTCAACCCTCCTCAACATTCTGGCAACCCTGATCAGCCCGTCGCGCGGGCGCGTGGAGTACGGCGCGCGCACCGCGGCCCAGGGCGGCGCCGAGATCCGCGCGCGGATTGGCATGCTTGGGCATGACCTGTTTCTCTATCCCGAACTCACGGCACGCGAGAACCTGCTGTTCTTCGCGCGCCTGTACGGGCTGCCCGACGTCGAGGCGGTCGCGCAAGCGAGCCTGGCGCGAGCCGGCCTGGCCGAGCGCGGCGACGACCTCGTGTCGGGATTCTCCCGAGGCATGCGGCAGCGCGTCGCCCTCGAACGGGCCTTGCTGCACGACCCACGGCTGGTCCTGCTCGACGAACCGTTCACCGGCCTCGACCAGGCGTCAACGGCGGCGCTCGTGTCCCGGCTGCGTGAGCGACAACAAGCCGGACGCATTCTCGTGATTGCGACCCACGATCTCGACGTCGCGGACGGACTGCTCAGCCGCGCCATCTTCCTGAAGAACGGCCGCGTAGTCGGCAGCGACGAAGATAGCCGCGGCCTGACCGAACGCTACCGGCTTGCGATTCAATGATTGGCAGCTTCTTCAGGGTTGCCTGGCACGTCATGCGAAAGGACCTGACGGTCGAGGTGCGCAGCAAGGAAGTGCTGCTCACGACCTTGTTCTTTGCCGTCTCGGTGGTCCTCGTGTTCTCGTTCGCCATCGTCCGCGAAGGCCGCGCGCCAGACGATGTCGCGGCGGGCATTCTGTGGGTCGCCGTTTCGTTTTCGGGCACGCTGGCGATGGGCCGCACCTTCGAACGCGAACGCTATAACGACACGCTGCGCGCGTTACTGTTGGCACCCGCTGACCGGCCCGCTATATACACGGGCAAACTGCTGGGCTTGTTGGTATTGCTGGCGCTCGTGGAGGTCGTGCTCGTCCCGCTGGTCGGCTTGCTGTTCAATGCGCCCATTCTGGCGTTTCCGGGACGGCTGGCGACGCTTCTCGCATTAGGAACGTTGGGATTTGCCGCCGTCGGCACGCTGTTCGCCGCCATGCTGGTACGCGTGCGAAGCCGCGACACGCTGCTGCCGGTCTTGCTCTATCCGGTTACCATTCCCGTCATGATTGCCGGCGTGCGCGGCACGGCCGCGCTATTCCAGGCCACGCCCGATCTGGCCATGGCGCAGTTCTGGATCGGCCTGCTGGTTTTCTGGGATGCCATTTTCATCACGCTGGCCCTGTGGACGTTTGAACCGGTCATGACGGAGTAGAATTTCAGGTGCGCCGATGAAGAGACTCAATCCGCTGTTGATCGGCCTGTCGGCCATCATGCTCGGCGTCGCGCCGTGGATCATCAACGCAGCGCCCTACGAATCGACGATGGGCCTCGTCCAGAAGATTTTTTATTTCCATTTTCCGTCAGCCATCCTGTTCCTCGTGGCCGCGCTGATTTGCGGGGTGGCCAGCGCGATTTTCCTGTTCGGCAAGAAGGCCTCGGCCGACGGCTGGGCGATCGCGGCGGCAGAACTGGGCCTGGTGTTTGGCAGCCTGACCCTGGTGACCGGTCCGCTGTGGGCGCGCAAGGCCTGGGGCGTGTGGTGGGTGTGGGACCCGCGGCTCACCTCGAGCCTGCTGCTGTGGATGATCTTCAGCGCCTACCTGTTGCTGCGAAAATACGGCGGCCCCGGGTCCGACAAGCTCGGTGCCGGGATGGCGCTGTTCGGCATGGCCAACGTGCCGTTCATCTACGTGTCGGTCAACGTGTGGCGCACCCTGCACCCGCAGACGTCGGTCGTGCCGACGTTGCCGACCGACATGGGCATTCCGCTGTGGTTCTGTTTCGCGGCGTTCACCATGTTGTTCGTGGCGCTGTTGAACCTGCGAGCCCGGCTCGAGCACCAGCGGGCGCGGGTTGAGGCTCTGTATCTTGCCGAGGACGAAGCGTGATGCGATTCTACCGACTGTTCTTGATCGTGCTGGCGCTGGCCGCTGCGGCGCCTCAGGCCACGCTGACGGCGATGCAGCCGCCGGCGCAAAGCGAGTTCGTACCGGTGGAGGACATTCCGCCGGGTGAGCAGATCCCGGCCTTTACGATGGTCGGCGCCGCCTACGGTTTCGTGTGGGTGGTGCTGCTCGGCTACGTCTGGTCGATCGCGCGCCGCCTGCAGAAGGTGGAGAGCGAGATTACTGTGCTTGAATCGCGAAGCAAGTAAGTGGACATCGGGGTTCCGACCGCGGCGCACTTCATCTTCATTCCCGCCGTGCTGATCATGGGTGTCGTGATCGGGTGGATTCTCGGCTCGCGCGCGGCGCAAGACGCGATGGCGTCGGAAATGCGGAAGCGCGAAGAGCGCGCGCAGCGCAAGACCGCCGGCCCGGCATCTGGCCCTTCCGGGTCCTAGCGGCCGAGCGCCAGGCGCTGGGCCAGCACCTCGGGCAACCCTTCCTCGAGAATTCTCGCCTGCGCCTTTGCGACCGGGTATTCCACGCGGTGAATCGTCACGGTGCGGGCCGCGGTGTCGACAACCGCAAAGCCGGCGCGCGGGTCGCCATCGCGCGGCTGGCCTACCGAGCCCGGATTGATCAGATAACGATTGGCTTCATCCAGCGTGATGGTCAGCGGGCGCTGGTCGTCGGCGGTCGAGAGCCCGAACTGATCGCGCGAAAGGTAGTGACCGACCTGCACGTGGGTGTGGCCGAACAGGCACAGCGGCCGCCGCGCGGAGTGCATGGCCCGCAGGGCGTCGAGATCATCAAACACGTAGGCGTCCTCGTCGAACGGCGTGCCGTGGCAGATCTCGATGAAGTCGTCGACGGCCAGGGGGCCCGCCGGCAACGCCGCCAGCCATTCGCGGTTAGTGGGCGTCAGCGCGTCGTAGGTCCAGCGAATGGCGCTGCGAGCCACGGCGTTGAAGCCCTCGGGGCTTTCCACGCCCGAGCCGACCTTGTCGTGATTGCCGCGAATCAGCGCCTGCGGCGCCAGCGCCCGCACCCGGTCGCAAATTGCGTTGGGGTCGGCCCCGTAGCCC
>JANMUX010000360.1:0-11705 GCA_031392125.1 Acidobacteriota bacterium | reverse complement strand
ACCCGCGCCAAGTCGACTTCTCGGTGCGCTTCGGCTTCTAGGAGTACGCAATGAACAAGCGCGCCAGTCGACTGTGTGTTTGGTTGTTTGTCAGTTGCTGTTCCCTGGCGGCGCCCGCCGCCCAGGTTGACCAGGCGACGGCAGTGTTGGCCGCCGCCCGAGAAGCGATGGGCGGCGAGCAGAAGCTTGCGGCCATCAAGACGCTCGTCATCACCGGCCGCACGCGTCAGCTGCGCGGTGACAACGTGGTGCCGATCGAGTTTGAGACCAACATCGAGTTCCCGTCCAAGTACGTCCGCAAGGACGAATCGCCACTCGAAGAGAGCGACCCGACGACTGCCGGGTTCAGCGGGGATACGTTGATCCAGGTGCCTGCGCCGGCTGCCCCGGCACCGGCGCGCGTAGCGGCAGTGAAGGCCGAGTTCACGCGGCTGATGCTGGGCCTGATCGCTGCCTCGCCGGCCCTGCCGCTGACGTTTGTGCATGCGGGCAAGGCAGAAGCGCCGCAGGGTAAGGCAGACGTCCTGGACGCCAAAGGCGAGGGCTTTACCGCGCGCCTCTTCATCAGCGAAGACACGCATTTGCCGTTCATGCTGTCGTGGCAGGCCGCGCCGGCCCGAGGACGCGGTGGGCGCGGTGGCGGCGGAGGCGGCGGGGGCGAGCCCGCCGCCGGTGCGGCCGAGCAGCGGTTGTACTTTAGCGATTACCGCGATGTCAGCGGCCAGCAACTGCCCTTCCGCATTCGCCGCGCGACCGGCGCCGACACGATTGAAGAGACCACGGTCGATCGCTACCGCGTCAACTCGAAGATCGATCCGCGGAAGTTTCAGCCGGCAAAGTAGGCTCGCGCTTCGCCGGGTCGCGAAACCAGCTCATGGCCGGCGCCTGCGTGCGGCCGGCTTCGGCGAGCGCTCGCATCGCATTCACGGGCGTGTCGTATCGCTCGTCGGGCGCATCGGCCGGCAACGGTTCGCCGGGACGCCAATTCAACGGGACGGTCAACAGGCTGCAGGCGCCGTCGCTCCACGCGTGGAGCACGACCTTGGTTAACGGCGACAATGTTCGTCGGCCTTTCAGGGGAGAGGGACCGACAGTTTATCACCCCCCTTGGATGTGCGGCGGCGCCGCCGCTACAATCGGCGCACCCCATGCCCACCCAAGCTCTAGCGGCCGGCGCTCTCGTGGCCTGTTCCCTCGCGATCTCGATTCCGGCATTTGCGCAAGACCGTAACTCCGCGCGTTTCGATGCGCTGGTGGCGCTGGCCGAAGCCAGGATGCGGGAACACGGCGTCCCCGGGGTCGCGCTCGGTGTCATCGACAACGGCGTGCTGCGGACGCGCGGCCTGGGCGTCACCAATGTCGAAGATGGTGTACCCGTTGATGGCCACACCGTGTTCCCGATTGCCTCGATCTCGAAGACATTCGCGGCCACGGCAATGATGCGGCTGGTCGAGCAGGGCAAGGTTGACCTGCAGGCGCCGGTACGCAAGTACCTGCCCGTGTTCAAGGTGCGCGATGCGGCCGCCGGCCGCGACGTGACCGTGTGGAACCTGTTGACGCACACCGGTGGGTGGGAAGGCCAGGTGTCGGCACCAGAGCGCGGCGAAGACACGTTGCGAAACTTTGTCACGACCATTTCCGACTTGATGCAGGTGGCCCCCCTCGACTCGACTCGGGGCAAGCCGGCTGCTGCGGTCTGGAGCTACAACAATGCCGGCTTCAGCGTGGCGGGCCGGGTGATCGAAGCCGTGACCGGCACGTCGATCAACCGTGCCATCCGCGACCTGGTCTTCACCCCGCTAGGCCTGGCCCATGCCGGCACCACGGCCGGCGACTTCATCGTCAATCGCTTTGCCGCTGGACACGCCAATCGCGGCGATGCGCCGCCCTCGTTGCAACGCCCGTTCTCGCCGTCGACCAGTGTTACCGCCGGCGGCGTGGGCCTGTGCCTCACCGACCTGCTCGCATACGCCAGGTTCCACCTCGGCGACGGCACCGCCGCCAGTGGCGAGCGCGTGCTGACCCAGGCCTCGCTCGAGCACATGCGCACGCCGCAACTGCGCAAGCAGGGCACCGATGATGACATGGGGCTGGCGTGGCACCTGCGGACCATTGGCGGATTGCGGGTCGCGGCCCATGGCGGCACACTCGCCGGCCACATCCTGTTGCTGGAGATCGCGCCGGAACGCAACTTCGCCATCGCCATCCTGACCAACTCGCAAAACGGCTGGCGGCTGATCCAGGACATCGAGCGAGCAGCGTTACGGGAGTTCGATTTCCCCGCCTTCACCATGAACCAGGCCCTTGCGCATCGCGGCCTCGTCGAGACGCTGCCGACGGCAGCCCCACTGGCCGTGCAGCCGGAGCCGGGCCCGTATGTCGGACGCTACCTGCGGCCGTCGAACGCAGTGGTAGTGCGAGCCGAAGGTGGCCGGATGTTCGTGCAGGATCGGCCCAATACGGGTGACGCGCGGCCAGAGATGCCGATCGCTTTCTTCGGGCCGGATCGCGCGGTGGTCACCGGTGGCCCCGACCGCGGCCAGTCGATTGAGTTCATCCGCGCCGCCGAGGGATCCGTCAACTGGATTCGGGTGGTCGGCCGCGTCGCGGTTCGTGCACCGGAATGACGACTCTCGACGACCTGCGGCACTTTGCGGTCACGCGCAGCCTGTTTCCGCCCACGACGATCCTGCGCGCGATCGAGACACTCGGGTTTGTGCAGGCCGATCCGATCCGCGCGCCGGCCCGTGCGCAGGACCTCACCCTGCGCCCTCGCGTGCAGGGCTACCGTGCCGGCGACCTCGAGCGGCTCTATCCGAAGCTGCCGATCGAAGAAGACTTCTTCATCAACTACGGGTTCGTCACGCGCTCGCTGCACGAGTTGATGCACCCGCGCGCCGGCCTGTCGCCGACCGCCGCCAACAAGCGGGCGGCGGCGTTGCTGGCGTTCGTGCGCGAGCGCGGCACCGTACACCCTCGCGACGTCGACGCTCATTTCGCACACGGCCGCGTTACCAATTACTGGGGCGGCTCGTCGAGTGCGACGACGCACATGCTCGAGTTGATGCACTACAAGGGTGTGCTGCGCGTGGCCGGCCGCGACACCGGCATTCGTTTGTACGCGGCCCGCGAGACGGCCGGCGCAGTGAGCGGCGCGCACGCTCGCCGCGCCCGCCTCGACGCCCTCGTCGATATCGTCGTTGGCAAGTACGCCCCGGTTCCGGCCGCAAGCCTGTCGTTTGTGATCGCCCGGCTGCGTTATGCGGTTCCGCACTGGCGCGCCGAGCTTGCAAGCGCGCTCGTCCGCGCACGGCGGCGCCTGTCGCAAGCTCACGTCGATGGCCAGACCTGGTACTGGCCGGCTGGTGAGCGGTGGCACGGAAGCGAAGCAGTCGAGGCCGTTCGGCTATTGGCGCCCTTCGATCCGGTCGTGTGGGACCGCAGGCGCTTCGAGTTGCTGTGGGGGTGGGCCTACCGCTTCGAGGCATACACCCCGGAACCCAAGCGAAAACTCGGCTACTACGCGCTGCCGCTGCTCTGGCGCGACCGCGTCGTGGGCTGGGCCAACGTCTCGTTGAAGAACCGACAGTTACACGCCACGACTGGCTACGTGGCCGGCAAGCCGCCGCGCGACCGGGGGTTCAAGCGCGAGTTGGATGCGGAGCTGGAACGCTTCCGGCTGTTTCTCGGCGGTTGATTCAGTCTTCCTTCCAGGGGTTGTTCGCAAACACCGCCACCTCGGGCCACAGCACGCGTCGCGGCAGGTTGAGTCCTGCCATGATCGTCGCGGCAATGTCGTCGGCGTACAACTTGTTCGGGTTGTTCCTCCCGGTGCGGCCCATCCAGTTGGTCTGCACTTCTGATGGGCAGATGCAGACGACGCGAATGCCGTGGGGCCGCAACTCCGCCTGCCAGCACTGGCTCATGCCGCGCACCGCCCACTTGCTTCCGGCGTAGGCGGTGGCGCCCTTCGCACCCTTCATTCCCGACGTCGAGGCAATCGTCACGATGTCGCCGCCGGCTTGCGCCTTCATGAGTGGCACCACGCGGTTGGTCAGGTCCACCATGCCGAAGACGTTGATGCCAAACAGTTGGCGCATCTTGTCGATGTCGAGCGCGCCGATCTCGGCCGAGTAGCCGGTACCGGCGTTGTTGATCAGCACGTCGATGCCGCCCATGACGCTGACGCAGGTCGCGACGGTGCGCGCGTTGTCGGCGTCGCTTGCGACATCAGCCCTGATGCCATGCGCGCCGGTGGACGCGGCCAGCTCGGCAATTTGCGTCTCGTTGCGCCCCGTAAAGGCCACGTGGTGCCCGGCCGCGCGAGCCTGCGTCACGATCGCGGCGCCGATGCCCTGGCTGCCGCCGGTAATCAAAAACCGTTGCGTCTGCATGCACCCATTATGTGTCGCGCAGCGCACGGGTGTCTCTTTCTGCACACGGGTACGGCCGCTATCCCACCTAATATTTTTCGACGCTCTTCGTGCTACTGGCAGGGACAGTATGGCAACCATCCTGATCGTCGATGACTTGGCGAGCAATCGCAAGGCGCTGGCCACGCTGCTGAGCGATGGGCGGCACCGGCTGATCGAAGCCGCCAACGGCAGCGCCGGCCTGGCGGCCGTGCGGGCCGAGCGGCCGGATCTCGTCATCACCGATGTCTTGATGCCGGTCCTCGACGGCTACGAATACGTCCGGCAACTCCGCCTCGATCCGGAGACCCGTCCGATCCCGGTCCTCTTCTACACGGCGCCCTACGGCGAGCGCGAGGCGCGCGCCCTGGCGAGCGCCAGCGGTGTCCCGTATGTGCTGACCAAGCCGCCACGCCCGGAGGAGGTGCTGAGCATCATTGCCCGCGTCCTCGCCGGCGCCGCCGATTCGGCCGAGGCCGCCTTGGCGGCCGACTTCGCCGAGGCCGATACCGCAGTCGATCGCGAACAACTCGAGTTGCTCGGCGACCAGTTGTCGAAGACCGCCGAGCATCTTCGCCGCGCCAACGCCAGGCTGCGCGCGCTGATCAACATCGGCCTCGATTTCGCGTCGCAGCGGGATTCGCACGGCCGCGTCCAGCGCCTGTGCATGGCGGCTCAGGATCTATTTGCCGCCAGCTACGTCACCATCGGCATCTTGGGCCGCGACGACCGGCGCGTGCATCGCGTGGTGACGTCGGGTCTCGAGGGACACCCGTGGGTCAAGGAGGGCGACGAGCTGACGGGGGTGTTCGCGACCACGGTCTCGGAGTGCCGCGCGACGCGCGGTACGGTGGCTGCCGGGGCGCCGGGACAGCCGTTCTTTCCCGCCGGCCACCCGGAGGTCGAGCACTTCGTGATTGCGCCAATCACCTCGCCCGCGCACGTCTATGGCTGGATCTGCCTGGTCTGCAATGAGGGCGGCGCCTTCACCGACGAGGAGAAGGAACAGTTGCTGGCCCTGGCCGGGCACGTCGGCCGCCTCTACGAACTCGAGCACGAGACCGCCGAGCGCCTGCACGCCGAGCGCGCCTTGCGCGACAGCGAACGCCTGAACCGCAACCTGCTCGAACATCTGCCGCATCGCATTCTCGTGAAAGATCGGCAATCGATCGTGCGCTTCTGCAACAACCACTACGCGGGCGATCTCGGGCTGCCGGTCGGCGAAGTGATCGGCAAGGATGCCACCGCGTTCTATCCGCCCGACGTGGCAGAGTCGTACACCGCCAACGACCGCGAAGTTATGGACACCGGCGTGTCGCAGACCATGGAAGAACCCTACGAGGTCGGCGGCGAGAAGCGGTGGGTGCGCACCGTCAAGGTGCCCTACCGTGACGAGCAAGGCCTGGTCACGGGTGTGCTGGTAATGTTCGAAGACATTACCGAACGCCAGTTGATGGAACAGCAGTTTCAACAGGCGCAAAAGATGGAGGCGGTGGGCCGGCTGGCCGGCGGCATCGCGCACGACTTCAACAACCTGTTGACGGCCATCCTGGGCTACTGCGGCTTGCTGCTCGAAGACCTTTCGCCCGGCGAGCGCATGCGGCTCGATGTCACCGAGATCCAGAAGGCCGGCCTGAGGGCGGCCGAGCTCACGCGCCAGTTGCTGGCCTTCAGCCGCAAGGAGATCATCGCGCCGACGACCCTCGACTTAAATGTCGTGGTCACCGAGATGCGCGGCATGCTGGACCGGCTGATTCGCGAAGACGTGAAGATCATGGTCGGTCTCAGGCCGTCGCTGGCGCTCGTGAACGCCGACCGCAGCCAGGTCGAGCAGATCGTGATCAATCTGGCCGTCAACGCCCGTGACGCCATGCCGACCGGCGGCACCTTGACCATTGAAACCGCCAACGTCGACCTCGACGAGCACTACGCGCAGGCGCACCCTGCCGTGGTCCCGGGGCCGCACGTCTGCCTGACGGTCACCGATACCGGCAGCGGCATGACCCCAGAGGTGAGGGCCCGCATCTTCGAGCCGTTCTTCACGACCAAGACGCGCGGCCGCGGCACCGGCCTCGGACTTGCCAGCGTCCAGGGAGCGGTGGTCCGCTGCGGCGGCAGCATTGCCGTTTACAGTGAAGTCGCCCGAGGCTCAGCCTTCAAGGTGTACTTTCCGAGGGCCGATGCCTCGGCCCTGCTCGAGCCCGCGGCGGCGACAACCCCGGTCACCCTGTCGGGCAGCGAAACCGTGCTGTTGGTGGAAGACGCGGATGAGCTGCGCCGGCTGATTACTCTGCTCTTGAATCGCCAGGGCTACACCGTGCTGGCGGCCGCGAATGCAACCCAGGCTCGGCAGTTGTTTGACGAACACTCTGCCATCGACCTGCTGATCACCGATGTGGTCATGCCCGATACGAGCGGCCCCGAGTTGACTCGCGAGCTGATGGCCGAGCGGCCCGCACTAAAGGTGATCTACATGTCCGGTTACACGGAAGATACGATCGTGCAGCACGGCGTTCTACTGCCCGGCATCGCATTCCTGCCAAAGCCTTTTACTGCTGAGTCGCTCGGCGCAAAAATCAGGTCGGTGCTGAGCAGCCCACTACCGGGTGGGTAACACCACGCGCTGCTTGCCGCTGTAACTCGGGCGACGGTCTTGCAAGGAACCGAGGGGGACGTTGTCGAATCGACAGCCGTTCACTTATCCGGAAACTGAAGGGACCGAACATGAATACATTTGACACAACTAAGAAGCAGACGGCGACCGCCGAAGCGTGGCAGCACTCTGAAGGCAAGGTGGCCCGAACCATTGAAGAACAAACGGCCAAGCTGCCATCGGACACGTTTCTGTGGGCGGCCGGCGGGGCCATGGGCATTGCGCTCTTGCTTCAGGTGACGGGCAAGAAGCCAGCGAGCTTGTTCGTCGGCCAGTGGGCAGCGCCGCTGCTGCTGCTCGGCGTATACAACAAGCTGGTCAAGGTGGCCGGGACGGATCGCGTCCACACCTAGCAGTTGCCACCGGTACGATCGCGGTCAGTGGTCTGTGACCCGCGATCTCGCGACAGCAGACATGGGGAAGGAGAGGGTCGCGTGGGTCGCCGGCACAACCGCCGGGGCTGTTGCGCGGTCTTCTTCTCCTGACGAATTCAGCTGGCGTAGCGGATCAACCCCAGGTCCGGGCATAAGACGCTACCCTCCGGGTATCATCCCTCAGACGCGGCCGATCTGTGCCGCACCTATCCATGTCGGACCGCCATCAGCCGCAGCCGGACGGGCCTTGGGCCGCCTTCGAGGCAGAGGCGATGCCGCACGCCGATCGCCTGTTTCGGCTCGCGATGTGGCTGGAGCGCGACCGGCAGGAAGCAGAAGACCTGGTGCAAGACACGATGACCCAGGCCCTCCAGTCATTTCACCGATACACCCGTGGGACTAATTGCAAGGCGTGGCTGGTCACCATTCTCCACAACGTGCGCAGCAACCGTCACCGCGCCAGTCGCCGCTTGCAACTGGTTGAAGACGTCGATGATCGGATCGCGGAAACCGTGCCCTTTGTGCCACCGGTACCGGTCCAGATTACCGACGAAGTCTTCATCACGGCGCTGCGGGGAATACCCGAGCACTACCAGCACATGATCCTGTTGTGCGACGTCGAGGAGCTGACCTACAAGGAGATTGCGGCGGCGCTGACCATCCCGATCGGCACCGTGATGTCGCGGCTGCACCGCGGCCGCGCCTTGCTGCGGCAGCAACTGGTGGCAAGCGGAGCGTTCATGAGTGCGGAAGGAACGGGATGACCATGCAGTGCCGAGAGGTTCGACAACTGGCCGAGGCGTTCGTCAGCGAACAGCTGCTCGTCGAAACGACTCACGCCATCGTCGCTCACCTCGAACGGTGCCCGGGGTGCCGAACCGAGGTCGAGGGCCTGCGGCGCCTTCGTGCTGCCAGCCGATCGGCATTCGCGAACACGCCGGGCCTGGCGCCGCGTCCGGAATTTCTGGCCGCGTTGAACCAGCGGCTGCGAACTGAGGCGGGCCGGCGGCCGGCACGTGGAACCCGGTGGCTCGCGGTGGCCGCCAGCCTGTTGCTGGTGGCCGGCCTGGGATTTGGATTGCGAGAGCGCTCGCTCTCGAACCTGTCGGCCCTGTTGCATGCCGCGGTAGGCGACCATCGCTTCTGCGCGCTCGACTTCAAGCTCGCCGAACCGCCGATCACGCTGGAAGAAGCCGCCGGCCGATTCGGGGAATTTCATCGGCGGCTTGAAACGGTTGAGCCGTCGGCCACGACCTTGAGCCGCGGTCCGCTGCGAATTATCGAGCGGCACTCGTGCGTGTTCGAAGGCCGCCGCTTCGCCCATATCGTGCTGGGCTACCAGGGCCAGGCCGTGTCGCTGCTGATCACCGACGACCCTGGCGTGTGGACGCTGCCGTCGTCCTGGCCGGTAACCGACGGGTTTCATGCCGCGGCCTTCCGTGAATCGCAGCATGTTGTGTTCGTGGTGTCGGCGTTAGGCGACGACGCGGTCCAGGAGGTCGCAGCGGCGATGTCGGGGCCCGTGGCGCGAGCCCTGGCAGGCGTGTGAGGAAAACATGAGCGAACAACCACCGCAGCGAAGCCGACGCGAACTGCTGAAGTTAAGTCCCGTGCTGCTGCTTGGCAGCTTTGCGGTGCCGTCGTGGCGCGAGCCACTGCTGGAACGCGGGGTCGCCTGGAGCGATGCCGCCTCGGCAATGATTTTTCGTCGCGACCACCTGGCTGCCTCGCATGCAGATGCCGATGTCGTGCCGTTTGAACAGTTTCCGTACAACGGCTACGACGTCATCGAACCCGACATCGACTTCGCAAACTGGACGCTTGCGGTAAGCGGCGCGGTCGCCCGCCCTGGCACCTACGCGCTCGATCAGATTCGCGCGCTACCCAAACGCACCCACAACACCCGACACATCTGCGTGGAAGGCTGGGATGTCGTCGGCCGGTTTGGCGGCGCCCGCCTGGCCGATTTCCTGGCGCTGGCCGGCGCCGATCCAGGCGCGCAGTTCGTGACCGTCACGTGTGCGGACGACTACTACGAGTCTCTCGACATGGAGACCGCGCTCCATCCGCAATCGTTGCTCTGTTACGAGATGTACGACCGCCCGCTTGATCGCGGCCACGGCGCCCCGCTGCGGCTCAACCTGCCCACCAAGCTTGGCTACAAACAGGCGAAGTACCTGATGACACTGGAAGTCGCTCACGTGCTGCCGGCACGCCGGAGCTACTGGGGCGACCAAGGATACAGCTGGTATGGCGGACTCTAGCGTGACGACAACGCCGAAGGTGAGCCGGCCGTCCTACGAACACCCGTGGGCGGTTCGCTTCTGTCATTGGGCGAACGCGGTCTCGGTGACGGTGCTCGCCATGAGCGGCCTGCAGATCTTCGCGGCCTTTCCGGCCTTCGGGTCGAAGATTCCGCAGGAGAACTTGATCGATGCCGTGCCCGAGGCCGTCGCACTGGGCGGATGGCTGGGCGGAGCGCTGCAGTGGCACTTCACCTTCATGTGGATCTTCGCAGCAATCGGGATCCTGTACGTCGTATCGCAGATTGCTTCCGGACACTGGCGAACACTCGTGTTCGTGCCGCGCGACGTCGCCGGCTTGTGGCCCATGGTGCGTTACTACTTCCTGTTCGGGCCTAAACCCGCGGCGACGGGCCAATACAACCCGCTGCAAAAGCAGGCCTACACCACGGCGCTCCTGTTCGGCACGTTGTCACTGCTGACCGGCCTGGTCATGTACAAGCCCGTGCAGTTTTCCACGCTTGGGTGGTTCTTTGGCGGATATCACGGCGCGCGCCTGGTCCACTTCCTCGCCATGTGCGGGCTGCTGGCGTTTATCCCGGGTCACTTGATCATGGTGCTGCTCCACGGTTGGGACAACTTCGCATCGATGATCACCGGATGGAAGCGCTACCCCGACTACACACCAGGAGATCGGCCATGACGATGCGGATAGCGATGGCCTGCCTGGCGGTGCTGGTGCTGTTGGCAGGCGGCTGGGCCGCTGGCCGCGCAACCGCAACGCGCCCGCGGTTGCGGTCGGAGCACAGCGAACCAACGCGATCGACGCCACCCGCGCAGGTGGCGGTAACCGAACAGGGCAAGCTGTTTCATTTGCCGTCGTGCCCGTTGATTCACGGACCGATAGTGGTTCAGTCAGGTTTCCAGGCGATCGACAATGGCTACACCGCGTGCCCGCGATGCCTGTTGGCAGAATGAGTACAGAATGAGAGGGCCACCATGACAAACCCCATGAACCGTGTCGGTCTACCCCACATCGTCGTCGCGATCTTGATGCTCGCCGCGCTCACCGTCAGGAACTTGCCGGCAGCGGCGCAGGAAGGCATTGCTCTTCCGGCGCCTGCGATTGACGTCGCGCCTAGCCAGGCGCCATCGCAAGTGATGGTCGTTGCCGGAGGATGTTTCTGGGGCGTGCAGGGCGTGTTTCAACACGTCAAGGGTGTCAGCAACGCGGTATCCGGTTATGCCGGTGGCGCACAGAGCACGGCGACCTACGAGCAGACCAACGACGGTACGACCGGTCACGCGGAATCAGTGCAGGTCACGTTCGACCCGCGGCAGGTGAGCTACGGACAACTGTTGCAAGTTTTCTTCTCGGTCGCCCACGACCCGACGCAACTCAATCGGCAGGGACCTGACACCGGCACGCAGTATCGCTCGACGATCTTCCCGGCGAATGCGGAGCAGGCCGCGGTGGCGAAGGCCTATGTCGCCCAGCTCGATCGCACGCGCGCATTCAAGAAAGCGATTGCGACCACGATCGAGATGGACCGGCCCTTTTACCAGGCCGAGAAATATCACCAGGATTTTTTAGTGCGCAATCCTGGTCATCCGTACATCGTCCACAACGACCTACCGAAGATCGCGCATTTGAAGCGCTTGATGCCGGTTTTGTATCGGGATTCGCCCGTGCTGGTTTCGGGCAAGCAGCAGTAGATGTGGCTGCCGGCCGCCCCGAGAACGGGAAGGCCGGCAGTTCGAGTGTTACATGCCGCAGGTAGCGGCAACCATCTTGAGCGACGTGACCGACCACGCGGCCGCGCCCTTGCCCATGGCGTCGCCCTTGCCCATCGTGTCGCCCTTGCCCATGGCCATGCCCATTCCGTTGTCGGGACCGGTGACCGAGACCTTGTGACCGACGTGCTTGGCCAGGTCGATGGACTTGCTTTCGATGGTCATCGAGTGAGCCATCGCGTCCTTACCCATCGTGTCCTTACCCATCGTGTCTTTCTTCATGGGGTCG
>JANMUX010000061.1:0-4256 GCA_031392125.1 Acidobacteriota bacterium | reverse complement strand
GTCGTACAACGCGACCACCTTCTACGACCGGGATCGGCGGCTGCAGGGCGTGTTCGCGGCCGCGCGCGATGTCACCGAGCGAAAACGCTTCGAGTTGGCGCTCCAGGAAACCAACGTCGAATTGGAGAGCGCCAAGTCCGCGGCGGAGAAAGCCAACCTCGCGAAGTCAGATTTCCTCTCCAACATGAGCCATGAGCTGCGCAGCCCGCTCAATGCCATCCTCGGCTTTGCCCAACTGCTCGACTCCGCCTCGCCCTTGCCAACGGCGTCGCAGAAGGAAAACATTGCCCAGATCCTCCAGGCGGGCTGGCACCTGCTGAAGTTGATCAACGAAGTCCTGGACCTTGCCGTGGTCGAATCGGGCATGCTCTCGCTCTCGCCGGAGCCGGCGTCGTTAGCCGAGGTCCTGGCCGATTGCGAGGCGATGATGGAGCCGCAAGCGCAGCAGCGGCGCATCACCATGACGTTTCCACAATCGGCCATTCCCTACTTTGTCCTCGCCGACCGTACCCGCGTGAAACAGGTGCTGATCAACCTGCTGTCCAACGCCATCAAGTACAACCGGGAGCAGGGTACGGTCGATGTGAAGTGTGCCGTCAGCACGCCCGGACGCGTTCGCATCAGCGTCAAGGACACCGGCGCGGGACTGCCTCCGGAGAAACTGTCGCAGCTGTTTCAGCCGTTCAACCGTCTCGGCCAGGAAAGCAGCACCGAGGAAGGCACTGGCATCGGCCTCGTGATGAGCAAGCGGGTGGTCGAACTAATGAAGGGCGTGATCGGCGTGGAAAGCACGGTCGGGGTGGGCAGCGTGTTCTGGTTCGAATTGCTGCTGACTCCCGCACCGCAACCGACGGCGGCCAGCGCCGAATCGATCGTCGTCGTGCCGGCGCGAGGGCCGTCCAGCGCACGGCTGCGCACCCTGCTCTACGTCGAGGACAACCCGGCGAACCTGGCGCTGGTCGAAAAGTTGATTGCGCGCCGGTCCGACATTCACCTGATGACCGCGGTGAACGGCGCCCTTGGCATCGAATTGGCGCGAGCCTCGCGGCCAGAGGTGATCCTGATGGACATCAACCTGCCGGGCATCAGCGGAACCGAAGCCATGAAAATCCTGCGCGAAGACCCGGCCACCGCGCACATTCCGATTGTCGCCCTCAGCGCCAATGCCATGCCGCGCGACATCCAGAAGGGCCTGGAGGCAGGCTTCTTCCGCTATCTCACCAAACCGATCAAGGTCAACGAGTTCATGGAGACGCTCGATGTGGCGCTGGAATCTTCCGCACCACGGGGGCCGGCCAATAGCGCAGCGCGGCAGGGATGATAAGTACATCGGACATTCTTCACGCCAAGGTCCTGATTGTCGACGATCGGCAGGTCAATATCCTGCTGCTCGAACGGATGCTGGCGGGTGCCGGCTACGTTGCCATCACGTCGACCACCGATCCGGACGCGGTCTGCCGTTTTCATCGGGAGAACCACTACGACTTGATCCTGCTGGACCTCGTGATGCCCCGCCTGGATGGCTTCCAGGTCATGGAGGGGCTGAAGGATATTGAAGCGGACGGCTACCTGACGGTGCTGGCGGTGACCGCCAATCCCGCCCACAAGTTGCGGGCACTCGAGTGTGGCGCGAAGGATTTCATCAGCAAGCCATTCGACCTGACTGAAGTGTTGATGCGGGTTCGCAACATGCTCGAAGTCCGCCTGGTTTACGAGGCCTCTCGCAATCACGGCAAGACGCTGGAATTCCTCGCCCTGCAGGACCCACTGACCGGCCTGGTGAACAGGCGGCTGCTGGCCGAAAGAATCTCGACCGCCGTGGTCCATGCCCGGCGCCACTCGAGCACGATGGCCGTGATCTACCTGGATCTCGACGGATTCAAGAAGATCAACAACACGCACGGGCACAGCGCCGGGGACGCGCTGCTGAAACTGGTCGCGGGCCGCCTGGTGGCCACGGTGCGCGAAGAGGACACGGTGGCGCGGCTGGGCGGTGACGAATTCATCATCGTGCTCTCGGACCCGTGCGGTCCGAACGGTGCGGCCAAGGTGGCGTCAAAAGTAATCAAGGCGCTGTCGCGACCGTATCAGGTCGAAGGCCAGACCGTCCGCATCACCACCAGCGCAGGAATCGGCATCTATCCGGCCGATGGCGAGGACGCAGACACGCTGATGAAGAGCGCGGACGTCGCCTTGTACGGCGCCAAGCGCGCTGGCAAGAACGTTTATCGAGTCGCGCAGCGCACCGATTCGTGACAGCGACGCCGTGCCTGCGGCTGGAACCGCCAGCATCGCCCGAGCCCTTGCTCGCTGCCGCCACGGTTGCCGGCTTCATGGGGCATGAGCATTAGCCGGGGCGGACCGTCCGCGTCGTCTGCAGCCCGGGCGGATCAAGCTGATCGGGATACAACGTCGTATCCACACACGTCGGGCAAATGCTGTGCGTGAACTCCGCGGCGCTGTGGCTTGACACGTACGCCTCGACCTGCGTCCAGTAGCCCTGGTCGTCACGAATCTTCTTGCACCACGCGCAAATCGGCAGCATTCCCCTCAATGTCTGGACCCGCTCGAGCGCCTCAGACAACGTCTCGGCTTGCGCGCGGAACCGCGCCTCGGACTGGTGCTTCAGCCGGAACCGCGCATAGAGCAGCGCCAGGCTGACAATTACCAGCACGGCGATGATGCCGAGCGCCGTGCGCGCGGTTCGCACCCGCGCCAGTTCGGCGTCGCCGAGCGCGCGCTGTTGTTCGAGACTCTGAATCTGGCGCTGTTGGCGCTCGGACTCGTTCGCAATCTGCAGCCGCTGAAACCGCGCCGAATTCTCGACGTTGAACATGCGGTCGCGCACGGTCTGGTGCTCCAGCTGGTAGCGGTATGCAGCCTGGTAGTTACCGCGCATAGCCTCGACCTCCGACAGCGCCTTCAGCACGTTCGAATGCAGAAACGGCGCGTCGATGCGCGCGCCAATGGCGAGAGATCGGCCGTACGCGGCAATGGCGCCCGACAGGTCATTCATGCGCCGCTGCACTTCGCCGAGGTTGAACTCGGTCGCCATCTCGCCGCGCACGTCTCCGGTTTCACGGCGAAGGGCGAGCGCGCGCTGGTAAGTCGTGCGAGCGGCCCCCAGGTTGGACTGCGCTTCGACTTGGCCAATGGCGTTCAGCGACACGCCCATGGCGCGCCGGTCACCGAGCTCTTCACGAATCGCCAGCGCGCGGCGGTACGACTCCAGTGCGGCGGGGTAATCCTTCTGATCGAACAGGACCAGCCCGATGTTCTGGTGCGAGTAGGCTTCGCTGGCTCTGAGGCCCAGCTCGATCTTGAGCGCGAGGCCCTGCCGATGGCGAGCGAGTGCCTTGTCGTGCTCGCCCATATTGCGATGCACGTTGCCCAGGTTGTTGAACGAGTAGGCAAGCCCCTCTTTGTCGCCGGACCTCTCGCGAATCGCCAGCGCCTTGAGGTGATAGTCGAGCGCCTCTGGATACCGGCCATCGTCGGCTTCGATCAACCCGAGGGTGTTGTAACCCTGAGACTCGCCCCACGAGTCGCCGGCTTGCAGGTACAGGCGCACCGATTCGAGCGCGCTTTGCCGCGCAAGGTCGAGCAGGCTGCGATTACGATGGCCGTAAGAGATGTAGTTGAGGGCTTCGGCTTCGCCGCGGACGTCTTTCGCCTCGCGCGCAGCAGCCTGGGCACGCAGGGCGGCGGCGAGGGACTTTTCGGGGTCGGTTTCGCTCAGGGACTTGGCCTCGGCGTTCAGATTGGCGACCGGGCCAGCCGCGCCAGGCTGCGCGAAGGCCTCTCCTGCCCACATCCACACCAAAAGACAGCGCAGCACCATCCGCATCGAACAAGAATGCCTCATCTGCCGTTATACTTGAAGGTCCGCGCGAGGTGAGGTGGCCGAGTGGCTTAAGGCGGCGGTTTGCTAAACCGTTGTAGGGGTTTAAATCCCTACCCAGGGTTCGAATCCCTGCCTCACCGCCATCTAACTCGTTCTATCTATTGACCTTCCTTCCGAGGTCAGTGCCCGTCTCCACCACGTCTCCAAAATCCTGCAAGGATCTGCCACGCTGTGACGGTCCGTTCGGCTGTTCGAGCAATCGGATCGCCGCGTCGAGTGCTGCCGGACTCAGATGCATGTAGCGCTGAGTCATCGACAGATCCTTGTGGCCGGCCAGCTCCTGAATTGCCCGTGCTGGCGCTCCACGCATCGCTAGATGCGAACAGAACGTGTGCCGCAGGATATGCACACC
>JANMUX010000032.1:0-1814 GCA_031392125.1 Acidobacteriota bacterium | reverse complement strand
CGACCCGCGCGGTGCTCGCGACGGGCGCTCTCACCGATTGCCAGGTGGTTATGCTGTGGACGACCGACGAGGAGATTGGCAGCAAGACCTCGCGAGCGTTGATTGAAGCCGAGGCGCAACGTAGCGCCGCCGTGCTGGTGTTCGAGCCGTCGCTGCCGGGTGGCGGCCTCAAGACGAGTCGCAAGGGTGTGGGTCAGTTCGAGATGACGGTCCGCGGAGTGTCGGCGCACGCCGGCCTCGATCCCGGCAAGGGCGTCAGCGCGGTGCGCGAGCTGGCGCGTCAGATTATCGCGCTCGATGATCTTCAGGACCCCGCGCGAGGTGTCACCGTCACGGTTGGTGTGATTGAGGGCGGCACCCGCGCGAACGTCGTGCCCGCTGAGGCGCGCGCCATCATCGATGCCCGCGCGGTCACGCGCGCAGATGCCGAACAACTCGAGCGAGCCATGGCTTCGCTGGTCCCGCACTTGCCGGGGGCCCACGTGTCGGTCACCGGCGGCTTCGACCGCCCACCGCTTGAACGAACGGCAGATGTGGTCCGGTTGTTCGAGATGGCGCAATCGGCGGCCGCGGATTTGGGACTGACGCTGGAAGAGGGCAGCGCCGGTGGTGGCTCAGACGGCAACTTCACCGCGGCGATGGGCGTGCCGACCCTCGATGGCTTTGGCGCGGTTGGCGACGGCGCGCACGCAATTCACGAGTACGTGGACATCGACGCGCTCGTGCCCCGGGCGGCAGTAATTGCCGGCTTAGTCGCCAGCCTGGCCCGCCGCTCGTAGAGTGGAAGTGGTCCGGCCTGCCTGTCGGGCTCGCGCCCTCGCTCGAGGCAGATAGCGAGCCCGCATCATCGACACCACTTCGTCCACCTGCTGGGTGTAGTCCTTCCGTGCGTACTTGCCAGCGTAGAGATGTTCGTAGCGGTCTACAAGGTGCGGATATTCGCGCGCCAGAAGCGCCATGAAGTGATCGCGAGTGCCGCCGTCCAGGTGCATGACCATGGCGCCCACCGAGCGCGCGCCGGAATCAGCAATCGCCTTGATCGTGCGCTCGATCTTCGACGGCTGGGTCGAGAAGCCGGGAACGATTGGCGCCATCAGCACCCCGCAATCGAGACCCGCGTCCACCAGTTGGCGCACTGCCCGCAGCCGCTGCATGGGGTGGGCCACTCCGGGCTCCAGGCGCTCCCATGCGTCTTCATCCACCGTGGGCACGCTGATGTGAATGCGGCACGAGGTCCGCTTCGACAGGTCCTGCAGCACGTCGATGTCGCGCACGATCATCGGCCCCTTGGTCACGATGCCGACCGGCGAAGCCGCATCACGAAGCGCCTCGAGCACGCCGCGCGAAAGCTTGTAGGTGCCCTCGATCGGCTGGTAGGGATCGGTCGCGGTGCCGAAGCCGATGGTCTCTTTCACCCACGACGGTTTGTCCAATTCGCGCCGCAACACCTCGACGAAGTTGGTCTTGACGAAAATGACGGAGGCGAAGTGATCGCCGGCGTTCAATTCGAGTTGGGTTTGATACCGGCGCGCGAAGCAGTAGTGGCAGCCGTGGGTGCAGCCGCGATAGGGGTTGAGCGTCCACTTGAAGAACGGCATGCCGCGTGCGCGGTTGAGGGCCGAGCGGCAGCGGATCTCCTGGTAGGTGGCGTCGTCGGCGCGCGTGACCGCGTCGGGCAGGGCGGCGACGCCGCCGGCCTTTACCAGACGAGCGACATCACGGGTCGTGGGCGGCGGAGCGAAGTCGAACAGATCGCGCGACAGCCTGTCCTGCATGGCAGTCGCACTATTTCGCTTTTTGTTCGCCTCGTCAAG
>JANMUX010000023.1:0-14827 GCA_031392125.1 Acidobacteriota bacterium | reverse complement strand
CAATACGCATTTGCGTATCCGGATCGCTGGGACGCGCCGGTGCCCTTCCTCGACCTGACCCGCGTCGGCCCGCTCGAGTTCCACGAGCCGGCCTGGGACGACTTTCCCTGCCTGCGGCTGGCCTACCGAGCCCTCGAGGCCGAACGCAGCCTGCCCATCGTGTTGAACGCGGCCAACGAGGTCGCCGTATCGTCTTTCTTAGCGGGCCGCCTGGCCTTTACCAGCATTCCCCTGGTTATCGAACAGGCGATGGATGCCCACACACCCGAGCCGGCGGCGACGCTGGTCGAGGTCCGGCGGGTCGACGCCTGGGCCCGGCTGCATGCTGCTGAATCCGCCCGGGAGTTACAATCGAGTTTGCAATGACGACGCTTCTGGCTTTCCTGTTTGTGCTCGGTGTGCTCGTGTTCATCCACGAGTTGGGTCATTTCCTGCTCGCGCGCTATAACGGCGTGAAGGTGCTCACGTTCTCGCTCGGCTTCGGACCGAAAATTCTCAAGGTCCAGCGCGGCGACACCGAGTACTGCATCAGCATCATCCCGCTCGGTGGCTACGTGAAGATGGCGGGCGAGAACCCCGACGAGCCCAAGACGGGCGCCGACGACGAGTTCCTGTCGAAATCGAAATGGCAGCGGTTCCAGATTCTGATTGCCGGACCGGCGATGAACTTGATCCTTGCCGTGGTGCTGCTCGCGATTGTCCTGATGCAGGGCGCCGACGTGCTGGCCTATCTCGATCGTCCGGCGACGGTCGGCGCGGTACAGCCCGGCTCGCCGGCAGAGCGCGCCGGCATTCGCCAGGGTGATGTAATCGTCAAGCTGGGCACGGCCGACATCCGGACGTGGGAGCACCTGGACATGGCGGTGGCCGCGCGTCCGGAGCGCGAGGTCGAGGCCGTGGTGATTCGCGAGGGCCGCGAAGAGCGCCTCAAGATCCGGCCGGACTTGACCGAGCTGCGAACGCGAGGCAACGCCCGATTCGAAGTCGGCACCATCGGCGTGTT
This sequence comes from Acidobacteriota bacterium, assembly GCA_031392125.1. Taxonomy (GTDB): domain Bacteria; phylum Acidobacteriota; class Vicinamibacteria; order Vicinamibacterales; family UBA2999; genus 12-FULL-67-14b. The sequence continues at coordinate 13,824 of JANMUX010000023.1, read as the reverse complement.
GCCCGATGTTCACCCGAGCGTCCAATCGCCTCAGCCCGGCTCGCCCTCGGAGGCGGCCGGCTTCAAGCCCGGCGACCTGATTCTCGCCGTTGACGGCGAGCGCATGGTGTTTCGCTCGATGGTGGTCGAGGCGATCGGGAAGAAGGGCGTGCAACCCATTGCCTTCCTGATTCGGCGCGATGGGGTGGATCAAACCATCACCGTGACGCCCCGGATGGAAGGCGACACGCCCCGCATCGGCATGTTCATGAGCGAAGCGACGCGGCCGTTCACGCCCACGCCTCTCGAGGCGATCGGCATGAGTTTTCAACGCAACTGGGAGATGGCGGGACAGATCCTCGCCACGCTGCGCGACCTGGTCACTGGCGAAGCGTCGCCAAAGCAGCTGATGGGCCCGGTCGGCATCGCGCAGTTGTCGGGGGAGTCGGCGCAGGCGGGCTGGATCGCCCTGCTGGGCCTGATGGCCGGCATCAGCCTGAACCTGGGCTTGCTCAACCTGCTGCCCATTCCGATTCTCGACGGCGGCCACATCTTCATCATGGGCATCGAGACCATCTCGCGCCGCGACTTCAGCCTGCAGGTGAAAGAGAAGATGCTGTTTGTCGGCTTCGTGCTGCTGATGACGCTGATGGTGACGGTGATCTACAACGACCTCACGCGCATCGCGTGGATCGAAAACCTGATGCCCTGGCGTTAGAGGTAAGGTGCCTGCAGGTGGCTAGGGGGCCGGCTTGAAGTGGGCAGCGATCGCTTCGGCGAACGCCGCCAGCGAACCGCCTGGCAATTGCACCGCGGGAGTCACGTTGGCGCGGGTCACCGCGTCGGCGGCCGCCGGCCCGAGCGTCGCGACGACCGTGTGCGCCAGCAAGTCTGACGCCTGGTCGGCGCCGACGCTGGCGAGGAATCCAAGCACCGCCGATGCACTGGTGAACGTGACGATGTCAACCTTGCGATCGAGCAGCTGGCGATAGACGTCGAGGCTCGGGTCGGTATCGACCAGGGCCTCTGCGCCTAGCCGCGCCAGCAAGGCGGCCATTTCGTCGGGCTGCTCGTTCGAGTGCACGACCAGCGCCCGGCGCCCGAATAACGGACGCGAATCGAACCAGCGCAGATGCTCGCGGAAGTTCACGACCCGGCCGACAATCAACACCGCGGCACCGGGCGGCTGCTCGTCTACCGATTGGGCGAGTTCGCTGAGCGTTCCCGTGATGGTGCGCTGTGAAGACAACGTGCCTTGCACGATGATGGCGGCGGACTCGTCGCCGGGCCGGCCGTGCGCGATCAACGACTCGAGCATCTTGGGGAGTTGCCTGGCTCCCGCAGAGCACACGATCGTGCCGCCGAGTCCGGCCAGGCTGTCCCAATTGAAGCGCGCGCGCTCGCGGCCATCGTCCTCGAATCCGCGCACGAACGTCACCGTGTCACCGCCGCCGGGATAGGTGATTGGAATGCCGGCGTAGGCCGCGGCGCCGATCGCGACCGGCACGCCGGGCACAATCTCGAACGGCACACCCTGCTCATGCAGGAACAACGCCTCTTCGCCGCCATGATCGAACATGAACGAATCGCCGCGTTTGAGCCGCGCCACGCTCTTGCCCTCGCGCGCCTTCTCCGCGATTAGGAAGCAGATGGCGTCCTGCGCGCTGGCATCGCCCGATCCCGCGCCAACGTCAATGCGTTCGGCATGCGGCGGCGCGTACTGCAGCACATCGGCATGGACACGATGGTCGTAGATCACGACGTCGGACTGTTGCAGGCACTGGTAACCGCGCAGCGTGATCAGGTCTGGCGCGCCGGGGCCGGCGCCAATCAGATAAACGATGGATCGCACGCGCTGATACTAGCGCAGAAGGCGGCTGGCTAGCGTGACGTCGGGCCGTAGTAGCCGCGCTTGGTCCGGGCCGTGACGTTGCCCCGGCCGATCTGCACGACCAGGCGGCGAAAAGCGCCGTCGCGTTTGGCGTTCCGCGACGAATACCCCATCGAGTACTGGCTCGACAACTCGTCGGCAATCTGGCCGTAGACGTCCTTCAATTCCTCGACCTTCTCGGCGAAGTAGGCCCGCCCCCCGGTCTCTTGCGCCAGCTGCCGCAATACGAACTCGGCTTCCCGGAACCCTCGCAGCGCAGTGGACTCGCGCGGCCGCAGGCCAACCGTGTAGATCGCCGTTTCGGATCTCTTCGCCAGTTCGAGCACTTCTTCGAAGCTGACCAGGCTGGAGGTGTCTTCGCCGTCCGACAGCAAGACGATGGCCTGGCGGCGGACTTCTTCTGAATTCTTCGCCCGGACCTTGGCGAGTTCCTTCAGCGCAATGTAGACGGCATTGTGCAGTGCCGTGGAGCCGCCCGACGAAGTGCTGTTGATCGCGCGTTCGAGGTCTTCGATCTTGTTCGTGAAGCCCTGGCGAATCTCGACACGGCTGTCGAAGTCGACGACCTGGGCCAGGTCCTGCGGCCGAATCTTTCGCGCGAAGCCGACCGCGGCCTCCTGGGCATTCTCCATCCGCTGTTCCATGCTCGCGCTCGAATCGATCAGCAGCGACAGCGCAATGGGCAGGTTGGTGCGATTGAAGTAGGTCAGTTCCTGCTTCGCACCGTCTTCGAACACGCCAAAGTCGTCTTGCGCGAGATCGGTCACGTAGCGCCCTTGGCTGTCGAGCACGGTGACATTGAGCGACACCATCTCGACGCCGGCCCGAAACACCTGGCTCTTCTCCTGAGGGGCAGGTGCCGCCTGCGCCTCCAGGCGCGCGTGATTCGGCACGAAGGCGGCGGTGACGATCACCGCGAAGACGATGGCCGGTCGGAGCAGTTCGCGCATGGGCCTACCTGACGGCCTGGCCGCGCGCCGGCCCGCCGCTCGCCGTCTGACCCGGCTTGGTTGCCGATACTTCGATTTTGTCAGGTGGGATCAGCGTCTGCGGTCGCGCGTAGGTCACGCGGTGCTGGCTTTTCAGAATGGCTGCCAGTTCCTGCAGCCTGACGTCGAAGGCCTGGCTGGTGAGCACGTCCACGCGGGTACCGCCGCTGGCTTTCGGGCCGAGGTCAAGCACCGATGCGCGGTTACGCGCTTCGTCGTTTAGTTGCGAGCCGCCGGGGCCCGTCAACACCAGCGCGTGCATCATCGCGCCGCCCTTGGCGAGCCCCGCGAGCACGTCCTGGTAGTGCCGGTTGCTGTATTCGCGGTTCTCGGTCGTGACAATCACCAGGGCCGCGCGATCGGTGTCGCGCTTGGCCAGGCCCTGGCTCACTTCAACGACCGCATCAAGCAGCGTGGCGCCGGAACCAGGCATGGCGAACACCCGCTGCACGCCGTCGAGCAGTTGCTTTTGATCGGTGGTGTAGTCGCGCAAGATGGTGGGCCGGTCGGCAACCCCGACGATTGCGATCGGGCCGACACCGTCGAGTGATTTGACGAAGGCGGTCAGCGCCTTGCGCAGGTCGGCAATGGTCGGTGTTGCTGCCTCGGAGTTGTCAACGACAATGGCCACTGACATCGGCGAGGTCGCGGGCGTGACGCGCAGCACTTCTCGGCGTGCGCCGTCTTCGCGCACGTTGAAGGCGTCAGGACCAAGACCGGTAATCGGTGCGCGGGTGGCGTCGTCCCAGACGCTGACATAGAGCACGCGCTCGGCTGATTGCGCAATCAGGACGACGGAAACGACAAGGGCGAACGCGACCCCGGCCACGAGACGAACGATCGGGTGTTGACTCATTTTCCTCACCGAACTGCGGCCGAGGCGCATCGGGCAGCTTGAAATCAGTATACCCGCTTCGCACCGCGTGCTGCGGCGCGCCACGCTCGTAAGCCACCAGCCTTGAGCCTGTCGTTTCGCTCTACACTGAGCGCATGGCGCCGACCTCACCGACGACCTGGCAGCTCATCGGTCAACTCAGTACGATCGGGATGTCGTTTGTGTTCGCGCTGGTGCTTGGCTTTGGTGGCGGTTTCTGGCTCGACGGTATGTTGGGCACCAAACCCTGGCTCTCGTTCCTCGGGTTTTTCCTTGGCCTCGCGGCGGGCGTCCTCAACGTGTACCGCGTCATGCAGCTCGCCAACAAGAAGTGATCGCACGCATCGGCCGGGACACGGCGGTCGTGTGCGGGGTGCTGGCGCTGCTGGCCGCGGCGTGGTTTCGCAACCTGTCGGCGCCGCTTGGTGTGATTGGCGGCGGGCTGCTGATGGCCCTGTCGTTCTGGGCGATCTCGGGCAGTGTCGATGCGTTTGTTGGCCTTCGGGTCGGTCTTCGATCTGCTGGCGAAACCCCCAGAAAAACCGGGCGTTTCCACTTAGTGAAGTTTTTCACAAGGCATGCTATGCTGGCTCTCACAGCCTACGGTATGATGGTGCGTTTGCAGCTCGACCCGGTGGCCATGCTGGTAGGTGTGACGTCGCTTGGCGTCGCCGTTGCCGTAGAAGCGGTGAGAAGTCTGAGATGGAGGCGTTTTCCGTGAGAACAAGTCGGTTTGTGCTGTCGTTGATGTTCGGGTTCGTGGTCCTCGGTCTGGCCTCACCGGTCTATGCCCAGGAAGCCGCCGCTGACGCGGCCAATTCCGGGCTGGTCCAGTGGTCGATCGTCACCGCCGGTTTCGCGCTGGCCATCGCCGCGTTCGGCGCTGCGCTCGGCCAGGGAAAAGCTGTCGCCTCGGCCGCTGAAGCCATTGCGCGCAACCCCGGCGCCGCCGGCGAAATCCGCGGTTCGCTGATTCTCGGTCTCGTGCTAATCGAGTCGCTGGTTATTTACGTGCTGCTCATCTCGCTGATTCTGTTCTTCCTCAAGCCGTTCGGCGGCTAAGTACTAACAGTTCAGAGTTTCGAGCCGGGTTTTCTGCAAGCGGGGGCGCGCCTGACGGCGTCGCCCCCGTTTTGTTTTTCCCGATACAATCCACCCTTGGCCCTGACCCTGCTGGACGCTGCGCTGCTGCTGATGGTTCTGATCTGGGGCAGCAACTTCTCGGTGGTCAAGGTGGCCTTGCGCGACTTCCCCGAGATTCCGTTCAACGCCATGCGGCTGCTGGTCGGCAGCGTCGTTTTCCTGAGCGTCCTCTGGTTCAGTCGCGACCACGAGCGTCAACAGGCGCCGCTGACGCGCGGCGACTGGCGCCAGCTGATTTTTCTCGGCGCGGTCGGCACCTTCCTCTATCAACTGTGCTTCGTCGGCGCCGTCAGGCGGACCAGCGTCGCCAACGGATCGCTGATCGTCGGCATCTCGCCCATCGTGATCGCGCTGCTCTCGGCGTGGGCCGGCCACGAGCGCATCAAGCCGGTGCGGTGGGTTGGCGTCTTCCTGGCGCTTGGCGGCCTGTACTTGATCGTCGGGCATGGAGCGCAGTTGTCGTCGCAAACGCTGTATGGCGACCTGCTCATGATGTCCGGCGTGCTGTGCTGGGCGGTCTACTCCGTCGCCTCGCAGCCGATTCTCAAGCGCCACTCGGCGCTCACGGTAATCGGGCTGACGTTCTCGCTGGGCGCGGCGATGTATGTCGTGACGATGATGCCGATCTTGATCAAGGTGGACTGGACATTAATCTCGGCCCAAAGCTGGGGACTGATGCTGGCATCGGCGCTGCTCGCGTTGAACCTGTCTTATTTCATTTGGTACACGGGCCTCAAGCAGCTGGGCGGGTCGCGCACCTCGGTTTACAGCTACCTGACACCGGTGGTTGCCATGGTGGTGGCGGCGATCTGGCTGGCCGAGCCGGTGTCGGCCAACCAAATGGCGGGCGCCGGGGCGGTCTTCGCGGGCCTGCTGATCACGCGATTCAGCAGCTGAGCATCTCCAGAACGGTTGTTCAAACCGGAAAAGTTGCAATTCACCCCATCTCACCTGTATTGTTCTCCGTTACTTCGAGTTACATCCGGGTCGGGGTGTAGTGGGTCGCCACGCACCGGTGGTTCGGGAGTTCGAAGCGCGTTTGCGGTTGTTGGCTGTAATTGAAGGTTGGGCTCTGACACGCGTCAGCCCCCCCACATGATTTTAGGAGGACGAGCATGAAACGTTGGACTACGGGTCTGTTGACCCTGCTGGTTACGCTAGCGATTAGCGCACCAGTGTTTGCCCAGGGCGGCGGCGCCAGCAGCACGGGCACCATTCAAGGACGCGTGACGGACGCGCAGGGCGCGGTATTGCCTGGTGTCACCGTGACGGCGACCAGCCCGGCACTGATTACGCCCCAGACGACGGTGACGTCGGAGACGGGTAACTACCGCTTTCCGGCGGTGCCTCCCGGCACTTACTCGGTCAGCTACGAACTTGCAGGTTTCAACACCTTCAAGCGCGACGCCGTTGCCATCGGCCTGGGCTTCACCGCCCAGGTGAACGTCGAACTCGCGCTGGCAACGCTGCAGGAGACCGTGACGGTCAGCGGCGCCTCGCCGGTCATCGACACCAGCACGACGCGCATCCAGCAGAACTTCAAGATGGAGCAGCTACAGTCGCTGCCGAACGGGCGCGACATGTGGGCGCTGCTCGCGGTCACCCCGTCGGTGCAGATGGGCCGCATCGACGTCGGCGGCAACCGTGCCGGCACGCAGACCGGCTACACCGCCTACGGCATGACTGGCCAGGTGCGCGTGCTGATTGAAGGCATCAACACCACGGAAGGTACCGGCGGCGCCGGCTTCTACTTCGACTACGCGTCACTCGAAGAGGCGTTTATTGGCACCAGCGGCCAGTCGGCTGAAATGCCGAATCCCGGCGTGCAGTCACAGTTCATTGCTCGTTCGGGCAGCAACTCGTTCCAGGGCGAGTATCACCTCGATTGGTACAACAACTCGCTGCAGGGCTCGAACATCCCCGAGGATTACCTCGTGGCGACGGCGTTTAACAACAGCCCAATTCGACGCGGCAGCAACGAGATCCAAAAATACTACGACCAGGACATCAACCTGGGCGGTCCAATTCTGAAGGACAAGCTGTGGGGCTTTGGTACCTACCGCCAGCAGTTCAACGCGGTCGCGCAGCCCCAGTTCACGTTCAACAGCACGTTCAACACCAAGTTGTGGAACCCGGTCGGCAAGCTGACCTATCAGCTGAACCAGAAGAACAAGCTGATTGGCTACTACCAGTGGGGACAGAAGGAACAGCCCAACCGCCTGCCGTTTGGCACCTACACCTATACCTCGCCGGAGCAGACCAACGCGCAGGACTCAGGCAGCTGGGTCTACAAGGGTGAATGGAACAGCACGGTCAGCGACAAGGTGTACCTCGAAGCCCGCTACGGCGACTTCGGCTACTACTTCCCGCTAATCGCCAACTCGGGCGCAAACTTCTCGTGGCGCGACAGCGGCCGTGCGGTGGTCGAGGGCGCCAACCAGATCTGGCAGCTCGATCGCGACCGTAAGCAGTACAACTTGGCCAGCACCTACTTCCTCGACACCAGCAAGGGCAGCCACACTTTCAAGGCGGGCGCCGAACTGTTGAAGGAGCGGTCGTGGGAAGGCTACTTGCAGCAGTACGGTGGCAACATCGACCACCTGTACACCAACGGCGTATCCAACTCGGTCGCCTTCACGTTCCCGACGGCGACCGACGCCGGCAAGCTGAGTGCGCACGATGCGCTCACTTCCAAAGCGAACCTCGATCAAATCGGTCTGTTCATCAACGACACCTGGGCCGTGGGCCGCGCGACGGTCAACGCCGGCTTCCGTTACGATCGCTACAAGGGCTGGCTGCCCGACCAGGAACAGCTACCGGGCTCGCTGGCTCAGTGGGCGCCCCAGTTCCCCTCACTCGCGAGTCAGGTGGTCGCCAGGACGTTCGACGAGCAAACGTTCTTCACCTGGAACCAGTTCGCGCCCCGAATTGGCGTGACGTTCGACCTGACTGGTGACGGCAAGACCGTGCTGAAGGGCAACTACGGCCTTTACTGGCACAACCCGGGCGCCACTGTCGGCAGCAACGGCAACCCGAACACCGCCACCAAGACGGCCACCTACCAGTGGAACGACATCAACGGCGATCGCCGCTGGCAGCCGGGTGAAGAGGGCGCGCAGACGTCCGCGTCACTGGTCGGTGCGATTGGCGTCGATCCCAACATCAAGGCGCCCTACACGCACGAAGCCAGCGCGTGGGTCGAGCGTCAGTTGAGCGACACGATGGGCTTGCGCGCCGGGTTCGTCTACAAGACCGAAGACGACCTGATCGCCACGCTGCAGCCGTTGCGGCCGCTGTCGATTTTCAACGTGCCGTACACCTTCACCGATACCGGCGTTGACGGTCGCGCAGGAACGGCTGACGATCGCGCACTGACGTTCTTCGGCGCGCCCAACGCCGGCATTCCGTCCAACCGCCAGGTGGTGATGAATGCCGACCAGTATGCGCGCTACAAGACCTACGAGGTCTCGATGAACAAGCGCTACGGCAACAAGTGGTCGGCGTCGATGGGTTACGGCTTCACGCAGATTTCGGATTTCCCCAACGGACCGGTGCGAAACCCGAACAACCCCGGCCTCGAAGATCGCACGATCTGGAACTTCAAGGCGTCAGGTTCGTACGATGCGCCGCTCGGCATCCGCCTGTCGCCGGTGTTGCGTCACCAGTCGGGCGCCAACTACGCGCGCACACTGGCCGTGACGGTTCCTGCCGCGCTCGGTCTGACCGCCACCTCGGTGGGTAACGGTGCGAACGCCTACGCCGAGCCGATGAATGCCAACCGCGAAGACAACATCTGGGTGTTCGACATCCGCGCGGAACGCAACTTCAACATCACCAGCCGGATGCGCTTCCGGGCGTATTTCGACGCGTTCAACATCGCCAACAGCCACGCGTCTGAGACGATCAGCCGGGCGACCGGTCTGAGCTACCAGAAGCCGTCAGCCATTCTCGCGCCCCGCACGGCGCGCGTCGGCTTCCGCTTCCTCTTCTAGGGCGGGCGGGGCGGGTAAGGCTGGTTGGGCTGGTGGGGAATTCCTCACCAGCCCACCTGCCCTATCTGCCTCACCAGCCCAACTCAGCTCGGCTCCTGTGGGGGAGTCGTTAGGCGGGAGGCGCTACGCCGGCGCCCCCGCCCTTTTTTTTGCGGTTCTGCCGATTTGGTGATTTGGCGAGTTGGTGATTTGCTGTCGCCATGGCTGATGAAGCGGTGACCTACGGGAACTACCTCGCCATTGACGAACTGCTCGCCCTCCAGCGCCCCCGTTCCGAGGGGCCCGAGCACGACGAGATGCTCTTCATCGTCATTCACCAGGTCTACGAGCTGTGGTTCAAGCAGGTGCTCCACGAAGTGGATCACGTGGTGGCGTTGCTCGATGCCGGCGATCCGTTCCGCGCGCAGCATTCGCTCAAGCGCATCCTGACGATTCTCAAGGTGATGGTTGCGCAGCTTGACATTCTCGAAACCATGACGCCGCTCGAGTTCCAGTCGTTCCGCACGAGACTTGAAGCGGCCAGCGGGTTTCAATCCGATCAGTTCCGGCAACTCGAGTTCGTGCTCGGACAGAAATCGCACGCGGCGGTCGACAGGTTTCCCGCCGGCAGCCGCGCGCATCTTGCGCTGCAGCAGCGATTCGGTCAGGCCACGTTATGGGACGCGTTCTTGCGCTACCTGTCGCGCGAGGGCTACCACGTGCCGCGCGCGCAACTCGCGCGCGACGTAACGGCCAAGGTGGAAGCGTCTGAAGAACTGCAAGCAACGTTGATCGACGTTTATCGTCGCGACCCCATGCGTGCGGAGATGTGCGAGCGGCTGGTGGATCTGGACGAGGGTATCCAGGAGTGGCGATATCGCCATGTCAAGATGGTCCAACGCACCATCGGCGCCAAAATCGGCACCGGCGGATCGGCCGGGGCGCAGTACCTGGTGACCACGCTCATGACACCGGTCTTCCCCGATCTGTGGGCGATCCGATCCGCGTTGTAGTTGTCCACCTCGCCAAGCCAGCCCCCCTCAAGGTCTGCGGCCTGATCCATCGAGCCGAAGTCCTTCTTTTCAATCGGTTGGATTCGTCACATCGAACGGAGTGGCGACACCGACTTTCCGCCCATTTCAGCACCGATCGACTCGGCCCTGGCCCGGCACGGCGCTTGCTCTATACCGGATGAAAGTTTGACGTCCCCACAGGAGTCATATGATTTTTGAGCCAGGCTGACTAGGCCGCTGGCTCGCGGGGCCCTTATGAGGGCCCCTTTTTTTGTACACTGCCTCCGTGACTCTTGGGACCAGGCTGCTATGCGCGGCGGGCATCACGCTGATGCTCACGCTGGTCGTGCGCGCTTCTGATCAGAAGGCGGTGCCGGAAGGGCCGTCCTTTAGGGCCGCCGCCCCCCCCCAAACGCCATCCGATTATCTCGGCTCCGCAACCTGCGAGCGTTGCCACCTCAAGGAACACGCGCAGTGGAAAGACTCGCTGCACGTCAAGATGACCAAGCCAGTCGCCGACGCCACCATCGTCGGTGACTTTCGCGAGGGCACCACGTTTGCGGATCACGATCGCGCCTACACATTCGGGCGCAAGGACGGCAAGCCGTTTGTGACCGTGAAGTTCGGCCAGGCCCCGCCAGAAACATTTCAAGTCGACTTCACGCTGGGAGCCAAGCGATATCAGGGCTACCTGTCGATGCTGCCTGAGGGCCGCATGTACGTGCTGCCGATCTTCTGGCATATCGAGCACAAGCGCTGGATGGACTGGAAGGAGATCACCCCGATCCCCGACGGCGCGCACGACATTCGCCAGATCTGGAACGTCAACTGCTTCAACTGCCACGCCACCAACATCGTCCAGGGCTACGACTTGAACGCAAAACGCTACAACACCTCGTGGACCGAAATGGGAATTGGCTGCGAAGCCTGCCACGGCCCCGGACGCGAGCACAACACGCTGATGGAGGCGTGGGAGAGAAACCCGGCGTTGAAGCCGGTCTACGACACCAGCGACAAGAACCGCGCGTTGAGCGGCACGCTGAAGATTCTTTCGACTCGTAGCTCGGATCCCAAGCGCGTCTACGACACCTGCGCCTACTGCCATGGCAACAAGAACAACGTGTTCGTCGGTTTCAAAGGTGGCGACGCTTATGCTGATTACGCGCTGCCGTTCCTGATCAGCGAGCCGGTTCCCGCCAACGATCACCAGGGGGAGTTCTGGCCAGACGGCCGCCCGAATCGCTTCAACCGCCCGCAGGCGCTGACGATGAGCGGGTGTTTCCAGGCGGGAGCCATTTCGTGCGCGAGTTGCCATGTCTCGCACGGCTCGACATTCGAAGCGTCGCTGAAGGTTGACATTCACGACGGCCCCAAGGGCGACGAGTTGTGCACGCAGTGCCACAACGAGCCGCGACGGGAGGTGGGCTTGCGCGCCGAAGCCTTGGCGAAGGCGGGAGTCGGGAACCGGGAGTCGAAGGTAGCGGCGTTGCCCTCGTTCACCGGACCGGGCCTTGCCGCTCATACATTCCACGCGCCGCAGTCGGAAGGCAGCCGTTGCATCAACTGCCACATGAGCGACGTCAACTGGCGGCTGCTGATTCGCAAGCGCGACCACACCTTTCAGCCGCCGGTGCCCGAGAACACGGCTCGCTTCGGCATTCCCAACGCTTGCACGACCTGTCACGACGACCGCGCACCGGAGTGGGCCGCCCGGCAGATGGACGAGTGGTGGGGCGACGCCGCGCGACGAGGCAAGGCATTGACGCTGGCCGACACCATGTATCGCGCCGGTTCAGGGGATGTGGGCACGTTGCCTGGTCTGGCCAGGCTGGCCGTGGACCGCTCGCAAGGCCTGCTGGTTCGCGCCAGCGCGGCGGAGTACATCGCGCGGTTAGTCTCCGAGGGCCGGTCCGATGGCGCACAGCGCACCGGATCGATGCAGACGCAGACCTCGTTTGGAAACAGACAAGGTGTCGAAGCGACCGCGAGTGCCGGCCTGCGCCCGCCGAGCGCTGCCGCGCAGGTGACGCCGGCGATCATCAACGCGCTGATTGGCGCTGCCGACGATCCCGAGCCGGTCGTGCGCGCGGCGGCCTTGAAGGCGCTGGGCGCGATTGGCGACCGCGAGCGAGCGCTTTCCCCCGTGCTGGCCCGCTTGGTCGATCGGGCGCGGGTTGTTCGCGCACGCGCGGCCGAAGTCCTGGTCGCCTTCGGCATCGTACAGTTGCCCGGCAACGTCGGCGACGCGCTTCGCAAGGCGCAGGATGATTACATCCTCAGCCTCGATACGTTCCCCGATGTCGCGTCCAACCACGCCGCCAAGGGCTGGCTCGAAGCGGAGCGCGGCAACAACAGTGCGGCGATCGCGGCCCTCGACAAGGCGACCATTGTCGAACCGAACTACGCATTTCCGTGGGTGGTGAAGGGTGTGATGTCGGCGAGGCAGGGGCAGTTTGCCGACGCGGTGGAGATGTGGAAGAAGGCCCGAAGCATCGAGCCTTCTTACCCCAATATCGATCAGCTCATCGGCGAAGCCGAAAAGCGCAAAGGTCGTTAGCCCTTCTTCAGTTGCGCGATCAGGCCCTTGGCCTGCGCGGCCTCGGGCGAGTTGGGATCGACCGCGATCACCTTTTCCATGGTCTCGAGCGCGCCCGCCATGTCGGCCTTCTGCAGCTTGGCGAGGCCGATCTTGAAAAGCGGCTTGCCCCAGGTGCCGTCCATGTCGACTGCGCGCTGGTAGTACTTCACGGCCTCGTCGGTCTCGGCCTTGGCGAACTTCACTTCGCCGAGGTTGTAGAACACCTCGCGGGTCGCGGTGGTGGACGTCGCGACCTCGAGCAGCGACTTCTCGGCGTTGGCGAAGTCACCCTTCTCGAGATAGGTCATGCCGATTTCGATCTTCGACTTGTCGTTGTTCGGGTCGGCGGCGAGAACCTTCTGATACGACGCAATCGCCTCGTCGTATTTTTTCTGCATGCGCTGGACCTGGGCAATCTGCCCGTTGATCATCGTCAGTGCCGGCGTCTTGGTGAGAATCGCCTGATAGGCGGTAATCGCCGCGTCGTGCTGGCCGGCGTTGGCCGCGTCCATGGCCTTCTGCAGTTCGGCCTGAAGCTCCTTGGTGTTGACGCCCGCTAGCGCGCCGGCCGGGCCGGTGGCACCAGGCGCCAGCACGAAGTCGACCGGCGGCATGGGCGCGCCGAGTGACCGCACCGGCACGTTGCCAGAAGAGGGCGCGAAGCCCGGGGCCACAGCCGTGACCTTCCAGGTGCCGGTCTTGAGCCCGATGATCGAGTAGCGGCCCTTGTCGTCGGTCGTCGCGGTGAACGACGAAGGTGAGGCTGCTGGATTTTCCGCGGTAATCGTGGCGCCCTTCAGGGGTGCGCCCTGTGGATCCTTGATGGTGCCACCAACGCGGCCGGTCTGCGCCGCGGCCGGGAGGGCCGAGATCACCAGAGCCACAACCACGGCCGCCGCCGAAACAAATGTCTTCAAGTCACGCATTGCTAGCTTCTCCCTGTAAAGAACTACAACCGAGTCAGTATATTAGCCCGATGCGTTTCACGCTACTGGCCCTCGCCCTGGTTGCCCTGACGGTGGCCGCGCCGCTCGCCCAACAGGGTCCCGCGCCAAAACCTGCCATTTCTGCCGCTAATTCGAGCCAGTTTGCCCGAATCGACGATCTGGTCGCCGCCGCCATCGCGGCGAAGTCCGCCCCGGGGGCGGTTGTGCTGATAGGACGCGGCGATCAGACGATGTTCGAAAAGTCATATGGGTTTCGGGCGACGGTGCCGTCTCAAGAGGCCATGACTGTTGATACTGTTTTCGACGTCGCTTCGTTGACGAAGGTCGTGGCTACCACCACGGCAGTAATGACATTAGTGGAGCAGGGCCGGGTTCGTCTCAATGACCCGGTGTCGGCATTCGTGCCCGGCTTCGAGCGCTACGGCAAGGGCGGCATCAC
>JANMUX010000012.1:0-4679 GCA_031392125.1 Acidobacteriota bacterium | reverse complement strand
ACAACCTGCAGATCGTGCAGACGCCGGACCACGTGATGATTCTCATGGAGATGGTTCACGACGCGCGCATCGTCCGCATCGGCGGCACCCACGTGCCCAAGCACATTCGTCCGTGGATGGGTGACTCGATCGGGCACTGGGAGGGTGACACGCTGGTGGTTGACACCACCAACTTTCCGCTGCAGCAGCCCTTCCGTGGCTCGGCCGAAAACCTCCATGTCATCGAGCGCTTCCGCCGGGTTGACGCCAACACCATCAACTACCGCTTTACGGTTGAGGACCCGACGACGTTCGCCCGGCCGTTTACGGGAGAGATTCCTTTCCGCGCGACAGACGAGTTAATCTATGAATACGCGTGCAACGAAGGCAACTACGCCTTGTCGAACGTGCTGAGCGGCGCGCGCAACGAAGAGAAACGCCTGGGGACCAAGAAATGACAACGCGAACAACCTTAAGCGTGCTGTTGCTGGGGGCCGGTCTGCTGCTCGCGGGCCGTACGGTGATTGCCCATCATGCGTTCGGCGCCGAGTTCGACCCGAACGCGCCGATTCGATTGCAGGGGAAGGTCGTGCGCCTCGAGTGGGTGAATCCGCACACCTGGATCCACATCGAGACCGTCAAGGACGGCAAGCCCGAGATCTGGATGATCGAGGGCGGCACGCCGAACACCTTGCTGCGGCGCGGCGTCACGCGCGAAACCGTCAAGGTCGGCACCGAGGTCATCGTCGACGGCTACCAGACCAAGGACCACTCGCTCAAACGCGCCAACGGCCGCGACGTGACGTTCACCGACGGCCGCAAGCTGTTCATGGGGTCGTCGGGCACGGGCGCACCGAAGGATGGCCGCGATCCGGGGGAAGCGCCGAAGAAGCCCGGCGGCCGCTAGCGCCTTACGAGAACCCGATCCACCGGCCGGCCGCGGCGACGGTGAACCACAGCGCAATCGACAGCGCGCCGACCAGTTTCTGGCGGCGCGCTGTGTTTCGTACGGGCTCTGCCCGGGTCACCCGCGTCCGCACGGTGAACGCGAACGCCAGCGCTACCGGCAAGGTCGTCATCTTGATCCAGAACGCGGTGCTGTAATAGCACTTGATCGGTTCGGACAAGAACAGGGGTATGCCGGTGAGCACCATGGCAACCAGGCCGGCGATCATCCACGGCCGCGCCTCGCGGGCCAGTTCCGCTACGGCGCGATCCTTTAATCCCAGCCCGAGCAGCCTGAAGTCAACCAGCAGGATCGAGCCGCCAAGCATCGCCAACGCGAGCAGGTGAACCGACTCGATCACGGGAAACAGCCAGAGTGAGCCGACCACGAACTGGCCCAGCCACAGCGTTTCACACCACTCGAAGAACGGCAGCAGCATTGGGCCTCAGGGCGCCGGCGGCGGCACCACGCAGCCCGCCGCCCAGTTAACGAAGGCCGGCTGCGGCTGAATGTCGCAGTCGAACCAGTTGTAGGCAATCATGCGCCCGGCGACGATGATGGCGCCCCACAGAATCAGCGAGGCGAGGCCGGCGCGGCGGGCCGCCTTCGGCGTGATGTGCGCGTGATCCCATTCCGCGATGCGCTGATAGATACGCGTGTGGAACAGCCAGACGTTAATGCCCGCCAGGATCAGGAAGATGACCTTGGCGCGAAAAAAAATGCTCTGGTAGGTGCGGATCGGGATCGCGTAGAAGAGCAGGAGGCCGGTGACGTTCATCACGACGAAGCCGCCAATGGTCCACGGCAGCAGGCGCTCGGCAACCTGCGAGACCGGCACCTGCTTCAGGATCAGCCCGAGCAGCCGGAGGTCCAGAATCACGGCGAAGCCAACGAACAGGGTGAGAGCGAGCACGTGGCTCGACTCCACGATCGGATACATGTACATCGATTCGTGGAGGGCGATGCTGCCTTCGGTGGCGGCGAGCCACTCGCAAAACGCCAGGAGCGACACGGGCTAGGGTCTCACCAGCTCTGGTGAAAACTGGCGGTGACAGTTGGTGCAGACGTCGTAGATGTCGCCGCCAATGGTGAACAGTGCGTCCTTGTCCCTGGCGTCGACTGCCTTCAGGGCGCGGCCGCTGGCTTCGATCAACCCCTGTGCCTCCTTGATCCACTCGGGCGAGCCGCTCGAGCGCGCCGGCAGCATCAGCAGGTTGCCCGACTCGGCCAGCTGAATCGCCGCCGCGCGCACGCCGGCCCACTCATCGTCGGAGGCGGGAAACTTCTCGAACGTGCCTTCAATGGTCATGATCGTTCCAACCGATTCCCAGATGCCGTCGGCCGCAGGATCGAGGACGTTCAGCATCAAATCCTTCATGCTGGCAGTGACCTGAAACGGCGGTGGCGGCGGCGGAGGCGGTGACCCGCACGCCGAGAGAACCAGCATCGCGAAGGGCAGGGACCACGCAAACTGTCTCATCGGCCGTCATCTTAGCCGACGCGCGCCGTTATGGGAACGTGATCTCGGTGGCCGGCGGCCCAGGGCGGGCGATAAACCAGGGGACGGGACCCACAGCCGGCATCCGCCGCTGGTAGGCTCGAATCCACTCTTCGCCAAACGCCTGGGCGTCGTGCGATGACGTGAGCGCCCACACGCTGCCGCCGAAGCCCGCGCCGAAGTTGCTCGCCGCAAACGCCCCGGTGTCGCGCGCCAGGGTCGCGAGGGCGACCGTCTCGGGTATCTGATTGCCGAGCAGTGATTCGGCTTCCAGTTGCGAGGCGCGCGACAACTCACCGAGTGCGGCCCGGTCGGTCGTTGCAAAGGCCTGCGCGGCGAGCGGCGCGCGCCGGTCTTCGTTGACGAAGTGGCGCAGGCGCTTGCGCAGGTCTTCGGCGGGGAACTCGCCAGCGCCATCGTCCACCCAGCGGTCGAAACGCTCGAGCGCATCGGGAGCGCTGTTCAGGGCCGCGGCCAGCGAGTGTGTCGTGACCCCGGCCTGCCGATTCCAAATCGCGTGCAGGGCACGCGCCGAGTCGGCCGCGCGGTTGTAGCGGGCCAGTACCGACCCGGCCTTGTCGGCCTGCACACCGCTTGACGCAATCACGAATGTCCACTCCGGCGGCATCGGCACGTCGCCAAGCGACGTCACTGGCATGAAGCGGTACAGGCTGGCGTGGCCGAGGCGGCTGGCAAGAATCGCCGTGTGGTCTTCGCTGCCGCCGTGCGTGCCGACTCCCGCGGCTCCCGGCAGGCCTTCGTAATCGAGGCCATTTTCCACGCAGCCCAGGTACCACGCCAGGTGCTGGACGGTAGGCAGGTGGCGCTGCCACTCGTCGCGGTCGTGCAGGCCGGCCCGGGCGATTAGCGCCGATGCCACACCGACCACCAGCGCGCTCGAGCTGCTGAGGCCCGATGCGCGGGGCAGGTCGCTGGCGATCGCGATTTCGGAGCCCAGGGCGCAGCCTGGAAAATTGAGGAACAGCCGTCGCGCCACGACATGCACGTAGCGGCGTAGGCCGCGGTACTCGGGCGGTGCTTCAGCCGACGGATTGACTTCAACAATCTGGCCGTCGCGAACATCGCCGACACGAACGATGCCGTCGGCGCGCGCTCGGGCGACGAGCGCAATGCCGCGCGGCACCGCTGCCAGCAGCGAGTGCCCGCCCGCGTAATCGGTATGCCTGCCGAAAATCTCGATGCGCCCGGGAGAGAACCGGTACCAGTCGGGCCGGCCACCGAGCACCGCGCCGCCGCGCTCGTCGAGCTCACGAAACAGCGCGGCCCGCGACCGCGCCTCATCCGCCGTCATGCCGATGCCCTCGAAGTGGCGGACAAACGCGTCGGTCACGGATGTGGCTCCAGTCCGGCGAGCCGCGCGGTGACCAGCGGCAGGTCGCTTTGGCGAGACAGGTCAAGCACCGCGCCCCGCGCCGGCAGCGCGCGAAACGCCATGCCGGTCGCAATCGCGACGCCCACGGCCTCGGGTAGCTCGAATTCGCCGCGCGCCGAGACCGGGACGTCCGCACAGGCCCGGAAAATGCGGTGATCGAAGCGCCACGCGTTCATGCTGACCAGTGCCCGTGATCCGGCGGCGGCCAGCTGCTCGGCCGACGGCTTCTCTATGATTCCGCGCAGGTGACCGGTCGCATCGACGTCAAGAAGCGCGAAGCCCGCCACGCGCTCCGGGGCAAACCCGCTGTCGCGCACCAACTGGCTGCGGTCGAAGGCCGGCAGCCCTGGACCATCAATCGTGACGAGCATCCTCAAGGCCTCGACAGGGTAAAGGTTGTCGGCATTGAGCACAAGGAACGGGCCGTCGCCCGCAAATGCCGCGCCGGCCAGTACGGCCCGCGCCGTGCCGTCGGCCAACGGCTGCTCCGCATACGACAGCCGCACGCGCGCTGGCCGCCCCGGGCCGGTGAAGTGCTTGCGAATCACGTGATCGCCCGGCGCCACGATCAGGCACACGTCTATGCAGCCGGCATCGGCGAGCGCGCTGAGCCCGTACTCGAGAAACGGCCGCTGGCCGGCGCCCACAGGCATCATGCCCTTGGCGCCCGCTGCGGCGGCGACCTGCTGCGCGGCCGTCAGCGCCGCTCCACTGGCTGCCGCCTGCATGCGGCGTCCGAGTCCACGCGCGAGCAGCAACGCCTTCACGTCTTCCTGTCCCCGAACAACTCGGTGTGGGCGCGGCTGCGTTCGCGATCAATCTGTTCAGCGGTGGCGCCGAGCCTCGACAAAATCGATTCGGTG
>JANMUX010000524.1:0-5880 GCA_031392125.1 Acidobacteriota bacterium | reverse complement strand
AGCAGATTTCGCATGCCGCGATTCTAACCCCAAGCCCCTAAGCCCCTAAGCCCCTAAGCCCCTATGCCCCTAGGCCCCTAAAGCCCCTGAGCCCCCAAGCCCCCTATACTTACCCATGGCCATTCGCGAACGCGTTGCTCGTCTGCTCGACGAGATGCCGCGTGATGCGCAATTCCCGTCGCAAGGCGCCACCTTGTTCGTCGACCTCGAGCGTCGCGAGCTGCACAAGGCGTTCACACCGCTGGCGGTGACCAAGACCGTGCTGGGCGGCCGCGGCGCCAACATGTATTACCTCCACCGCCTGCTGGACGAGTCGCTGACGCCGCTCGATCCCGGCATTCCGCTGATCTTCGGGTCGGGATTATTGACGGGCCTCGTGCCCAGCGCCGCCCGTGGCAACTGCACGTCGTGGTCACCCGAGTCGGGCGTGTTGCTCGACTCCAACGCCGGCGACTACTTCCCGTCGTTCCTGCGGATGAACGGCTACGACCACCTTGTGCTCTACAGCCGGTCTGCGGCTTGGACCATGCTGATGATCCGGGAAGGCAGCGTGACGTTCGAGGATGCCGCGCCTTATGTCGGCATGGACAACATCGACATGCGCGACGCCGTCGCCCGCGACGTGGGCGGCAAGTGGGCGCGCAACCTGGCGATGGCGAACATCACCCGCGCGGGCGAGAACCTGGTGCTGACAAGCGGCATCATGGCCGGGCCCAAGGCGATCTACGCGCGCGGTGGCCCCGGTGCCAAGATGGGATCGCTGCGCCTGAAGGGCATCGTTACGTTCGCACAGACGCGCGAGTTTGCGACCGCGCAGCCCTACAAGCCGTACAACCGGCACATCGCCCAGAAGTTGCTGGCGACTTCAGTGGTGAAGAACGCGCTGTCGACCACCGGCACGCCGTTTCTTTACAAGCCCAGCCGGCTGCTGGGCGCGATGGGGACGAAGAACAACCAGGAGACCACCTGGACCGACGGGCTCGACGCCGAGCACTTCGATCCCTACCGGCCGGGCATGGAGGGGTGCTTCCGCTGCCCGGTGAACTGCCGTCCGCTCAACGACCTGCACAGCGCGACGCCCGACAAGTACGACAAGGGTGACGGCCCCGAGTACGTCACCCTCGGCAAGTTTGGGCCCAACCTGGGAATCGACAGCGTCGCGTCGGTGATTCGTCTCAATAACATCTGCAATGATTTGGGTCTCGACACCGCCTCGACCGGATCGGCGATCGCGTGGGCGTTCGAGCTCTTTCAGCGCGGCATCATCACCACCAAGCACACCGGCGGCATCACGCTGACCTGGGGCGACGCCGCCACGATTGAGCAGCTGCTGTTCCAGGTCTCGATGCGGCAGGGCTTCGGCGCCGCGCTCGCCGACAGCACCCGAGCGGTGGAGACGGGCCATTACCCGCCAGAGGCATTGCGGTATCGAATCGCGGTGAAGGGCCTCGGCCAGAGCGATCCTCACGACGCGCGCATCCTCAAGGCGTTCGCGCTTGGCCTGGCGGTCGCCACGCGCGGAATGGATCACTTGCGCAACCGCGCCACGCTCGAGATCAACGCCCGCATCAACGACAACCCTGCCTTCAAGTCAGAGCTATACGGCGGCGCCGTGAGCGCCGAGCCCAATAGCTACGTTGACAAGGAACGCGCGGTCCGAGCCTGCGAGAACATCTCTGCGGTCGGCGATTCGGTCGGCATGTGCCGTTTCACCACGAAGTTGTTCAACAGCCCGTCACTGCCGGGGATGCCGGAATTCCGCGAGCAACTCGCCAACGTGACTGGCCTCGCCTTCACCGACGAACAGCTGGAGCAGTGCGGCCTCAACGTGATGGGTGTCGAGCGGCTGATTAACCATCGCCTTGGCATGCGGCGCAAAGACGATACGCTCCCCGATCGCTGGTTCGACGAGCCCAATCCGAGCGGGCCCTACCAGGGCGAGCGTATCGATCGGCAGGAGTTTGACGCAATGTTGTCGCGCTTCTACGCCATTTCCCGGCTGACCAGCGAAGGCGCGCCGGAAGAGGCATGGCGCAGGGAATTGGTAGGCGCGCTTGGCAGTGACCGTTAACTTCCCGGCGGCATTGCAACCGGCCGCCGGCGGCAACTCGCTCGTGGTGCGCGAGCCGGTTTCGACGGTGGGCCAGTTGCTGGCGGCACTCGAACGCCTGGCGCCCGGCCTGGGCGAGCAGCTGGACGACCCGTTGTACAACATCGCCGTGAATGACGAGTTGCTGCTGCATGCGGTTGACCAGCGGCCCATCGCTGATGGTGACGTCATCGAGATCGTTCCCACCATGGCTGGGGGATGAAGATAAGGTGCCTAGGGTGCCTAAGGTGCCGTGTGCCTATGGTGCTAGAGTGCGGACGTGAGTCGCGCGGTTGGGAGCAATGTTCGGCGCAAAGACGGTGACGCGAAAGTCAACGGCGCCGCCAAATACATCGACGACCTGTCGTTCCCGGGCATGCTGTTCGGGGCGACGATTCGCTCCACGATCCCCCGCGGGACGATTCTCGAGACCCACATCGGGCTGTCCTCCGACTACGTCGTTGCCGATTACCGCGACATTCCGGGAAAGAACTACGTCGCGCTGCTCGATCCCGACCAGCCGTGCCTCGCCGAGCGCGAAGTACGGCACGTGGCCGAGCCGATCCTGCTCGTGGCGCATGCCGACCGTCGCGCGCTCTTCACCATCGGCTCACGAGTGCGATTCGATTACCGCGAACTGGCGCCGACCTACGATCCTGAGGCCTCGGCACACTGCTTCAAACAGATCGCCATCGATAAAGGCGACCTCGAACACGGCTTTCGCGGCGCCGACGTCGTGGTCGAGGGCGAGTACCGCACCAGTCACCAGGAACAGCTCTACATCGAAACCAATGGCGTGATCGCCGTGCCAGGTGACGGGCAAATCACGGTTCATGGCTCGCTGCAGTGCCCCTACTACGTTCACAAGGCGCTGGTGGTGATGACCGGGCTCGCGCCCGATCGCGTGCGGGTGGTGCAGACCGAGACCGGCGGCGGCTTTGGCGGCAAGGAAGAGTATCCGTCGATGCTGGCGTGTCACGCGGCCATCCTGGCGCTCAAGACCGGCAAGCCCGTCAAGATGATCTACGACCGCGTCGAAGATCTGCTGGCCACCACCAAGCGCCACCCGTCGATCGTCCGGCACCGCACCGGACTGCGGCGCGATGGCCGAATTATGGCGATGGACGTCGATGTGCTGATCGACGGCGGTGCCTACGCCACGCTTAGTGCGGTGGTGTTGTCGAGGGGCGTGATTCATTCGGCCGGCCCGTATCGCTGCGACCACGTTCGTATTCGTGGCCGCGCGATGATGACTCACACGCCGCCCAACGGAGCCTTCCGCGGCTTCGGCGCGCCGCAGACACAGTTCGCCGTCGAGGCGCACATGGACCGCGTGGCCGAGGTGCTGGGGCTCGATCCGGTCAAGCTTCGCGAGATCAACGCGCTGCGGCCAGGCGATTCCACCGCAACGGGACAGCGGCTGGGCAAGGATGCCAGCGCGCTGCCGGTGCTTCGCGAGGCGGTGACGCGCTCACGTTTCAAGCAGAAGCGGCGGCAGTGGCGCGGCACCAACCGCGGCATCGGCTTGTCGCTGTTCTTTCATGGCTCGGGCTTCACCGGCGCCGGTGAGGTCAAGCTGGCCTCGAAGGCCTCGCTCCAGTTGACTCGTTCGGGCGCCCGCATCCTGGTTGCCAGCACGGAAATTGGCCAGGGCACGACAACCATGCTCGCGCAGATTGTGGCCGATGCGTTGGAATTGCCGTTCTCGGCCATCGAGGTGCAGCAACCCGACACCGCCGTCGTCCCCGACAGCGGACCAACCGTCGCGTCGCGTACGTGCATGATCGTGGGCAAGCTCCTCGAGCGGTGCGCTCGCGACATGCGACGGAAGCTCGGCCGGCTCACGCCGTCGCAATACTTCTCCAGGCACGGCGCGTTTACCGTGACCAGGCAGTACGAACCGCCGCCGGGTTTGCTATGGGACGACCAGCGCTATGCCGGCGATGCCTACGGCAGCTATGCGTGGGGCTGCAACGTGGTGGAGATCGAAGTCGATCCGGTCACGTTCGAAGTGACGCCGACTCGCGTGACGGCCGTCGCCGAGATTGGCAAGGCGATTCACCCGGTGATGGCCGAAGGACAGATTCAGGGTGGCACGGCGCAAGGCATCGGCTACGCCCTGCTCGAAGAGGTGGTGATGCGCGACGGCCGCATGGCGAACGCCCAGTTGACCAACTACATCATTCCCACGCCGATGGATGCGCCGCCGATCGACGTGGTGATGCTGGAACGGCCCTATGCGCACGGACCTTACGGCGCCAAGGGCGTGGGAGAGATGCCAATCGACGGCCCTGCGCCAGCCGTGATCAACGCCCTTCGCCATTGCGGCTTCGACATTCGCTCGATTCCGGCCACCCCCGAGCGGCTGATGACAGCGCGATTATCACCCTCACCCCATGCTGCTGACGATTAACGGCAAGAAACGCCGGTTCGAGGTCGCGCCGATGACACGCCTTCTCGACGTGCTGCGCGAGAACTGCGGCCTGACCGGCACCAAGGAAGGCTGCGGCGAAGGCGAGTGCGGCGCGTGCACGGTGTTGGTAGATGGCGTGGCGGTCGACTCGTGCCTGGTGCCGGCCGCGCACGTCGAAGGCTGCCGGGTGGTGACGATCGAAGGTGCGGCTACGGCAAAGCGGTCGGCAAAAGCGTTGCAGAACGCCTTTGTCGAACACGGCGGCGCGCAGTGTGGCATCTGCACGCCCGGCATGATCATGGCGGCTTGCACCCTCAAGGCGGGCTGCTCGCGCGACGAGATCAAGACGGCGCTGGCCGGCAACCTGTGCCGGTGCACCGGTTACATCAGCATTTTCAATTCCATTGAAGCTGCTCTTTCACCTCCGCCCAGGCTACGGCGGGCAAGCAAGGCCCGCCTCCCTCGAAACAAGAAAGGCGCGCGTGCCCGCCGACGCTAGAACGTTGACGTTGCGTCGGCCAACAAGCCTCAAGGCCGCCCTGGCGATGCTCGCCGCCGAGCCCTCGCTCACGCCCATAGCCGGCTGCACCGACGTCCTGGTGGGACTGCATTTCGGCACCACCGACAAGAAGCAGTTCATCGATCTGTGGAGACTCGACGAGCTGCGGGGCATCACGACCTACAAACCCTCGACCTCCGCACGCGGCGCTTCGGCGGACAAGAAAAGTGTGTCCCCACGCCTGCGGATCGGCGCGCTCGCCACCTACGCCGACATCATCGCGTCGCCGCTCGTGCGCAAGCGCGTGCCGATGCTGGTCGCAGCGGCCCGTGAAATCGGTGGCGCGCAGATCCAGAACCGCGGCACGCTCGGTGGCAACATCGCCAACGCCTCGCCGGCGGGCGACATGCTGCCAGTACTCGCCGCCGCGGGCGCAGAGATTGTGTTGCGCAGTGCGAGCGGCGAGCGGCGCGTTCTGTTCACCGAGTTCTACACCGGCTACCGCCAGAGCGTTCGACGGCCAGACGAGTTGATCACAGCCGTGGAAATTGCTCCGGTTGTCGGGCGCCAATGGTGGCGTAAAGTCGGCACTCGCCGCGCCCAGGCCATTTCGAAGATCATGATGGCTGGTGTTCGAGGTCCGCAGGTGCGCATAGCGCTTGGCTCGGTCGCCCCCACCGTGGTACTGGCGACTGAGACGGCGGCCGTCTTGGCCAGGGGAGGCTCCCTGGCCGAGGCGCAATCGGCGCTACGCCGGGAGATCGCGCCGATCGACGATGTGCGATCGACTGGGGAGTATCGCCAGCAAGTTGCCGGCAACCTGCTCGCGGCGTTTTGGAATGACACCAAGTGAGGAGTGCTGAGGTGCGGAAGTGCTGG
>JANMUX010000522.1:0-2663 GCA_031392125.1 Acidobacteriota bacterium | reverse complement strand
GACTTTGGGTTCAACTTCACCCTGCCGGCCTCTGCCCACGCCCCCCTGGCTGCCGGCCAAGGCGTCTACCTGAGGAACGCACTCGGTGAATCGGTTCGCGTCTCGCGCCTGGTCGACTTCCCCGACTTTGCCGCGGAGCCGACAGCGGCGGAGCCCCGCAACGTCCGGATCTCGAATCCGAGTGGCATTGTTGGGAGCAATGCGAGCATCGCGGTGGTCGATGCGTCATTCAACCGCGTGTGGACGGTGCCGATCACCCCGACCCTGGGCGCTGCGGCGACGCTGGTGAATTTTGCGCCGGTGCCGAACACCCTGCCGGCGCTCGGCCCTCCCGTCTCCGAAGCGGTTCCCGCCAGCATTCGCGAAGTCGGGAACGACTATCTCGTGTCGCTGCTGACTGGCTTTCCATTCGGCCCGGGCGCAGCGAGCGTGTGGAGAGTGAACCGTTTCACGGGAGCCACCGAACGTGTTCTCACTGGCTTGCAAACCGCCATTGACGTGTTGCCCCTGACCGCCACGGGCGACCAATCCTACGTCCTCGAATATTCCCGAGCGTTCCTGGCCAACGGAGCAGGACGCCTCTTGCGGGTCGACGGCGTGCGAGGGACATCGCTCGTGCTTGCTGACCCACTCCAGAGTCCGACCAGCATGGCGTTCGACACGCGGACCGGAGACCTGTTCGTGATCGAGCGGAGAGCCAACCGGATCGTCAGAGTCCTCGTGCCGAGATAAGCGAGCCGAACCGGGATCTCGTGGCCCGAGGTCCCGGTCGCGCGCTGCCTGAACTAACGCGCGAGGCCTCTGCTACGTCCGTCCGCGACGCGGCGGGCCGCTGCGCTGGCCACCAGGGCCGCGCGGCCGCCAGGATCCGCCGCCGGCGCCGCTACCACTCCCGCCGGGGCGATGGCCACCGGGCCGCGCATGCGAGCGCCCTCCGCCGGGCGGTCGATGACCGATGCTGGCCGGCGCCCGATCACCGGCCGGCGTCGGATGAGGGGTATTCGCGATAAAACCTTCCAGCTTTCGACGCGTGATGCCCCGGCCGAGAAAGCGTTCGAGCCGGCGAAGGTCATCCATCTCATCGTGCGACACAAAGCTGATGGCGTCGCCGATGGCGAGTGCGCGGCCGGTGCGGCCAATGCGGTGCACGTAGTCTTCGGGCTGGGGAGGGAAGTCGTAATTGATTACGTGCGAGATGCCATCGACATCAATGCCGCGCGCGGCAATGTCGGTGGCGACCAGGCAGCGCACCTCGCCGGACTTGAAGCGCTTGAGCGCGAGAATGCGCTGACCCTGCGTGCGGTTCGAGTGCAGCGTGGCGCAGCGAACGCCCGCATCTTCAAGCTTGCGGGCGATTCGATCGGCGCCGTGCTTGGTGCGGGAGAACACCAGCACCGACTCGAGCGCCGTGTCCTTGAGCAAGTGGACGAGGGCCGGGACCTTCGCCGCCTGGGAAACCTCGACAATCCACTGGGCCACGGCTTCCACCGGCGTCGAGCGGGCGCCGATCTCCACCTGCACGGGGTTTTTCAGGAACTCCCTTGACACCGCCTCGATCTCCTTCGACAGCGTCGCCGAGAACAGCAGCGTCTGCCGGACCTTCGGGGCGGCGGCAACAATCTTTCGGATCGGCGGCAGGAAACCCATGTCGAGCATGCGGTCGGCTTCGTCGAGCACAATCACCTGCAGGTCGGCGAAGTTCACGTGGCGCTGCTGCATCAGGTCGAGCAGGCGGCCCGGCGTCGCCACCGCGATGTCAACGCCCCGGCGCAGCGCCTGAATCTGCGGGCCTTCACCAACGCCGCCAAAAATCGTGGCGTAGCGCAGCGTGAGGTGACGGCCGTAGGCGCGGATGTTCTCCTCGATCTGCGCGACCAGCTCGCGGGTCGGCGCGACGACCAGCGCGCGCATGTGCTTTTGCGGCGGCGATTGGCTCAGCCGCTCGAGCAGCGGCAGCACGAACGCCGCGGTCTTGCCGGTGCCGGTTTGCGCCACGCCAATAATGTCGCGGCCTTCAAGAATGACGGGAATCGCCTTTGCCTGAATCGGTGTCGGCTCGACGTATCCCTGTTCCTTGAGCGCAGTGGTAATTTTCGAGCCGAGGCCGAGCGTCGTGAATGGCAACTAGGAACCTAGAACCTTGGTCTTGAAATAGTCGATGGTGCGGCCAAGACCCTCTTCGAGCGACACTTTCGGCTCCCAGCCAAGCAGGGTGCGGGCGCGCGTGATGTCGGGCTGCCGCACTTTCGGGTCGTCCATTGGCAGCGGCTTGTAGATGATCTTGCTGGTCGAGCCGGTCATCGCGATGATCTGGCGCGCGATCTGCTCAATCGTCATCTCTTGCGGGTTGCCGATGTTGATCGGATCGTTTTCTTTCGAAAGCATCAGGCGAATCAGGCCGTCAACCAGGTCGCTGATGTAGCAGAAGCTTCGGGTCTGGCTGCCGTCGCCGAATACCGTCACGTCCTGGTTCAGCAAGGCCTGTGACATGAAGGCCGGCACGGCGCGGCCGTAACGAATGCGCATGCGCGGGCCTTAGGTGTTGAAGATGCGGACAATCTTGGTATCAAGGTTGTGAAAGCGGCGATAG
This sequence comes from Acidobacteriota bacterium, assembly GCA_031392125.1. Lineage (GTDB taxonomy): Bacteria > Acidobacteriota > Vicinamibacteria > Vicinamibacterales > UBA2999 > 12-FULL-67-14b. The sequence goes on along the minus strand of JANMUX010000522.1, from coordinate 73 downwards.
GCCACCGTCATGGCTTCGCTCCCGTCGCCGGCAGCGTGGCGATGATGATCGCCGAGATCGCCGCCTCGTTGAC
>JANMUX010000427.1:0-2410 GCA_031392125.1 Acidobacteriota bacterium | reverse complement strand
GCGCCGGTTTTCGATCCACGCGCGGAAACCCACCTTCAGCTCGTGAGAGCCGCCGAGAAATTCACCCGGATACGCGCTGACGTTGGCGTTGATGGTGTGGCGTTTCGACTGGCTGCCGTAAATGTCGTCGCGTCCGCCGGTCGTCGGACTCGCGTAGGCGCCGGTCGCAATTAGCGTCCGCACATCGTAACGTGACCGCGTGTCCGGACTGGTCGGGATGTAGAAGATGCGCTCGCTGGTACGGCCGTAGGACGCGTTGTAGAAAATTCGGTTCGACGGCGTGCCCTGCCACTCGAACTTGTACTGAATCGGTTCCCATTGAACCTCGCGCGTCGCTTCGTAGGGGATGAAGCGGCTCGCCTGCGCCTGCGTTTCGACCACCCAGTTGCGCTGCCAGAATCCGATCAGACGATTGGCGGAGGTCAGTTGATTGGACACCTTGACGGTGTAGTTGGATTGCATGGCGGGCGGATATCCCGGCAGGTCGTCGGCCGTGCCATAAGCGTTGTCAGGTCCGGGCGCGGCCGAGTAGCCGCTCAGGGTCCGCTCGTTGCGGATGGCACGGAAGGCGCCGTAAAACCACAGCCGATCGCGCACCAGCCGCCCGCCCAGGTCGCCCGCGAGGTCCTGGTAGAACCGGATGCCGTCGCCGGTCCTCAGCCCTTGCGCCCGCAGGGCATCGTCCAGGTTGGTCGTCTGCATGCTGCTGTTCATGTACTGTTCGTGCAGGCGGCCATGGAAGGAGTTGCTGCCTGACTTGACGATCACGTCGGTGACGGCGCCCGGTTGCGCTACATCAGCGGTGTTGCCGAACGTCCTGATATCGACCTGCTCGGCGGTGGCGAAGTCGGGGAACGCCGATTCCGACATCTGCAAACCCTCGATCTGGGTCTGCGTCTGTCCCGTCGTGCCGTAGGTCTTGATTCCGCCCGTCAGCGCCCGAAAGCCGACCTCGCCCATTTGTGGCGGGGCACCCACGGTGACACCAGGTGTCATGTTGAGAATGTCCTGGTAGTTGCGCGAGTTGGGAATGGTTTGAATAACGTCGGCCGAAATCGTGGCTCCGCCGCGCGTTGAGACCGCGTCGACGACCGGACTCTGGCCGCTGACCGTGACGCTCTCCTCGAGCGCGCCAACCTTCAGGTCCGCATCCACGCGGGCGACAAAGCCGGCGGTCAGGGACACGCCGGCCCTGACGAAGGTTCGGAATCCCGCCAGCTCGAAGGTCAGGCGATAGTCGCCGATCGGCAGTTCCGGCATGCGGTACGAGCCGTCGGCGCCGGTGACCTTCACCATCTGGGCGACCTGAAGGGCCGGGCTGGTAAGGGTGACGGTCACGCCAGGGATCGGCGCATTGCTTTCGTCGGTCACCCGGCCCTCGATGCTCGCGAGACGAGTCTGGGCGAACCCGGTTGCCGACATGGTGCCGACAACCAGAACCCCTGCGAAGAACCTGATGACACGGCGGAAATGACGTTCCATTGACACCCTCCTGGTGGGAAACGCGGCGATTCTGTCACACCTTCGAGGCAGACTCGTCATCTCGTCTCAAGTTTCGCGGTAGGATCTCCGCCTCAGGAGATCACCCATGACCCGCCTTGTGACGTTTGCCGCTGCCCTTCTTGTGTTCGTGACCCTCGCCGACCCGCAGCCCGCGGCCCAGGGCGGCACCAAGGCCGCCGAGGGCGGCGCCGACGCCGCGTTGGTGGCCAGGGCCAAGGGGATCCACGAGCGGGTGATCACCCTCGACACCCACGACGACATCAACCCCGAAAACTTCACGCGGCAGAAGAACTACACCCAGCGGCTCGACACCCAGGTGAACCTGCCCAAGATGGTCGAAGGCGGTCTCGACGCCTCCTTCTTCATCGTCTACGTCGGCCAGGGCCCGCTGACGCCCGAAGGCTACGACGGTGCCTACAAGCAGGCGGTCGCGAAGTTCGAGGCGGTGCATCACCTGACCAAGGAAATTGCCCCGGGACAAATCGAACTCGCGCTGACGGCCGCCGACGTGCCGCGCATTGCCAAGGCGGGCAAGAAGGTCGCCTTGATCGGCATTGAGAACGCTTACTCGCTCGGCACCGACATCAAGCGGGTCAAGGAGTTCTACGACCGCGGCGGCCGCTACATGTCGCTGGCGCATAACGGCCACAGCCAGCTGGCCGACTCGAACACCGGCGAACGCGACGGCAAATGGCTGCACAACGGCCTGAGCGAACTGGGCAAGCAGGCGATTGCCGAGATGAACAAGTGGGGCATCATGGTTGACTTGTCGCACCCGTCGAAGGCGGCGAACATGCAGGCGATGGCGCTGTCGAAGGCGCCGGTGATCGCTTCGCATTCCGCCGCGCGGGCGCTCGCCGATCACAGCCGCAACATGGACGACGAGCAGCTGATGGCGCTCAAGAAG
>JANMUX010000391.1:0-5794 GCA_031392125.1 Acidobacteriota bacterium | reverse complement strand
GCGCCGTACCGAGGTGACCGTCGCCAACTCGCCTGTGACGCTCGATCTCGCCGTAGACTTCGACCTGCACTACGCCGAGGTCTTGTCGGTCAGCCCGAACGCCAGGCCGCAGTTCGAGTCCTACCAGCCGACGACCGTGCTCGATGGGCAGGAACTCGCCAAGAACCTCGAGTCGACCATTGGCGCGACGTTGTCGGAGGCGCCTGGCGTGGCGTTGCGGGAGTTTGGCCCTGGCCCTGCGCGTCCCGTCATTCGCGGTCTCGATGGCGACCGCATCGCCATTCTCGAAGACGGCCAGCGCATGGGCGACCTGTCGAGTCAGTCTGGCGATCACGCGGTGCCGACCAATCCAGCCGCGGCGCGGCGAATCGAAGTGGTTCGCGGTCCTGCCACCCTGCTCTACGGCGCGAACGCAATTGGCGGCCTCGTCAACGTGATCACCGATTCCATTCCCACCGAAAAGACCAGGGGCTCGTCGGGCAAGCTGACGATGAACGTTGGCAGCAACGGCGGTGTGGCGGGCGGTGCCGGAGACATTCACGTCGGCAACGGCAGGTTCGCCCTGCATTTCGGCGGCGCCGGCAACCGCTCAGGCAACTACGAAACACCGGAAGGCGAGGTCGCCAACTCGCAGGCGCGCAGCGCCCTGGGGCAGGTCGGCGCGGCGTGGACGGGTGACAATTCGTATGTCGGCGCCAGCTACGGCTACGACGACTCGAAGTATGGGATCCCGGTCGTGGAAGAAGGCACCATCAGCCTGACCCCGAAGCGGCATTCATTCAGCGCGCGCACGGGCGGACAGAACCTCGGTGGCTGGCTGCAGTCGTATCGCGCCACCCTGGGCGTGCGCCGCTACGAACACTCCGAGCTCGAGGGCGACGAGGTCGGCACTACCTTCAACAACGACACCCTCGAAGGCGAGGTGCTGCTCTCGCACAAGCGCACCGGACGCTTGGTGGGCAGCTTCGGCGGTTGGTTTCTCGACCGCGCGTTCGCGGCCACAGGCGCCGAGGCCTTGTCGCCGCCGGTCGATCAGCGAGCCTACGCGGGATTTATCTACGAAGAGATTCAGTCGGCGCATGCCACACTGCAGTTTGGCGGACGGCTTGATCACACGAAGTACGAACCACAGGGCGGCTTGCGCGCGCGCGACTTCACCGAGTTTTCTGGATCGGTCGGCCTGTTGCTGAAGCCACAAGCAGCCAACGACAACTTCGTGGTCGCGCTCAACGTCGCGCGCGCGGCCCGCTATCCGGCCCTCGAGGAGCTTTACTACCTCGGACCGCACCCCGGCAACCTGGCGTTTGAGATCGGCAACGAAGATCTCGAGGCCGAACATGCGCTCGGTCTCGACTTGTCGGTGCGCGGCCGCTCAGGCCGGTTCGAGGCCGAGGTCACCGTGTTCCGCAACGACATCAGCAACTACATCTTCCGGCAGCCGACCGGCGAGATCGAAGAAGAGTTTCCGGTGGTCCAGAACGTCGCAGCCGACAGCGTGCTGTCGGGTATCGAGGTGCACGGCGACGTCAAGCTGACCGACTGGCTGACCGCCGAAGCCACCTTTGACCTGGTGCGCGGGGAACTGAAAGATTCGGGCCAGCCGCTGCCGCGAATTCCGCCCGCACGCGTGCTGGCCGGCCTGACCTACCAGAAGAATGCCTTCCAGTTTGGCGGCAGCCTGCAGGCGGTGTCGGAGCAGAACCGGGTATTCGACGAAGAGACGCCTACCGACAGCTACGTCACCGCCAAGTTCTTCGCGTCATATTCATTCGATCGCGCCGGTGTGCTGAACACCATCACCGCGCGGCTCGATAACGCCACCGACAAGTCGTACCGCAATCACCTGAACTACCTCAAGGACGTGCTGCCCGAAGTGGGCCGCAGCTTCAAGGTGATTTACACGCTGGGTTTCTAGCTGGGAAAGGTGAGGGCAACCCTTGAACAGGGTTGCCCTTCTAACAGTTAGCGCGCCTCGGTGGTGGGCCGGCTGAAGGCCTTGCCCTTCCAGTACGACTGCAAGGTGGCCCACCGCTCCGCCGACTTTTCGCTATTGCCGGCCGCCGCGTGCGCCAGCGCCGCACCATGCAGCGAGCGGCTGCGGTTGGCCATGCGCTCCAGGCTCGTCTCGAACGCCTTGGCAGCATCGGCCGGGCGCCCGGCGCGTAACAGCACCTCACCAAGCAACTCGTGCGACGGCTTCACTGTATCGGCGGCGCCGTTCGGCGGACGCATCGACGCTTCAAGCGTGGTCGCCTCTTGAAGCAACGCGATCGCCTGATCCTTCTGGCCCTTGGCTTCGGCGATCAACGCGGCCAGTTCCTTGTGCATGATCCGCACCGTCTTGCCGGCGTCGGCGTTGCCTTCGTTCATGGCCTGGGCGGGACGGCCCGCGGCGGCTGGTGCAGCGGCGGCGCTGCCGCCACCGTGATCGGCGTGGGGATTGGCGGCGGCCTGCGCACCCGGCGCGGCCATGGCCTTCTTCTCGAGCAGCGCGAGCATCTTGTCGGCCGTTGCCAAGTCACCAGTGCGCACCGCGCTCATGCCATTGGCCAGCACCGTCTCGTTCGACGCATCGTCCGCGACCGGCTGCACCTTCCATTCCTCCGACTCGATGATGTAGCGCGCCTTGGTCAGCGCGATTACGCTGTTCAATCGAGGGTTCTTCTCGGCCGCGGCCAGCTCCTCGAACATCCGCGTGCGCTCGCGCGCACCTTCGTAGTCGCCCAGTTGCAGGAAGCCGTACTGGCCCCAGTCGCCCGAGTGCGCCATGTCGCCTGGTGAATCGCCAATCTTGTAGAGCTCGCGGCCGACGTTAAAGGCCCGCACGTTCTGGTTCGCCACTTCGGTCCACATGCCGTGCTGGATGAAGATGTGGGTGGGCATGTGCACGGCGTGCGAGACCGCCGGCACGATGCGCGCGTAGACCTTGGCCGCGTCAAGCGCCATCGGCGCGTGCACGGGATCGTCGAAGGCATGAATGATGTAGTGCACGGCACCCGGGTGGTTCGGGTTGCGCTTGAACACGTCCATGGCGAGCGCGCCGGCCTTGATCTCGGGACGGAACGTCGAGTCGTTGGTGGCGCGGGCGCCGCTCAAGAGCGACAACGCGTAGAACGTCTTGACCTCGTCATCGTCCGGGAACTGCTTGTAGAGCCGCTCCATCACGTTCATGTATGCGACTTTGCGGACGCGCCAGTCAGGCCCTTCGGCCCACAGCTCTTCGACCGCCTCGAGAAAACCCTTTTCGCGGGCAGTGGGCGCCTTGGCCAGGCGGGCGGCCCGCGTCGCCCCGAGTCGCGCCAGCACGGCGCGCGGGTTCTTGTCGTCGCTGAGCGCGTTCAGCGGGTGGTTGTAGCAGAGCGTTTCGCCCCAGTACGCCATCGCAAAATCGGGCTGCGCCTTCTGCGCCAGTTGAAACTGCTCAATCGCCTGCTTCCAGCCAAAGCTATGCAGAATCGCGACCCCGCGAAGGAAGTAGCGCTGCGCGTCGGCCGAGCCGGAAGTGGGGAAGTTGAGCGAGCCGACACTGTCGAGTTGGGCAGAGAGCGAGGCGGGGATGGCAAGCGAGAGGGTAAGAACGGCACACGCGAGTCGACAGCGCATAAGGCCTCCTGGAAAGTGACCCGAATCCTAGCACGCCCGGGGGCCGAACTCGGGCGAGCACGCCCCCCTGAAGGCCCCGCAGCCCGTCCGCACTTCCCGGTTCACAACAGGGAGCGATCTGTCCTAGAATCCGGCCTGAGGTAACACATGTCTCAGACGTGCGTCCGTCTTTTTCGCGCCGGGGTTCTCGTTTTCGTCGGTGCCGTGCTCTTTTCCGTCTCGGTCGCCCGGCCGGCGGCTGAGCCCATCGGCGGTGCTCAGGGCGGGCAGGCTGCCGCACCGGCGGCGGTGACCTTCGCCAAGGACATCGCCCCGATCTTTCAGCGCAGTTGCCAGCAGTGCCATCAACCCGACTCGATCGGGCCGATGTCGCTCGTCACCTACGCCGATGCCCGGCCGTGGGCCCGGTCGATCAAGCAGAAGGTGTTGCAGGGCGAGATGCCGCCCTATCGCTACGACCGCAACGTCGGCATTCAGCAGCTCAAGGACGACCTGCGGCTGAGCGAGAAGGAAGTCCAGACCATTGCCAAGTGGGTCGACAGCGGCTCGCCGCAGGGCAACCCGGCCGACATGCCGCCGCCAGTGACCTTCGCAAACCCGAACGTGTGGGCGTTTGAGAAGGACATGGGACCGCCCGATGTCATCGTCAAGACCAAGCCCTTCACCCTTTCGGCGCGCGGGCAGGACGTGTGGTGGCGACCGATCGTCCCGACGGGCGTCACCAAGGACCGCTGCATCAAGGCCGTGTCGGTGAAGCCGTCGCGGAAGGGCCGGGCCGCCGCGCACCACGCCAACACCGAGTTCGTGATGTTCGACGAGAAGTCGGGCAACTACGTGGAAACCGAGCGCGTGTCGGAATACGCCCTCGGCAAGACCGGCGAAATTGTGCCGGCCGACGGCTGCCGCACCATGCCGGCCAACTCGCTCGTCCGCTGGGACGTCCACTACTACCCTACGGGCGAAGAGCTCAAGGACGATGTGATCGAGATGGCCATTTGGCTCTATCCCGAGGATCACAAGGGCAAGTACAAGCAGGACCTGAAGCTCTACTTGATGACCATGAAAGGCGGCGATCTCGAGATTGCGCCCCACGGCACCACCATGACGCAGGGCTTCCACACGTTCAAGACGCCGGTTCGCATCGACAGCTTCCAGCCGCACGGCCATTTCCGCCTGGTCGCCAAGACGCTCGAGATTTTCTATCCCGAGACCGGCAAGCTCGAGATGGTCAGCTCGGTGTCGAACTGGACCAATAACTGGCACACCAGCCACATCTACCAGGACGACGCCGCGCCGCTGCTTCCGGCAGGGGCGGTGTTGGTGATCACCGGGTACTACGACAACTCCGCCAACAACAAGGGCAACCCCGATCCCGACCAGTGGGTGGGCCCGGGCAGCCGCACCGCGGACGAGATGTCGCATGCGTGGATCGCGGTCACGCACCTCGATGACGCAGGCTACGCGCGGCTGAAGGCCGAGCGCGAGGCGAAGAAGAAGACCACGACCGACGTGGCCCCTCAGGGTCGGCAGTAAGCGCGTGCGCGTGCGTTCATTGCTGCTAAGCGTCGTCCTCGTGACGGCGGCGATCGGAGTGATCGGCGCGCAGGCGCCAAAGCAGTTGCCCCTGGCACCGACGCCGCCCGACGGTCAACGCGTGGTGCCGTTCTTCGACGGCTTCTACGAGAATGCCGACGGCAGCGTATCGCTGTCGTTCGGTTACTCGAACCTCAATGCGACGGAGGTCGTCGAGATTCCTGTTGGTCCGAACAACTTCATCGAGCCGAAGGAGTTCGACGGCCGCCAACCCACGTCGTTTCCCCCGGTTTCCGGTGGCGGGCCCACCGGCGCGCGCCGCGATCGCGAGCGCGGCGTGTTCACCGTGACCGTGCCGGCCACCTTCAAGGGCGACGTGGTGTGGACGCTGCGGCACGCTGGACAAATCCACAAGGTGCCGGGCCGGACCCGGTCTGGCGCCTACGGCTTGAAATGGCCTATGGCCATGGGATCGATCCCGCCAGCCCTGCGCTTTGCGGCGACGGGCCCTGAGGGCCGCGGCCCCATGGGCATTGAGGGTCCGGCGCTGCAGGCCACGGTCGGCACGCCGCTGCCGGTGACGATCTGGATCAATGACGACAGCAAGCGTGAAGCCGATCCGATACCACTGAAGGCTCGCGGCCCGGCTCGCCCGGCA
>JANMUX010000388.1:0-4402 GCA_031392125.1 Acidobacteriota bacterium | reverse complement strand
AACCAGCCCGGCATGCAGGCTCTGGCCGACTCCCTGATTCTTTCGGGCGACGGCAAGAACGTGGCGCTCTCGTTCACGGTGCCGTCGGAAGTGATCGATGTGCTCGAAGGATTCGCCAAGAGCCGTAAGGCCGTGGGCGCCGCCGCCATTCATTAGTGCCAGAAGGGCAGCACTTCGGTGCTGCCGCAGAGTCTCGCGGAGGGCGGCGCTTTAGTGCCGCCCTTCGCACGTACGGGCGGTGTAAGATGCGCGGACGTGCCTGATCACGTCTTCTTCTACGGAACGCTGATGTCGCCGTTCAACCGGCCGGGGCGGCTTCGTATTACTCCTAAACTGCGCTTCAGCGGGCGCGGGTCCATCAGGGCCGCGCTCTTTGATTTAGGAATCTACCCGGCCGCGGTGCCCACCGAAGACCCTGGCGTCGTCTGGGGCGAGATCTACGAGACCGAGGACATCACCTCGGTGCTGGCCGCCCTCGACGAAATAGAAGGCTACCGGCCGAACGATCCCGAGCGCAGTCTCTACACGCGCGTGCTTACCGACGTGACCCTCGACGATGGCCGCGCCGAACGGGCGTGGGCGTACTTCTACAACGCTCCGCTCGGACGCGCGCAGCGCATCGAGTCGGGCGATTACCTCGAACACTTGAACGGGAAGTAGTCAGGGTTTCGCGAGTTCGTCAACGAACATCGCGATCGCAGCCGCAACGCGATCCGACATTTCCACGAACTCGACACCGGTGCGGTAGGTGATGATGTCTTGATCGACGTCGCTGATGCGCGAGTGCGCTACTCGGCCCTTGACGACCACCGAGCGCTCGCGAAGGGTGAGGCGAAAATCATGCAGCGAATCGAGCTGCAGCGGGAACCCGGTCTCCACCTGCATGCCGCCGTGGCTCATCTGGCGCACGGCGGTCGGCTGGAAGACCATTACCTCGCCTTGTAACGCCCCAAGGAGTTCGACGCGCTCGGAATCACGCTGGTTGTCCGAGGCCATTGGCTCGGGATTATAGCGTAGGCCTCGCCGTTGACGTAGGTGATGATCGGCAACTGGCGCGTAGCCGGATCCAGCTGCAGCATCTGCAGCACCTGGCATGCCTCGTCATCGTCTGGCGCAAAACACAGCACCACCAGGTCGGGGCGCAACAGCCGGACGGCGCTGTACGGCGTGTCGTGTTTGTCGAGAAAGTCGACGCGGAAGCGATTGGTCCCGAGCATGGGCTCAATACCGATCAGGGCCTCCGGACCCGCGCCAATAATCAGGGCCCGCGGCAGTGCGCGGCTTTCCACCTGCGTCTGGACGGGTTTCATATGCGCCTCCACTTGGCAGCTTGACCTTCAAGAAGCGCGCCACGCAGTTTTGGCAGGTTTCCTGCGAAAACCGACCTGTCCTGCGCTCAAAAAGTGACACAGCTCGTCACTGCAGGCGCCAATTAATGGCAATAGCCCTTGCGAGGTGCGAGCTGTGGCGTGTTGCCAGCTATGATCTCTCGATGACCTATCTCAACTACATCGATGGCCAATGGGTGCCCGCACAGTCGGGTCGCACCATCGAGAACCGCAACCCCGCGAATACCGCGGACCTGATTGGCACGTTTCCCGACTCCTCGGCGGCCGATGCCGCGCTCGCCGTCGCCGCCGCGAAGCGGGCGTTCGAATCCTGGCGCCTGGTGCCGGCGCCCAAGCGGGCAGAGATCCTGTTCAAGGCGGCGCAGCTCATCGCTGAACGCAAGGAAGCCTTCGCGCGCGACATGACCCGGGAAATGGGGAAAGTGCTCGACGAGACCCGCGGCGATGTGCAGGAAGCCATCGACATGACGTACTTCCTCGCCGGCGAAGGCCGGCGCCTTCACGGCCAGACCGCGCCGTCCGAGCTGCGCGACAAGTTCGCCATGTCGATTCGCCAGCCGGTCGGCGTGTGCTCGCTGATCACGCCGTGGAATTTCCCCATGGCGATTCCGTCGTGGAAGATTATCCCCGCGCTCGTGTGCGGCAATACCGTCGTGCTCAAGCCGTCGGAACTCACGCCGCTCTCGGCGCTCAACTTCGTCAAGGTGCTGGAGGAGGCCGGTGTGCCGCCGGGAGTGGTGAACATGGTGACCGGCGGTCCCGAGGTGGGTGAGACCCTGACGACCCATCCCGATGTGTCGGTGGTGTCGTTCACCGGCTCCACCGCTGTCGGCAAGCTGGTCAACCAGAACGCCGCGCCGCACTTCAAGAAAGTGCACCTGGAAATGGGCGGGAAGAACGCCATCATGATCCTGGATGATGCCAACCTGGAGTTGGCGCTGGAGGGCTGCCTGTGGGGCGGCTTCGGCACCACCGGGCAGCGGTGCACCGCCGCCAGCCGCGTGATCATCCACGAACGGGTGCACGATCGGTTCGTCGAGCAGTTCGTCGCGCGCGCCAACGCGCTGCGCGTCGGTGACGGCCTCGACCCTCAGATGCAGGTTGGCCCCTCGATCAGCGAGAAACAACTGGAGAAGGTCGCCGGCTATGTCGAGATCGGCAGGCAGGAGGGCGCGACGGTGGCGTGCGGCGGCGAGCGCCTGACCGGCCCGTCTCACGCACATGGCTTCTTTCATGAACCAACGATCTTTACGGGCGTGACGCGCGACATGCGAATTGCGCGCGAGGAGATCTTCGGGCCGGTGGTCTCGGTGATCAAGTGCGGGTCGCTGGACGAAGCAATCTCGATCGGCAACGACGTGATCTACGGGTTATCGGCGTCAATTTACACGCAGGACATCAACCGTGCCTTCCAGGCGATGCGCGACCTCTACACCGGCATCTTCTACGTGAACGCGCCGACCATTGGCGCCGAAGTACACCTGCCGTTCGGCGGCACCAAGGCCACCGGCAACGGTCATCGTGAAGCCGGCCTTGCGGCGCTCGATGTGTTCTCGGAGTGGAAGTCGATCTACGTGGATTTCAGCGGCAAGCTGCAGCGCGCGCAGATCGATTGAGAGGGGCGTCGGGGCTTAAGGGCTTAGGGGCTGAAGGGCGTGGGGAGAGAATCCCCCAAGCCCCAAGCCCCTAAGCCCCTACACTCCTAAAACTTCACGCGCGCTCCCAGGAAGGCGCGGCGCGGGTTGACCCACAAGATCGGGTCGCCGAACGCCTTGCCGCCCGAACCCGCCACCAGGTCCTGGTCGCGGACCGAACCCTGTGAGTTGACGATGTTGAATACGTCAACAAAGAATTCGAACGCCATCGGACCCACTGGGCGGTTGTACTGCGCGCGCAGGTCGACCTGTCCCCACGAGGGGTTGGTGAGCGAGCCCACGGAGTCTGGCGCGAGCCAGCGCGTGGTCAAGCCGGCGAACGAGAACGCCTCCGCTGCCGTGACGCGCAGTGGGAGGTTGCGGCCCGACGCCAGGAACGTGCGGCTGGCAACCGTGCCGGAGTTCCAGGTGAACGTGCCTCCCAGCTGCAGGCCGAAGGGGAAGGTGTACGAACCGGCGCCCTTGACCAGGTTGCGAATCAACCCCGGCTGCGTGGCGTACTGATTCGGCGCGCGCGGATCCAGGAAGATCACATCGCCCTGGAAGTCGGCGTTGCCGTCGGAGTTGGAATTGCCCTTGGCGTCCTGACGGGTGTAGGACGTCAGCATCTGCCAGTTGTTCGCGAACCGCTTGCGGAACACGAACTCGAGGCCCTGGAAGTTACGCTCGCCGCCGGCGAGCGTACCGATCACGAAGTTCGACCCCGGGTTCTCGGTGTAGCCGAAGTAGTCGTAGCCGAGGAACAGCGTGTTGGGATCGTTGACCGGACCAGGGTAGCCGTGATCGTCCGCGTACAGTTCGAGGTCGTAGTCTTCCAGGATGTCGCGGCTGCGGCGGTTGTAGTAGACCGCATCGAAGCTCATGTTGCGCCCGAGATCAACCGCGTAGCCCAGCTGCAGGTCGTCTGTGTAAGGCGTCTGCGTGGTTGGCGAGAAAAACGCGTCCTGCTGCGTGGCGCCGCCGCGCGTGCGGTAAGTGACGTACTTGTTGAGCGCCGTCACGTAGACCTGTTCTTCAATCACCGAACCGGTGAGGGTACCGGCAAAGTTCGTCATGTCGTTGCGAACCGGATCGTAGTAGCGGCCCCAGAACGCCGATGCCTTGTGGCGGCCGTTGCCGAAGATGTCGTACGCCGCGCTCAGGCGCGGGGCGAACTCCCACGGAAAGGTAAAGATGTTGTCGCCGGTGGTCGCGAAGTGTTCCCAGCGTTCCGTGCGCACGCCCAGGTTCAGGGTCAGGCGGTTCAGCGTGATCTCATCCTGGATAAAAAAGCTGAGACCCTTCGCGAAGGTTTCCTGGGGACCGGTCGCGGCCTGGAAGTCGCGGTCGTAGTTGACACCGCCGGCCAAGTTTACGGTATTGAAGACCAGGCCCGAACCGGCTTCGCCCTGCGAGATG
>JANMUX010000319.1:0-3638 GCA_031392125.1 Acidobacteriota bacterium | reverse complement strand
CGTCGGGTCCGACCGGCGAATAAACGGCCTCCCAGACGTCCCACTGCTGGCCCGATCGCGTCTTCGTGCCGAGCACGAGCTCCAGTTGATTCATCTCACGCAGCGTCGAACTGACGTGCCCCAGGTAGTTGCGCAGGCCGGGCCGCGGCGTCTTCTTCCACGTGTCGTCGAGCCAATAGGCGTTCTTGTCCTTGTAGATGTCGACGACCGTGAAGGCGCGGAAGTCGATTGGATCCGGGCAGGCGATGTAGGCGCCGTTGAAGGCGTCGGGATACTTCACCTGCGCGGCCATCGCTTCCCAGCCACCGGTCGAGCCGCCGTACATGAAGCGTGACCAACCCTGCCCCAGCCCGCGGTATTTTTTCTCGATGAAGGGGAGCAGCTCCTCGACGATCGCATCGCCGTAAGGCCCGATGTTCGCCGAGTTGACCGCGTAGCTGTCGTCGTAAAACGGATTGGCGTGCTGGATCTCGATCACGATCGCGCGCGGGAAGTCCGGGCCAGTCCAGTCCTTGTAGAACTGCCAGGCGTATTCCTGCTGCACCCGGTTGTAGCCACTCATGTTGAAGCGCGCGGAGAAGTCGGGCTTGAGGTTGGGATCGGGCGGCGTGTCGCGCCAGTTACTCAAGTCGGCCGGGAAGTGACCGTGGTAAATGAACAGCGGATACCTGGCTTCCGGATGCGTGTCCCAGCCTTCCGGCAACAGCACGTGCGCACCAAGGTGCATCGGGCGGCCCCAGAAGCGGGAGAGGCGCTCGCTCAGGATCCGCTCGTGCTTCACATACTTGGTGTTGGCAGGCGTTGGCAGCGGCGCAATCACCCGGTCAAGGCGGATGGCAATCGTCCCGCCGGCTTTGGGATCGATCGCGATTGTCTGCGGCGTGCTGTACGGATTGCCCGGGGCGCGCGCCCACTGTTGTCCCTCGCCGCGGTCCATCGGCAGCCTGACCGTGTGGCCGTCTGCTCGCTTGAAGGTCTCGTATTTGTGAACGAGCGCTTGCACCGAGTAGGTGCCCGCAGGGATGTCGTTGATGCTGGCCAGCGGGAACCCGACGGCCGACCCATCCACGGTCACCGTGCTGCCCGGCTTTGCGGCGTCGAGGTCGATGCCGAAAATTAACTGGCCGCCCGGCCCATCGCTAATCTGGAATCGCGGCTCGGCCACCTCCGCTGAAGCTCCGGCGGCCCGGCCCGCGCGCGAATCTTTCGCGACCATTACCAGCAGGCGGCCGTCAACGGGCCCCCCTCCCTCTGGCATCGTCACGCTGAAGCGGAGTGTGCCGCCTTGGGCGGCGGGTGATGAGGTTGTGAGAATCGCGACGGCCACGGTGGCCAACGAGAGGAGCCCAGCCTGGACGATACGGCGCATTCCCGGAGTATACGGCGGCTGCGGCCTGGCCGAGGTAAACGCCGGCCGTTCCCGCCCGTATTGGGAGATACTGACGGCCTCGGTGTAACTGCAAAAGGAGTCGCGGAATGAGATCTTTGTTCTTCAAGTCGGCGTTGGTTCTCACGGTCGTGCTGTCCTGGTCGGGCGTCCCCGCGGCAGAGCGGATGGCGGTCGATAACGGCACTGGCCCCGCGTTCAAGGCGATTGGCCCGCTCGCCTTCAGCCCCGACGGCGTGCTGTTCGCCGGCGACACGCAGTCGGCCGCGATATTCGCGCTCGACCTTGGCAAGGCGGCCACCAGCGGCGCGCCCGGTGCCAAGGGGATCGAGGCGTTCGACCAGAAGGTCGCGGCGCTGCTTGGCACCGACGTGCGCGAGATCACGGTGACCGACCTGGTCGTGCATCCCAAGTCGCGCAACGCCTTCGCCTCGGTCATGCGCGGCCAGGGCAACAACGCCCAGCCAGCCTTGCTGCGCATCGACGGCGCCGGCAAGATCGACGTGGTCGCGTTCGCCGACCTCAAGTTCAGCCGCGTCGAGTTGCCCAACGCGCCAGTCGCCAATCCGACCGATCAGCGCAACACGCGCACCCAGTCGATTACCGACATGGCGTTCGTCGACGGCCGCCTGTATGTTGCCGGCTTGTCGAACGAGGAGTTCTCGTCGAAGCTGCGCTCGGTGAGCTATCCGTTCAGCACCGTCGACAACGGCACCAGCGTCGAGATCTTCCATGGCAACCATGGCCAGTTCGAAACGCGCTCGCCGGTCTACACCTTCGTGCCCTACAAGGTGAAGGGCGAGACCAACCTGATCGCCGGCTACCTGTGCACGCCGCTCGTGAAGTTCCCTGTCACCGGGCTCAAGCCCGGCGCCAAGGTCATGGGTACGACGATCGCCGAGCTGGGCAATCGCAATCGCCCGCTGGACATGATCGTCTACAAGAAGGATGGCAAGGAGTTCATCCTGATGTCGAACAACAGCCGCGGAGTGATGAAGATTCCGACCGACGGCTTCGCGACGGCCGACGGCATCACCAAGCCGGTGGCCGACAAGGCCGGTGTGGGCTACGAGACCATCACCGCCATGAAGGGGGTTGAACAGCTGGACCTGCTCGACGCCGCCAACAGCATCGTGCTCGCGCGTAGCGACGCCGGCGTGCTCAACCTGAGCATCGTCGCTCTCCCGTAACCGATTCATGCGTTTGCTCGAGAGCGCGGCAACAGTTGCCGCGCTCTTGCTCTTTCTCGCGTCCGCCGCATGCGCGCCGCAGGGCGCCACTGGCCCTGCACGCATTCTCTTGAATACGGCCGCCGACCGGGCAACCGTTGAGGTCGTCGATCTGCCGGTCGATCAGTTGCGTGCCCTCGCCGGCGAGCGTAGCTACGACCAGTGGACCGCGATCCTGCATGTCTCGGTCGGCGGGGACCAGCCGGCCATGGTCGGCACATACACGGTTGTCGACGGTCGCCTGCGCTTCACGCCGTCATTTCCTCTCGACCCCGGTCGCAACTACCAAGTCCGCTACCTGCCGCCCGCCCTGAGCGACCCGGCGAATCGCGACAGCGGTCGCGGGGAAGTCGAAGCGATCACCGCGACAGTGGCGTTGCCCGCGCGCGACGCCACACCGGTCACCACGGTGTTGCAGGTCTTTCCCTCGTCGGCAGAGATACCCGAGAACCAACTGCGGCTCTACGTGCATTTTTCGGCGCCGATGGGATCGAAGGGCGGCCTCGACTACATTCACCTGCTCGACGAGCAGGGCGTCGAGGTGGAAGATCCGTTTCTGCCGCTCGACGCCGAGTTCTGGAACGACGACCGCACGCGCTACACGGTGTTCTTCGACCCCGGCCGTCAGAAGCGCGGCATCGCGCCGATTGCCGACATGGGTCGCTCGCTGACCCAGGGCAAGTCGTACACGCTCGTGATCGACGCCCAGTGGCGCGACGGCAACGGCCTGCCGCTGAAGCAGTCATTCGAGCGCACGCTCCGGGTGGGCGCCCCCGATGAGCGGCCCCTCGATCCGCAAGGCTGGACGATCACCGCGCCGGCTGCGGGCTCGACCAACTTCCTGCGGGTCACGTTTCCCGAGCCGCTGGATCACGGCCTGCTGCTTCGGCGGCGCAGTTTTTTTAAAGGCAGCCTGCGCCGCAACGTCTGCCTTCGGATGCCTGGGCCGCGGAACCACCTTGCGCCAGCCGTGGCGTTCCAACAGCCGGTAGATCGTCGAGCGCGCCACCTCTTTGCCAGAG
>JANMUX010000316.1:0-1756 GCA_031392125.1 Acidobacteriota bacterium | reverse complement strand
TGCGCGTGCTGATGCAGATCGATGAATCCCGGCGCAACCACCATCCCTCGTGCATCCAGCGTCTCCCGACCTCGCAACGGCTGTTCAGTGACCGCGCGGATGGTGCCACCTGCGATCCCGACGTTGCGAGGCGCGTCCAGGCCTGACGCAGGATCCATGACAGTGCCATTCACAATCACCAGGTCGTACACCGGAGCCCGCTCGCTTTGCGACAATTCCCGGCATGACACCACAGCCAGCAGCCACCCAAGCAAGGTGACGAGGCGTGGGATCGATGTGTTGCGACGGAATGAAGGCATCAATGCTCAGCCGCGGGTGCCATGATACATGCACCCGTCGGCTGCAGCGCCGGTGAGAACGCCGTTAGTACTTGCCCGCCTATCCCTTCGGCAGTTCGAAGTGCGGATTCTCGATCAGGCCGATCAAGTTGCCGAACGGATCCGCGACCGTTGCGACTTTGATTCCTTCACCCACGTCCTGTATGGGTGTGAAGAGAGCCGCACCGGCCGCGACGAAATGCTGAACAGCGCTCTCAATTTCAACAACACGCCAGTACGCAACGCCACTGCCACGTCCAGCCCCGGTCACGGTCTGATCCGGATCGAGCCCAAGTTCGTAGCCAGCGATGTTGAAACCAACATAGAACGGTTGGTCGAAGTACGGCTGCTGTTGGAATGCACTCGCGTACCACGCCTTTGCACGGCTCAAGTCCGTGACGTGATAGATGACGGTGCCCAGTCCTTTCACCATGTCGATTCCTCCAATGTACGGCGAAAGGCGCTGTCTCGATGTGATGGGTGGGAACGTTCCGGTCGTTCGTGAGGCATCGCACACCTTCGCCCGTGTGCTCGCTGATGCCTACATCCACGAACTCGGCGAGGTCGAGGCGCGGGTAGGGGCCCTGATGGACAACAGTGGACCCCGCTAGGTACGGCGCCGAGAATACCACGCGAAGGGCAAGCTATCTAGCCGGATGGTTCCGCCAGTCAAGTTGGCGGTCTAACTACTGCCTTTGGCCCCGCCGACTCATCGTCTTTCAGGCCAAGCGCCATCCCCCTCGAACTCAAGCGGTGGACTCGGTGTCGGAGTCCAGCCGATCGCTGGTGAGTCGCTGCCTGGAATCCACGGCCAGCCGGCCACTTACAGGTGGGATGAACGGATGTGATCGGCGGCGCGCAAGGCCTGGGCAACGATCGTCAAGCCGGGATTGACGGCCGCAGAGGACGGGAAGAACGAGGCATCCACGACGAACAGGTTCTCGAGGTCATGGGCGCGGCAATAGGTGTCGAGCACGGACTCGCGCGGGTCGTTGCCGAACACCAGCGTGCCGCACTGGTGCGTGGTGTTCTTCGACTTGTGCGAGTGCGTGATGACCAGCCAGAAGCCCAGCTTGCGCAGCAGGCGCTTGGCCTCGCCTACCAGTCGCTCGTGCGCACGCAGGTTGTTTGGCTGGTATTGCAGACGGATCTCGCCGCTGGCCGTCACCGTCACGCGGTTCTCCGCGCGCGGCAGGTCTTCGGTCATCGCGAGCCAGTCCACGCCGCGGGCCGACCACGCCTCGAACGCCCAGAGCGGGAACATCGGCGCCACCGTTTGCGCCATCACGCCGTGGGTGCGGCCCTGTGATTGGATCTGTCCAAGCGGAAACCGGCTGTTCGGCCCCTCGAGGTAGAAGTCGTTGATGGCCACCGTCTTCTGGAACACGGTGTCGTTCACCCGAAACGGGTGGAAGCCCTGCATCATGGTCGCCAGGTGC
>JANMUX010000190.1:0-10927 GCA_031392125.1 Acidobacteriota bacterium | reverse complement strand
TGTCGGTAACGACCAGGCTCCCGCCGGCCTTCATGTTGCGCATGTAGATCTCGAGTTGCTCAGAGTCCCGTGGGAGCGATCCAGGCGGCATCCCCAGCAGCGGCTCCATGATTGCCCCCTCCGCGCAGTACTGGTCCCGATCGCGACGGGTCAGCGGGCCGACGAGCATTTCGTAAGTAAGCGGCATCGACTCGAGCAGCGTGGCGTGCACCCACCGCTGCAGTTCTGGATCATGCGCCGAATACGCTTCGCCCGAGCCCTCGCCGGTGCGTCCGCGCACGCGATCGTGAATTGCGTTGATGCCGGCGGCGGCCGCGATCATCTGCTCGGTATCGCCGAACGTGATCGACAGCATTGCGCCAACGGTTGCGTGCAGCCGGCGAAAGCTGGCGCGCAGGCTGCCGCGGAACGAGCTGTGATGGTGCACGCCGGCGGCCACCGCGGGATGCGCGAGCTGCAGCAGGATGGCCCGGCCCCATCCGGCCACCACGAGCACCTCGCGGTTCACCTGCCAGGTGACGCTGTCGGGCCCGGCTCTCAGGAACTGCGTTTGGAGCAGGCGGGCGCGCACCGCGGCGCGATGGCGTTGAAGTGAATCTGTGACCGACGTCATTTGCCCAGCTCGAACACCCGCTCACTTTACAATGCAAAGAGCTTTTTGTAAAGCCTGTGCGAGACTCGGGATCATGTTTGAAGAGACCAGCGAGTTCGATCGCCTTACCCAGTCCTATAACGCCCTGCCGTTTACGGCGAAGGTCGCCAAACTCGGTTACCAGCGGGTGGGTTTCGTCAACGACGACGATGGGCAGTCGTACACGGTGCACCTGGCCGATGGCCAGGTCAGCAAGGTGGTGAAAGGCCTGGACGCGCCGGACTTCACGGCGTCGGGTTCGATGACGCGGATCCAGCAGATCGCGACGACCAAGAACTACAGCGAGTTGCTGTCGGCGGTCACGGTGCCCATGACGGTCAAGATGCGGGCGTTCTCACTGCTGATGGGGTGACGCCCAAGGCGCCACCCCATCGATTACTACTTCACCGAGTACTTGGTGAAGGCGCCGCCGGCCTGGCGGATTGAGTTCGGCCCTTCCGCCGCATAGACGTTGCCGTCGGCATCGACCGCGACGCCTTCTCCCGCCGTGCCCTGGTAGACGCGGTCCTCGCGCTCGAAGGGGCCAATGAACCCGGTGACGCGGTCCTCGTCGATGTGGCCGATCCGAACACCATTTCGCCAGCCCACGTGGTTCATCGGACTCGATTCCGAGTCGATGGCATACATGGTGTCGCCCTTGATGAACATGCCGCTGATGCGGCCGTACGAATAACGCGACTCGAGGTACTTGCCCTCCTGGTCGAAAATCTCCAGCCGATGGTTACCGCGATCGGCGACCCACAGCCGACCCTTGGCGTCGAAGACCATCGCGTGCGGCGTGCGGAACTCACCGTGGAGGACACCGAGCTTGCCCCACGACTTGATGAACTTGCCGTCGCGGCTGAACTTGCTGATGCGTGCCGTGGCGCCGCGCTTCAGCCCTTCGGCGAGCGCCGCGGGGGTGGTCATGCCCTGGCCATCGTGCCCGTCCGACACGTAGATGCTGCCGTCGGGTCCTGTCACGACGTCGTTTGGTTGATTGAACTGGCCGTCGGCGTTGCCCGGCTTGCCGGCAATGCCCAGGCTCAACAGCTTCTCGCCCTTCGGCGTGAACTTATGCACCTGGTGGCCCTTGGTGCCTTCCTTATTTCCCGCGAAGTCGGCGATCCACACGTTGCCGTCGCGGTCCAGGTGGATGCCGTGCGGCGTGACCATGACGCCCTTGCCGATGTTGGCGAGCACCTTGCCCGTGTGTCGATCGAACTTGAACACCGGATCGACCGGGTTGTTGTCACAATCAACCGGTCCGCCGCCCGCGGTGCCGGCGCCGCAGCGCTCGTAGGCCCACACGTGGCCGTCCTTCGGATCGATGTCGATACCGGCGGATGTTCCCCACGTGCGGCCCGCCGGGAGCTCGCCCCAGTTCTGGGTGACCTTCGGCGCCGGGTTCGGTAACCCCTCACCGGTAATGACGTTGCCGACAGCCACGCGCGCGGCCGGTTTGGCTTGGGCATGCGCGTTGGTATCGCTGTCCCACGTCGCCAGCAAGACGGCGGCGCTGGCGGCGAGGGCAGACCCGAGAACTCGAAACAGTGTCGCTCTTGCTAGTGTCATGGCAGCTCCTTTTGGTTCCGGTCGATAGTAGAGCCGCCGCGCACCGCCCGCAAGTGGGTTACTGCTTGATGCGGTCGCCGAGATCCTTCACGGCTTCGCCGACCTTGCGCTTGGCGGTTCCGAAGCCTTCCTGGACCTCGCCCGACGCCTGGTCAACCACACCTTCGTCGTGCAGAACCTCGTCGCCGGTGACGTTTCCGATGCCCTGCTTCACTTTGCCCTTGACCTGGTCGAACTTGCCCTTGATTTCGTCGTTGTTCGGCATGACGGCTCCTAAAAGATGACGGCGTGGAATGGTTTCGTCCGCTTCGCCCTGCGCGAAGCGATCCTGCTCTTTGAAAAGCAAGACCTGCGCCAAAAGGGATGCCGATTGAGGGGAACTGGCGGGATCAGGAACGGAGGGGCCGGAATTGCTCCAGCCCTTCCGATCGGTCGCTAAGGCTCGATTACGGGCACTTCGCTGCGACCATGGCAATGGCCGAGAGCGTCATGTAGTGATCCGCAGCCGGCGGTTTTGGCTTTGCGCTTTCCGCTTCTTTGGCGGGAACGTTCAGTCCGGTGATGTCGATCTTGTGACCGACGTGCGGTGCCAGATTCGCCTTCGACGAGACGATGCCAATCGTCTTCGGGCCCTTCTCTGCAGTGCTCGTCACGATGAACGTGCCGTCCGTCGCGCCCTTCGCCAGGCACCCGGTCATGGTGTGTTCCTTCGGTGCGGGCTTATCCTGCGCCTGCACGCCCACCGACAATGCCAGCACGGCCGCTGCGGCCGCGCCGTATCCAAACAAGCTCTTCATATTGCCTCCTGAAAAGAGTGAACTCTCAACGTGACAACTTAGGTCGGTTTGCCCTCTGCGCACAACCACCATGCCGATCCGCGAACCTCTCGGAGCTCGACAGTGTCGAAGCCGCACTGCCAGTAGGTGTGACCCTTACGAAGGGAGTACTCGCGTGGTCACTGGTTTGCATGCTTGAGACGTCTTGTAGCTTCAGCAACTTTCCAGGAGGACCAGTGATTCGTTTCCTAACCATAACCACGTTTGCCTTTTTAATGGCCACGGCTGCCGATGTTCAGGCGCAGGGCTGGAAGGGCTTCTATCTCGGCGGCCACATCGGCTCGGCCATGCAACCTGACGACGCGGATGAAACTGTGGAGTTTGATACCAATCTGGACGGCACATTCAGCGACACCATTCGTACGGTGGCCGGCGCTGACGCGTTCTCCCCCGGATTCTGCGGTGGCGTCGCCGCCGGCGCCACGCCGGCTCTTGGTTGCGCCGACGACGAAGATGGCGTCGACTTCGGTGGTCGCGCCGGCTACGACTGGCAGATGGGACGGCTGGTCTTTGGTGCTGTCGCCGAATTATCGCGTGCCGACGTCACCGACGGCGTGACCGCCTACAGCATCACGCCCGCCTTCTACTCGTTCAATCGCGAGCTCAGCATGCTGGCGGGCATTCGTGGCCGCGTCGGCGCGGGCAGCGATCGCTTCCTCGTCTACGGTACCGGTGGCGCCGCATGGGGTTGGGTCGATCAGGCATTTACGACCAGCAATGCCGTGAACACGTTCGTTGCCGTGAATGAGGATGGCACTGATGGCGACAGCCAGGGCGCGACTGGCTACCAGGCCGGCGGCGGCATTGAAGTGAAGTTTGGCGCGCGCTTGAGCGTGGTGGGCGAGTACCTGTTTACCAGTCTCGACAACCGTGAAGAGTCCACCATTCGCACGCAGGGGCCAGCGCCGGCGACCAATCCGTTTATTCTCGTCAACGCCGCGGGCACTGAGCTACGGCGGACCGACCGTTTCGAGATTCACACCGCTCGCGTCGGCCTGAACATCCGCTTCTAACCAGCGGGGGGAGGGAGCCGCCGGCCCGAAAGGCCGGCCGGCTCCGTCTTCGTTTACTTCGCCATCACGACGGTGTCGATCACGTGAATGACGCCGTTGGACTGCATCACGTCGGGAATGGTGATCTTCGCCTTCATGCCCTTCTCGTCCTGAATCGTCCAATCGTTCGTCATGATCCACAGCTTGCCGCCAGCCACCGTGGTGAGCTCGATCTTGCCGTCCTTGGCCTTCGCCTTCAGCGACGCGCTGTCCATCTTGCCGGCGACAACGTGGTAGGTCAGCACCTTCTGCAGCGTCGCCTTGTTGGCGGGCACCAGCAATGTGTCAACGGTACCAGCCGGCAGCTTCGCGAAGGCCGCGTTGGTCGGCGCAAACACCGTGAACGGGCCGGCACCCTGCAGCGTGGCGACCAGGTCGCCCGCCTTCACCGCCGCTACGAGCGTGGTGTGATCTTTCGAGTTCATCGCGTTCTCGACGATGTTCTTCGAGGGGTACATGGCGGCGCCGCCGACCATTACCGTCTTTTCCATCTGCGCCGAAACCGATCCTGCCGCCAGCGTGGCGAGCAGGGCTACGCCGAGAATGTTACGAATCATGTGTGAAGCCTCCTGAGAATCCCAATAATCGGGCGCGCGCTTTAACCACCGGTTGTGCGACACGCCACTTTCCTTGTTCTACGGACGCAGGCGGCGATTGGATTGGCACCGAGCTTGCTCCAGAGTTTGAGATGACTAACTCCAACGACCCCAAGAAGCCGAACACTCCTGAAACGCCAGCCGGTACCAGCACTGATCAATCAGCCGCTGGCGACAATCGTCGTGCTGGAGATCCGGATGGGAACAAGAAGGCGGGGGACATGAAGACTCCCGGCGTCAAGGATGACGAGGCCGGGAGTGACAAGCGGTAGTTGAGCCGGCGGTGGTTACCCGCGCATCGCGCGTTCGTGCACCAACTTCAGCGCCTGCCATCCGGCGGAGACGGCGCCTTCCTGCCAGTCGGGCTCGGAGTGTGGCGTCACTGCGGCAGAGCCGATCAGGATGCGGTTGTCCACCTTTGACAACTGCTGGCGGCGCGCCTCGTTGCGGCCGGTCGCGTAGCCGCCCATGTTGTACTTAACTTTTTTCCACCACACCGCGTAGGCGCTCTCGAACTCGGTGCGCACTTGCGGGTGCACCTTGCTGGCATGGGTGAGCACGTGCTCGATGCGCGCGGCCACCGGCTGGTCGAGCAGGTTGCCGACCGGACCGTTGGCATACAAGCCGAGCAGCACGCCCTTCCTGGTGAAGTAGTCGTTCGACGGGTACGAGAATTCGCCCAGTGGCAGGTTCGAATAGAGGTGGCCGCCGAAAATGCCCTCGTCTTCCTCCCAGAAGCGACGCTTCATGGCCAGGCCGACCTTGGCGCTGTTGCTGTACGGCACCGCCTTGATCGCCTCCATCAGCTCCGGCGACACGTTGATGTCGAGCCCGGCGATCAGGTTCAACGGCATCGAGACGATCACGTAGTCGGCTGCGGCTTCAGCTTTCTTGCCGGTCTTGGTGTCGAGGTAAGTGACCTTGACGCCGGTGTCGCTCTGGTGCACGGACTGGATCTCGGCGTTGAAGGTAATGCGCTTCGCGCCCATGGCGCGCTCGAAGCCCTTGGCGATTTGATCCATGCCGCCGACCGGCTGGAACATGGGCGCCGCGGTGGTGCCTTCAAGCGCTGGCACCGAGCGCAGCCGATTACCGAATCCGGCTTGCAGCAGCGCCGCCAATTGGTGTGGGTCGCCCTCGCCGCGGTTGGCAAACGCCTTGTACGTGCGGGTGGTCGAGTCGAGGTAGCCCTGGCTCAACAGGTAGTTGGTGAGCCGCTTCTGATCTTCAGGGGTCAGCGGCAGATCGAGCCTGCTCTGGTCGATGGCCTTGACCAGCAGCTCGTTCACCTGGCCCGCGAGGTCGGCCTTCACTTCACGCAGGCGGATCTTCTTGTTCGACAGGGAGCCGGCGGCGGTGCCTTCGTAATAGAAATAGGAAGCGTCAGACTCGTTGAGGAACACCTCGAGGGGGACGTTCAGTTCCTTGCAGTAGTCCAGCACGGCGTGATGCGAGTGGGGAATACGCCACGGGCCAACGTTGATGTACTGGCCCGCGTCAAACTTGCAGACCTGGCGGTCGCCGTCCGGTTCGGTATGTTCGGATCCCTTGCGCACCGTCCACTGCAATCCGCCGACGCGCTCACGCGCCTCGAGGACCTGGTAGTCGTAGCCCAGCTTGCCGAGCTCGTAGCCGGTGACCAGCCCCGACAACCCGCCGCCGAGGATCAAGATCTTCGCCTTCGCCGGCTTGCCGCTCAGTTCGGGACGCTGCCCCGCGGAACCTGCCATCAGGTCCCACGACGTCATGGTGCTCATGACGAGCGAGGAGCCGCCGATCATGCCGAGTTGTTCGAGAAACCCTCGGCGCGTCAGGGCAGCAGGGCCCGCCGAACGATGCCTGTTCATGCGATGAGGTTACAACAGAAGACGAGCCCCCCTGAGACTGTTAACAAGCTGTTAAGGCCCGGCTCACGCCAATTCTGGATTAGCAAAGTGTGAGGGCACGCCGTATTCTTGACTGGGCGCGATCTTGCAGGCCACACAACTATGAAGGCGACCTCACTGTTTCTCATCGCAGGCGCCCTGATCGCGACGCTTCCGGGCGTCGCACAAGCGCAACCCGAGTTCATCAAGGACAACGCGGTGAAGCTGGCCCGCAAGGTCGGCGTCCACGTCAACACCAGTATTCGGGAACCGATCGATAGTGACGTCACCAAGGGCACCACGTTCGGTGCCTCGATCGGACTCAGCCCGGGCCGGGCCAACGGCTGGCGCTACCCGTTTGGATTCACGGTGTTCAGCGAGAATCTGCTCAGCCCAAACGGCCAGCAGTTCGCCGAGCTACGGGCGCGCGCCATCATGGCGGGCATTGGCTATGGCTGGCACTTCGGCAAGCTCAGCACTGGTGCCTCGCTGCAGACCGGCTATTCGTTTAACCGGGCCCGCACACAAGGCGACCTGCTGAGCGCATTCAACCTGCCCAGTGGGGCAGTGTCGGTGCGCGCCGGCAACTCGTTGTTACTCCGGCCGCAGGTCAAGGCCGAGTATTTCATCACGCCGAAGTTCACGTTCCGCGTATCTGCTGATTACATGATGACGCGGCCCGACATCACGGTCACTACCCCGTCCGGAACAATTGCTGATCGCTGGGACGCCAGCAATGTCCACGCGAACATCGGCTTCGGGTTCTATCCGTTCCGCAAGTAAAGCTATCGGCAGCGACGCCAGCAGCGCGAACAAAGGCTACCTCTGAGGTGAGTTGTGGCGATGCCGATTGCCGCCGGATTCGCTCAGCTCAGGAATAGGCTGATTTTTGTCCGCGCGTTCCCCATCGCGGCGGTGCCTATCTTGCATGCATCGTTCTAGCACGCTCGGTAACACACTCTTTTGAATTCCATGCCCTTGGAGGGTAATTAGAATGCCGCGTTCGTCTCGCTTTTCGGTTGCAAGTTTCCTCGCTCTCATTTTATTGATGCCTGTTGCCGCAAACGCGGCCACCGTAATCGTCTTTGGCACCAACTCTCCGTCCGACGCAACCGCGACGGGCACAATTACCTGTTGCGGTGCCAACACGCTGACCTTCTCGCTGACCAACACGTCACCCTTCGATGCGCGCATCACTGCGGTGGGCTTCGATTTGGTGGCCGGCGACTTCAGCGGTAACAACAGTTCCGGCCTCAACGGTTACACCGGCACCAGCTCGAGCGCGAGCTTCGCGTTCGGCGACGGGAGCCTCGGCAACGTGCCAATGTTTAACGCCGCCGTTCTCGATTTTGGCTCGTCGGTCGGCAACAGCGGTAACTTCACCGGTGGCAGCCCGAACAACGGGATCGATCAGATGCAGACCGTGAACTTCACCGTGACCGGTCCGTTTGCTGGATTCAGTGAAGCCGAACTCGCCTCGGCCCTGGTGGTGCGATTCCAGCGCGTAGGCGAAGACGGAAAGGGCAGCGACGTTGGGCGGAGTCTGAACACCACGGCCGTCCCCGAACCCGCCTCCATGATTTTGTTCGGCACTGGCCTGATGGTGCTGGCTCGCCGGAAACTACGTCGTCGATCCGACGGCGAAGTGGCCGCCGACGTAAGCGCGACAGCCTAGATTTCTGTGCTCGGTGTCCGGAAGGCGAGAAGCCTTCCGGCATTACCGAGAAGAACCTTCAACGCCGAGAATCACGTAGGTCGGCAGGCCGACGGCGTTAAACCGCGACATCAATGCCTTCGCGGGCTCCGCGTCCGGGTCCTCGGCTTGGACCTTGATCTTCACGTAGCCGTCCAGGGCCGCCTTGACCTCGGCATTTTCGAACGTGGTCTTGTCCATGGTCAGGCAGTTCTTGCACCAAGTCGCCCAGAAGTCGAGCAGCACCGGTTTCTGCTCGCGTTCCGCCTGCGCGAGGCCTTCAGCCAGCGAGTCAGTCCATCCGGCCGCGAGTTTTTCCTGCACGCTCCCGGACACCGCCCCCGCTTCCACGTTGCGATTGTCGAACATGCCGTACGCCAGGTAGCCGTAGTACACGGCAGTGCCGAGAATGACGACGCCCATCACCTGCTTGACGCGCACCATCCACGCACCCGGTTTCGGCAACGCCGAAATGCCGGCGCCGGCCAACGGCCACGGCAGCGCCATGCCGACGCCCAGGAAGAACGGCAGTGAAAGGGCGAGCGTTGACCCGCCCGCATACATGCTGCTCGAGAACAGCACGACCTGAATGACCACCGGCGCCACGCAGGCGCCTGCCAGCAGGGCTGCAATTGCGCCCATGGTAAAAGCCAACCCGAATGTGCCGCGCCCGCCGCTGGTGCCGGCTTGCCCCGACCACTTCGAGAAGTCGATCGGAATGACATCAAACATGCCGAGTGCGAGCACCACGAAGACGATGGCGATGCCGAGATTGAACCAGGGTGAGGCGTTGATCGTGCCGAACGTGCCGGCGGTCAGAATCACGATCAGGCCGAGCACACCGTAGACCAGCGCCATCGCGCCGCCATAGGTGGAACCGAGCAGGAATCCGCGCTGGCGGCTTTGCGCCGATGCGCCGGCGCCGATGATCGCGAGGTTGATGGGAATCATCGGCAGCACGCAAGGCGTGAGGTTCAGCGCCAGCCCGCCGAGCAACACGATCAGGAGAATGGCGATGGGCCCGCGGCCGTCGAATAGGCCCGCCGAGGCAACGCCGCTTTCGGCGTCGCGAACAAACTGCAGGAAATCGTCCCGGCCCAGGTAGCCGCCGGTGGTGCCGCGGACCGCAAAACGGTCGAGCGTCTTCATCGCGTCGGTGGGCGCCACGGACCGGGCCACCGGCGCTGTCACCGGGAACTCCGCGATCGTGCCCGCCGTTGGCGCGACTTCGCGGCTCGTTGCCATGATTTTGAAGACAGCCGGATCGAGGAGGTTGACCGGCGTTGCTGCCGCGACTACGCGAACGCGCCACTCGAACTGCGCATTCGCCGGCGCGTAGCAGACCTTGTCGTCGCAGGCCTGGTATCGAAATCGGCCAGGGATCACGAACTCGCCGGGCGCGACGCCGGCGCCAACCGACAGGCGGACGCCCGTCACAAACTCGTGGCCAAACACCAGGAGCGGCTCTGGCAGGCCTTCTTGCTTCAACTCCGACGCCTCGGGATAGGTGAGCGCGTCCACCGTGAACCCGTCGGGAGGCGTCAGCGACAGTGCGGTGGGAATGAAGGATGGATCACTGGGCTGATCCGACTGCACGTGCAGCGCCGCCGGCAGGGTCACTGTCAGTGCGAGCCGGATGGGCTGCCCGGCGCGCACGCCGTCGGCTTCGACCGAGGGCTTCACCTCGGCGCGCGGCCGGCTCTGGCCCAGTGCGGGCTCGGGCAGCGCAAGTGCCAGTGCAACCGCACACGCGGCGCCTATCCAGACGTTCATCGACTTGGCCATTCGCTATGATCCTGACACATCGGGCCGGCGATTGATCGCTGGCCTTCGGTAGTTAGACGCCGGGCCCGGCGCCGTGTTTCCAGCAGAGACGTCAAGACGACGTACCCAAAGTGAGCCGGAGGCATCTCACACTCGATGAGAATCAAGATCGCTGTCATTTGCGCCGCGCTGACCTGGTCGGCCGCTGGACTCGCCGGCCAGGCGCCGGCGGTCGTCGAAACCGCCAAACTGGGCCCGCAAGTCGGCGCGGTGGTCCCCGCGTTTACCGGAGTTGACCAGTTCGGCAAACCCCGCACACTGGCATCGACCTACGGTCCGAAGGGCGCGATGCTCGTGTTCTTTCGGTCCGCCGACTGGTGACCGTACTGCAAAACGCAGCTCGTGGAGCTGCAGAGCCGCTACGCCGACATCACCCGCCAGGGCCTTGGCCTGATCGCGATCAGCTACGACGCGCCAGAGACCCACAAGAAGTTCGCTGACTCGCGCGGCATTACGTTCCCGATAATCTCCGACACCGGGTCAGCGATCATCAAGAAATACGGTCTGCTAAACGAGACGATGGATCCCAAGTCGCGTTCGTACGGCGTGCCACACCCCGGCACCTTCATCGTCGATCGCAAGGGCGTTGTGCAGTCGCGCTTCTTCGAGGATGCCTACCAGGAACGCTACACCGCCGCCACGATCTTGAGCTCGCTTGGCTCTGGTATCACCGGTGCAGCCATCTCAGCCAGCACGATGCACCTCGAGATGACGGCATCGATCAGCGATGCCGTCGCCGCACCTGGTGAGCGGTTGGCCATTACCGTGAACGTCACGCCCAAGCGGGGCATGCACTTGTACGCCCCTGGTAAGCACGATTACCAGGTCGTGCAACTCACGATTGATCCCCAGCCG
>JANMUX010000186.1:0-13919 GCA_031392125.1 Acidobacteriota bacterium | reverse complement strand
GCTGCGCCCGGTGGCGTTTGCCCTGCTGATGGTCGGACTCGCGGTGGAGTTTGTAGCGTGGACCGTCGGCCTGGGCGCCGCGATTCTCACCGGGTTGGGACGGTGGCACACGGTGCCACCGCCGATCTCTATAAGCCCGGCGCCGCAGGCGCACAGCGTTTCTTACTGAGGCGTTTCTTACTGAGGCGTTTCTTACTGAGGCGTCGCTTACTGACCGCCAGGTGTGGTCAGACCCGGACGAACCTGCACGAGGGCATTCGCGGTCGAGATCACCTTGTTGCCTTTTTTCAGCAACAGGCGAATGCGAAAGCTGCCGGGATCCTTGAAGCGGTGTTCTACCGTGTAGCGGCGCTTGATCTCGCTCGTGCCCGCGGCATACGGCTCGCAGTCGGCCTCGGCGGTTGAAGTCGTCAGGTCGCCCCATTCCCATTCCAGGGTGGGGCAGTAGAACTCCTCGTTGTCGTTACTGCCGCCCTTCACCTCGGCGACCACCACAATTCGCGCCGGCGCGAACGAAACGGCCGGCGTAGCCTTGAGTGATAAGCTAGGCTTTTTGTTGCCGCCCTGCGCGCGGGCCTGCAGGGCATTCGGGATGATGAGTAGTGCGCTGAAGGCCAGGATTGCGACCTGGACGACGCCTGTATGTAATTGCATGGCAAGGTCCCCCCGCAGGCGGGGCGCACAGGAATTCTAACCTAACATGCCCGTTCCTTACGAAGTGCCTCGCCTGTCCGTCAGCGACGCCGCCATTGGCGCCGCCGATGTTGACCTCATCATTATCCCGATCGCCCAGGACCAGACCGAGTCAGCCATCGGCTTATACGACGCCGTGTTTGACGGCGATCTGGGGTCGGCCCTCGAGCGAGGCGAGTTTGGCGCCAAGGCCTGCGAGCTCTACGTGCCGCGGCGCCCGGGCCGCGACTGGCGAGCCAGGCGCGTCGTGTTCGTCGGCGGCGGCCCGCGTTCGCAGATTGACGCCGAGCGCATGCGCCGCATGGCGGTCACCGCCGCACAAGCCGCGCGTGATCAGCGCCAGGGCCGCATTGCGTGGGCCGATGTCGAGCCCGGCACCCTGTCCCACGCGGCTCGCGTCGAGCTGGTCGCCGAGGGCGTGACCTTCGCGAATTTTGACAACGGTGTTTACAAGAGCACCAACGACCGGCAGTTCTTCATTACCGAAGCGGTCATTCTTACGGGACCTGCGGCCGCGGCGGCCGCCGCCACCGGTCGCGTGACGGGGGAAGCGATCAACGCCGCGCGGGTGCTGATCAACGAGCCCGGCAACTTGCTCACTCCGCGCATGCTCGCCGACAAGGCGCAGGACCTCGCGTCGGTTGCGGGCGTCACCTCTGAAGTACTGGATGAACGTGCGATCGAGGCGCTCGGTATGGGGATGCTGCTCGGCGTCGCCCGGGGCAGCGTTGAGCCGCCTCGCCTGCTCGTGCTTCGCTACGAACCCGTGGGAGCCCCGGCCGGCCAGACGCTTGGCCTGGTCGGTAAGGGGGTCACTTTCGACACGGGCGGCATCTCGCTGAAACCCGCCGACGGCATGGAACGGATGAAGGACGACATGGCCGGTGGCGCCACCGTGGTTGCCGCGTTGCGCTGCATCGCGCTGGAGAAGCTGCCGATTCGCGCCATGGCCATTGTGCCGATGACCGAGAACATGCCGGGCGGCAAGGCGACCAAGCCCGGCGACATTCTGCGCGCCGCGTCGGGCCTCACCGTCGAGGTGAACAACACCGACGCCGAAGGTCGGCTGATCCTTGGCGATGCGCTCTGGTACGCCCGCCAGCGCGGCGCGACCCACCTGGTCGATGTCGCCACGCTGACCGGTGCCGTGGTGGTGGCGCTCGGCAAGACGACGACCGGCCTGTTCGGTACGCCGGAGCCGTGGCTGAACCACATCCGCAACGCGGCGGCCCAAGCGGGCGAGAAACTGTGGCCGCTGCCGCTCTTCGACGAATATCGCGAGCAACTGAAGAGCGAGATTGCCGACATGCTGAACAGCCCCGGGCGGCCCGCCGGGTCGATCACCGCGGCCATGTTCCTGAAGGAGTTCGCAGGCGAGGGGCCCTGGGCGCACCTCGACATTGCCGGCACGGCCTACGCTGAAGAGAGCAAGCCGTGGCAACCCAAAGGCGCGACGGGTGCCATGATTCGCACCCTGGTTGACGTAGCCCGCTCGGGCTTTCCCGGTGTCTAATCAAGAAGTGCAGGAACCCCAAGCGACGCCGACCGTCACCATCGTCCAGATTGTCCAGGAGGATTCGGCGAAAGAGCTCACCATGATCGACGTGTCGCTGGCCGCCTTTGGCCTGATCGGCGTGATCATGACCGCGGCGGTGGTGGCCGGACTTGTCGCCGGCGTGCTCTACATCTGGTATCGGTCGCGGCGCGCCATCACCATCATCGAAGCGCGGGGCAATCAGCACAACCTGTTTCG
The DNA here is from genome assembly GCA_031392125.1 of Acidobacteriota bacterium. Lineage (GTDB taxonomy): Bacteria > Acidobacteriota > Vicinamibacteria > Vicinamibacterales > UBA2999 > 12-FULL-67-14b. The sequence continues at coordinate 11,473 of JANMUX010000186.1, read as the reverse complement.
CGTCTAGCGGTGCGCTGAACGCGGCGGTCAGGGGCGGTCAGCGATCCTGCGACGCCATGGTTGCCTGGCTCTTCAGCGATTTGCGGTAGCGCATCACCGCGGTAAACAGTGACTCCGCAATCTTCTGCTTGTAGGCGTTGGTCTTGAGCAAACCGAGCTCCTGCTTGTTGCTCACGAACGAAATCTCGGCCAGCACGCTCGGCATCGCGGCGCCAATCAACACCACGAACGGCGCCTTCTTCACGCCCCGGCTCCGCACTTCCTGGTTGCTCTTGCGCAGCGACGTCACCAGCGATTCCTGCACCATGTTGGCGAGGTCGCGAGATTCATCCAGTTTGTTATTGAGGGTAATGGCCTTGATGATGTCGGGCAGCTGGTGCATCTCGCGCGCCGAGGCCGAGTTCTCACGCGCCGCTACCGCTTCGGCCTCGGGCGACGAAGCAAAGCTTAGAAAGTAGGTCTCGATGCCCTTGGCCGCGGCATTGCGGCTCGCGTTGGCGTGGATCGACAGGAACATGTCGGCGCTCTCGCGATTGGCGAGCTCCGTTCGCTGTTCGAGCGGAACATAGACGTCGGTACGGCGCGTCAGAACCACCTCGAGTCCCGGCTCCTTCTGTAGCAACTTCTCGAGACGAAGGGCGACGTCGAGCACCAGGGCCGCCTCGGTCAAGCCTTTTCCAAGCACGCCCGGATCGTGACCGCCGTGGCCTGCGTCGATCACAATTCGCGACACGCCGAGTCCGAGCTGGCGGGCAATCGAGAAGCCGCCCGTCCCGTTGGCTGAAGGCGCAGCCGGTGAGGGCGGCGGGGCTGAGATTGGCGTGGTCGGCGACGAGGGCAGCGGCGGCGCGACCGGCGCCGGCGCTGCTGCCGCGATCGTAATCCGCGGCGCGGCAGCGGCAGACGCAGGCTTCGGGATCTCGGCTGGTGAAGGCGCCGGCGACTTGGGCAGTTCTGGAGTCGCGGCGGTTGGCGCGATCGACATGGGCGCGACCGCCGTAGGGTTGGCGACGGTCCGCCGCACGGCGCGCTCGGCATCGATCACAAGGCGGAATGGGCTGTAAAGCGTGAACACGCTGTAACGCGAGACTTCCTCGAGATCGAGGACCACTCGCACCATGGAATCAGGGTGCCGGCCGACGCGAATCTTGCTGACGATGTCGCCGGGGTAGGTGAGGACCTTGTCCATCAACGCGGGGGTCAGCTGCACGCCCTTCAGGTCAAAGAACAGCCGGGCCGGGCCGGCGATCTTCTCCTCGTGATACGCGACCTCGCGATCGAGTTCGAGTGTGACGCGCACAGTCTCGGGAAGCACCGTGCGTTGAATGCCCGTTAACGTTGCCGGCGCGATGGCTGCACCAGAGATTGCCGGCGTCTCGACCGGCGCCGCCGCTACCGGCATCGCGGGCGCAGGCGGTGCCGTCGGCACGCTCGCGGTCATCTTGCGTGTGGTCAGCGCCGCCAGTTGCTGGTTGGCACGCTTCACGAAGGTACTGGACGGATACTCGGCGACCAGCCAGCGATACATCCGCACGGCGCGGTCCTGATCCACAGGGCGGTTGAACTTCTGAAAGGTGACGTCGGCAAGGCTCGCGGCCTGCCACAGCGCGTTGTCGGCATAGCCCGAGGTGGGGAAGCGGCGTACCAGCGATTCAAATGACGCGATGACCTTGCCGGCCTGGGAGATCACCTCGGAGGCCGACACCGCCTCGGCGCCATTCGTCAGCAGGACGAGCACCCTCTCCTCACGCTCCGAGGCCGCCTGATAGCGCTCGCGCGCGCCCTGCGCCGACGCGGACGCCGACACCACCAGTGTCGCGGCGAACGCCAGCGCGGTGCCGACGAGGCGTGGCTTAGCGAAGCTGCGCATCGACCTCCTCGAAGTATTCGCGCCCGACCAGCACTTCGCGCGGCTTACCGCCGGTCGCTGGCGAGACCAGGCCCTCGGCCTCCATCATGTCGACGAGCCGGGCGGCGCGGCTGAACCCGATCCGCATCTTGCGCTGCAGGTACGAAATCGACACCTGGCCCGCCTGCACGACGATGCGCGCGGCCTCGTCGTAGAGGTCGTCCTTCTCGTAGAGCAGCTCCTGGTTGTTGGTCTTCGCTTCCTCGGTGATGGTCTCGTCGTAGACCGGCTTGCCCTGCTTGCGCAGGAAACTCGCAACCCGCGCCGATTCCTGCTCCGAGATATAGGGGCCGTGCAAGCGTGTATGCCGGGACGAGGCCGGCGGCAGAAACAGCATGTCGCCCTTGCCCAGCAACTGCTCGGCGCCGTTGCTGTCGAGGATGGTGCGCGAGTCGATCTTCGACGACACGCGGAACGAAATGCGCGCCGGCAGGTTGGCCTTGATCAGGCCGGTGATGACGTCAACCGATGGGCGCTGCGTGGCCAGGATTAAGTGAATGCCGACGGCGCGGGCCATCTGCGCCAGGCGGCAGATCGATTCTTCCACCTCGTTACCGGCCACCATCATCAGGTCGGCCAGCTCGTCGACCACGACCACGATGAAGGGCAGCGGCCGATTGGGCTTGCCTTCCTCCGGCACCTCGCCCGACTCGAGCACGGCCCGCACGTTGCGGTTGAACTGCTCGATGTTGCGGACGCCGTAAGCTGCCAGCGTCTTGTAACGTTCTTCCATCTCGCGCACCGCCCAACGGAGCGCGTTGGCAGCCTTCTTCGGTTCGACCACGACTGGCGTCATCAAGTGCGGAATGTCTTCGTACATTCCGAGTTCGAGCCGCTTCGGATCCACCATGATCATCCGCACATCGTCGGGGGTGGCCCGGTAGAGAATGCTGGTGAGAATGGCGTTCAGGCCGACCGACTTGCCCGAGCCGGTGGAGCCGGCGATCAGCAGGTGCGGCATGGTCGCCAGGTCGGCCATGAAGGGCTCGCCGTGGTTGGTCTTGCCCAGTGCGAAAGTCAACTTCGAGGTCGAGCGCGTGTAGGTTTCCGATTCCAGCAGTTCGCGCAGCGAGATGGCTTCGCGATTAGGATTCGGAATCTGAATGCCGACCGTCGCTTTACCTGGAATGCGATCGATCAGTACCGACTCGGCCTGCATGGCAAGGCACAAGTCGTCTGACAAGCTGGTCACCTTCGAATACTTGACACCGGCGTCGGGCTTGAACTCGAACGTGGTCACCACGGGCCCGGGGTGAATCTGGACCACCGAGCCTTCCACCGAAAACTCGCGGCATTTCTCCTCGAGCAGCCGGGCCGATTCCATCAGCTCGCGTTCGTCAATCTTGCGTTCTGCTTTCGGCGCATCGAGCAAAGAGACCGGCGGCAAAGTGTAGGAGCCGAGGCGCCGCTCGACATTGCGTTCGGGCTCCGGCAGAGGCAGCGATGGCGCCATCGGGATCCGCGGCGTGGCCTTCTTGACTACCGGGGGCGTGCGCGGCGTTGCCTGCATGGGCTCGTCGTTCAGATCGCGAGCAACTGGGCGCCCGAGCGCGACCGGCTCAGGACGCTCGATCTTCGTGGTTTGCTTGTCCGGCTTGGCCGCCGGCGTGCTGTCCTTCTTGCCGTATTTCACGAGTACTTCACGGCGCTGTTGCGCCTTGCGACGTTCCTCGCGCCACAGGCGGAAGGCCTCGACACCCTGCGCGCCCAGGCCTTGGATCACCGCAAACATTGCGCTGAACAGTCGGCCGAACGACACCTGGGTGGAGATAATGACGGCGGCCACGATTAGCGCCAGGATCACGATCAACGATCCTGTCCGGCTCAGGTAATCGGCCATGAATCCGCCCAGCCATTCACCGAGATAGCCGCCGGCGCGGAACGGCCGCGGGCCGAAGTCGACACGGCCGAGCGTCAGGCCAAGAAACGCGCTACCGCACGCCAGCAGCATGACGGCCCCGACCATCTTCGTGTAGGCAGCGTCGATCTTGCTGCACCAGAAGTAATGCCAGCCCGCCACGGCGACTACGGCCGGCAGCAGGTAGGACGCGTAACCGAGCAACTGGAACGACAGCTCACCGAGGAACGCGCCCACCCGGCCGGCAAAGTTCGCCGGCACGTCGTGCGTGCCGGTGCTGAAGAACCAGACCGGGTCGTTGGGGTCGTAGGTCGCCAGCGCAATCAGCCAGATGAGCGTCACCGCGAACAGCGCGACGCCAACCACCTCACTGACGCGGCGCGATATTGCGGAACCGGATGCAGCCACTCAGTCTCTCCTCAGATCTCAATCACGACCGGCAGCACCATTGGCCGCCGGCCCGTTCGCTTCTTCAGGAATCGCCGCACTTCGGTGCGAATCCGTTCTTTCATCAAGCCCGGGTCGGTGCGTTCCTCGACACTGCAATCTTCGATCGCCGCGCTGATCACGCGCGCGCCCTCGAGCAGCATGGCGGCGGTGCCATCGTCGCTGACGAACCCGCGCGCCACCAGTTCCGGCACGCCTTCGATGACACCGGTGCGGGCGTTGATGGCCACCACCGGCATGATGATGCCGTCGATGGAGATGTGCCGCCGATCGCGCAACACCTCGTCGTCCACCTCGCCAACCCGCGTGCCGTCAATCAACACGCGGCCCGAGGGCGCTTTGTCGGCAATGCGGCCGCCCTCGCCGTCGAACCTCAAGACGTCGCCATTCTCAGCGGTCAATACCTCGACGGCCGACGGCAGCCCGCGGGTGACGAACCTGGCCACCTTCGCGTGGCGGGCGAGTTGGCGGAACTCGCCGTGCACGGGCACGAAATACTTCGGCCGCACCAGCGACAGGACCAGCTTCAGTTCTTCCTCGGCCCCGTGGCCCGAGACATGCACGTGCTTGCTCGACTCGGTGACCACGTCGACGCCGCGCCTGGCAAGGTGGTTCATCACCCGGCCGATGGCCTTTTCGTTGCCCGGGATGGCCCGCGCGGAGATCACCACGCGGTCACCCTCGGCCAGCTTGACGTGGCGATGATCGTTGATGGCAATGCGAGACAAGGCGGCGTTGGCCTCGCCCTGCGACCCGGTCACCAGGCAGACGACGTCCTGGGCAGGGAAGATTGGGACGTCGCTGTCCTTGATCGCCACCCCGGATTGCAGGTGTAAGTGGCCCAGCCGCTGCGCAATCACCGAGTTCTCGTTCATGCCGCGGCCAACGAAGGCCACCTTACGGTCGAACTGCGCCGCGAGATCGGCGACGATCTGCAGCCGATACAGGCTCGACGAAAAGGTCGCGACGACGATCTTGCCTTCGGTGCTGGTGAAAATTTCCTCGAAGGCGTCTTCGACGTCCACTTCCGAACCGGTGTAGCCGCGGCGATCGATGTTGGTGCTGTCGCAGAACATGGCGAGCACGCCTTCGGCACCCAACTGCGCGAAGCGGTGAAGATCGAACGGCTCGCCGTCCATGGGTGTCTGGTCAACCTTGAAGTCACCTGTGTGCAGCAGCACGCCTTGCGGCGTGCGGATCACCACGGCCACGCAGTCGGGCATGCTGTGGGTGACGCGGATGAACTCCAGCGTGAAGGGGCCGACCGTGATGACGTCGCCGGGCTTGACGTCGACCGTCTTGGGATCGAGTCCGTGTTCCTCGAGCTTCTTGCCGACGAAGGCGAGCGCCAGCGGGGTGCCGTAGATTGGGCCGTCGATGTGCGGGAGTACGTAAGGGACGCCGCCGATGTGATCTTCGTGCCCATGCGTCAGCACCAACGCCTTGACCTGGCCCTTGCGGCTGTCGAGGTACGCCAGGTCGGGGACGATCAGGTCGACGCCAAGTTGATCGGCGTCCGGGAACATCGCACCGGCGTCGATGACGATCGTGGTATCCCCACACGAGATCGCCATCATGTTGAGGCCGAACTCGCCGAGGCCGCCAAGCGGCACCACATCGACTGCAAGCGCCGCGGCCGAGGCCACGGGCACGGACTCACTCATGCGTTATCCCAGCCGGGCGTGGTGACACGCCCAGGTCAAACTAGCGAGGCAACTGAGGACTCTGGCGAGCCGGCAAAGTCACCTGTTCAGGCCGCTGGGAGCGCCTGTAAAACGAGGCGGGTTTGGTCGGAAACTATAGCACAGCTTCAACTTCCGGCTGCGCGGAACGAACGGAAGAGAGTAGCCAACTCGGCCATGTCGAGAGTCTCCGGACGCCGACGGCCATCGACGCCGGCGGCCGCCAAGGCATCGCCGGGAATGACCGACCGTTCCAACCCAAATGGCTTCAGGGCATTCGACAGGGTCTTACGGCGCTGCGTGAACATGGTCCGCACCATCCGCACGAACCCGGCCATGTCGGCAATGTCTGCGGAGGGCGGCCTGAACGCGAGGCGGACCACCGCGGAATGCACCTGCGGTGCGGGCCGGAACGCGCCCGGCGGCAACGACAACAGGCGTGACACGTCGGCATGCACTCCTGTCAGTATCGTCAGCACTCCGTAGTCGCCGGTGCCGACCCTGGCCACCAGGCGATCGGCGACTTCCTTCTGCAACATCAAGATCGCGTCGCGCAGACCGCCGGTCGTCGCGGCGAGTTCCAAAAGTGAAAAGAGGATCGGCGATGAGATGTTGTAGGGGCAGGTTGCCGACGACGCGGACCTGGTTCGCTGGCCCGATCGGCTCGCCCAGCCAACCAGACAAGGCCGCCGTCAGGTCCACCTGCAGCACGTCGTCCACGATCACCGTAACGTTTGCGGGCTTGGTGGCTTCGAGGGCGGCGGCCAGGTCGCGATCTACTTCCACGGCCAGCAGCCGGCCACACCGCTCCGCGAGCGGGCGGGTGATCGCAGCACGGCCGGGACCGATTTCAAGAATGTTCTCGTCGGGCTTGGCATCGACCGCCTTGACCAGCTTGGCAACCCAGGCGGGTTCGAGGAAGTGCTGTGCAAAGCGCTTACGCGCCCTCACTCGCGCGGCTCCCGGCTATCGCTGCCCTCGGCATCGTCGGGATCGGCCTCGCCGCGCAACCAGCGTTCTTCGTGCGGTGCAATCTGGTGTTCGTCCATCCCGAAGTAGTGTCCGAGCTCGTGGATTAAGGTCAGCCCAATCTCGACGAAGACTTCGTCTTCGTCACCCTCGCATTCGCGTTCGATCGGCCCCTTGAACAGCGTGATCCGGTCTGGCAGTGTGTTGCCGTATCCCGACCGTTCAGTGAGCGGCGTGCCCTCGTAATGTCCGAACAAGGTGCCGTCGTCCTCGACATCCATGTCATCGAGCAGGTCATCCGAGGGCTCGTCTTCGATCACGATCGCCACGTTATGAATCGCGCGCGCGAAGCGCCGAGGGATGCCGTCGATCGCATCCTGAACCAGCTCGTGGAACTGCTCGCGCGTCACCGCGGCGCCTTCTTCTTTGGCTTGGTGGTATAGCCGGTGCGATAGAAGTCGCAGTCGCTCTTGACGTTGCACAGCGGGCACAGGGGCTTGGGCTTGCAGATGCGCCTGCCGTGAAGGATGAGAGTGTCGGACGCGCGGGTCCATCGCTTCGGCGGCAGCATCTTGCAGAGCTGCGACTCGACCTTGACCGGGTCGTCACCGTTGACAAGCCCAATGCGGTTGGCGACGCGCAGCACATGGCGATCCACCGGCAATCCGGGCACCCCGAGTGCGTGTCCGAGCACGACGTTTGCCGTCTTCCGGCCCACGCCCGGGAGTGCCGTCAGCGCGTCCATTGACGCCGGCACCTTGCCCTTATGTTCGGCCAGCAGAATTGTCGCCATGCCAACCAGAGACTTGGCCTTTTGCCGAAAGAAACCCGTCGCGTGGATCAGCTTTTCGAGTTCTTCAGTGCCGGCGCCAGCAATCGCCCTGGCGTCGGGGAACCGCTCGAACAGCTTCGGAGTCACCAGGTTGACGCGAGCGTCGGTCGATTGCGCCGACAACATGGTCGCCACCAGCAGCTCGAACGCGTTGCGATGCACTAGTTCCGTGTCGGCGCCGGGGTGGTGCCGGTCGAGGGCGTCGGCAATCCGTGTGACGGCGGCGGGCGTCTTCACGCTAGTGAATTGGCCCCTTACCCGGCGCCGGCGGCGGCTGTTGCCCCGAGTGCGATTCAGAGTAGATGCGCAGGTTCTCCTGCAGCGCTGCGATCAGCGTGGGAACGAATTGAACCGGCAAGACAATCCTCGCGCGCACCGGCGCGCGGACGACGTGTTCCGCCTCGGCGTCGCGGATTTCCTTTTCCGACAGAGGCTGCACTTCGCAGAAGGTAAGGCTGAAATCGAATGGGGTGTGATTGACCGCGCAAAAGTTGGCGTAGGTGCGCGGTTCTGATCCACCGTCTTCAGGGACGATGGTGAAATTAATCTGTTTGCGGTCGCTCATGTTTGGGGCCTGCTGCCCCAAGGCTACCATCTTCAGCGACCGCTAAAGCGGTTGCTCTCCGAACGTCCGAGGGCGATGGCCTTAGCTATCGCCTCTTCAATATTTCCGCATCACGCCAACGACGACACCCTGAATCTGCACGCCATCCGGATCCACGTAGATCGGCTGCATGGTGGGGTTGGCGGGCTGCAAGCGGATGCGATTGCTTTCCTTGTAAAACTTCTTCAGCGTCACGTCCTGGCCGCCGACGAGGGCAATCACCATATCGCCGTTGTCGGCGGTCTTGCGGTCCTCGACGATCACCCAGTCACCATCGCGAATCTGCTCGTCGATCATCGATTCACCGCGCACCCGCAGCACGTAGGTGTCGCGCTTGCCCGCCACGAGCGAGTCGGGGACACTCACGGTTTCATTGCCGGCGACCGCTTCGATTGGCATACCGGCGGCGACATAGCCGAGCATGGGCAGCTCGAGCGCCCGGCCACCCGAGCGGCTGGGTAGCAGTTCGACCGAGCGGCTGCGGTTCCAGGCCCGGCGGATAAAGCCTTTCTCCTGGAGATTGGTCAGGTGCTTGTGCACCGTTGCCAGCGACGACAAGCTAAACCGCTCGCCGATTTCTTCCAGGCTCGGGGCGTAGCCGTGCTGCTGAATGAATTCGTTCAGGTAGTCGAGAATTTCGCGCTGCCGCTTGGTCAGTGGTTGCATAAGTTAGCTCCGGGGAGGAACGGGTTGCTCCGTTTCTTCGCCGTGAACAGGCAGCGTAAACAAACAAAAGGCGAAAGTCAACCGAGTTGCCGCATACTCGGTTCAACCTTCCGCCCCCCTGCCGGTCTAATCGGGCAGCAGAGGACCGCGGTAATGACAAATGGATCGGCAGTCCGGAACGCATGGGCACCCGCGGTCGCAACCGGGTGGGCGGTGACGGTGGTCAGGCCATCGGAGCCCGCCGCCGCGTCCCCGATCGACTTCACCGGCATGGACGATGCCGCGCTGGTGGCGGCCTCGGTCGACGGGCAGCGCGAGGCTTTTGACGTGATCGTCGAACGGCATCGCCGCACCGTCTACCAGGTCTGTTATCGCTTCGTCAGCAATCACGAAGATGCCAGCGACCTGTCGCAGGAATCGTTCGTGCGCGCCTGGCGGGGCCTCGAGAACTTCAGGGGGCAGGCGGCGCTCTCGACGTGGTTATACCGGATCGCGGTCAACGTGTGCCTCAATCGCGTCAGTGCGAAGGCGCCGGCCACCGATCCGATCGAGTCGACCGACCACTTCGAAGATACCCGGATTGAAGGTGCACAGGCACTATTGCTGCGCCAAGAGCGCGCGGCGACCGTGCGCAAGGCGATTGCGTCGTTACCGAAGAAGCAGCGCGCGACGCTGATTCTGCGAACCTATCACGACATGTCGCACCAACAGATCGCCGACATTCTCGGCAGCTCGGTCGGTGCGACGAAGGCCAATTTTTTTCACGCCCTGGCGAACTTGAAGAAGCTGCTGGGCAACCAACCATGACGCACCTTACCCCCGACGATCTTGTTGACGCCCTCGACGGCGCGCTGGCGCAGTCGCGGCAAACTCACCTTGACGCGTGCCAGCCGTGCCGGCAGCAATTGGCCGAACTTCGAGCAGTGCTCGGTGAGACCGCCTCGGTCGTGGTGCCCGAGCCATCGCCCATGTTTTGGGAACACCTCTCGGTCCGCGTCCGCGCGGCGATCGACGCCGAGCCGGCGGTTGCGAGTGGGTGGACCAGTTGGTTCCGGTGGCCGGTGCTCGCGCCGATTGCCGGCCTCGCCCTCGTCGTGATGGCGTTGATGGTGGCCGTGCCTCGACAGGGGGCGGTGGTGCCCGACGTCGAGGTGAATGAGCAGGACACCGCTGACATCAGCTTCGCCATCGTGGCCGACCTGGTTGGCGACATCGATTGGGACACCGCGATGTCGGCCGGCCTGATGGTGGGACCGGGCGCCGCCGACCAGGCCATGCTTGAACTCACGGCGGCCGAACAGCAGGAACTGACGCGGTTACTGACAGCCGAGCTCACGCGCGCCAAGTCGTAGGGCACAATAATGATGATCACCATGCGAACCCTGTTTGCCGCGACTGTATTGATTGGTGCGCTGTCGAGCGCGCCGGCGGCGCAGGAGTTCCAGCCGCAGCAACCCCAGGGACCGGGACGCCAGCCGCTGCCAGGGCTCGGCAATGGCGAGATGACGCCCGCCGAGATCCAGAAGCTGTTTGACGCCTACCTGGTGATGGAGGCCCAACAAGCGTTGGCCCTGACCGACGAACAGTATCCACAGTTTCTGACCCGCCTTCGAGCCATGCAGGACACCCGTCGCCGCAACCAGCAGGAGCGCTTCCGCTTGATGGCTGAACTGCAGCGCTTGTCGAACCCGCGGCAAGCCGGGCGAAGCGATGAAGTGATGCTGAAAGAACGGCTGGCGGCTCTGCACGAGCTCGAGTCGCGAACCGCAGCCGAGCTGCGCAAGTCGTACAACTCCCTGGATGAGGTGCTCGACCTGCGTCAGCAGGCCCGGTTCCGCATCTTCGAAGAACAGATCGAGCGGCGCAAGATCGAGCTCTTGCTTCGCGCGCGCCAGCAGAACCGTCCCAATCAACAACCGCAAGTTCGTCGTCCCAATCAACCGCCCCCGTCGCCGTAGCCTCGGGCTGGTGACGCAGGTCGCGCTGCCTTAGGTAGTTAGCCGGAGATTACGCCCCCGGCCGAGCGTAGAATGGAGTCATGTTGCTCGCACGAATGGTGCTGCTCGTGAGCCTGGTCGCACCCGCCGCCGTCGTCGTGGCGGCTGAGGTTCTGACGCCACAACTCGCCGCCGTCTTCGAGAAGAAGATCGTGACGGTGCAGGCCAACGCGACGATCGAAGCAAAGACGCCGAGACCGACGTCATTCACCGAAGGCGAAACCAATTCATACCTCAAGTACAAGTCGGGGCCGCTGCTGCCGGTCGGTCTCGCCGAGCCGGTAATCACGATTCACGGCGAGGGCCGCGTCACCGGACGCGCGGTTGTCGATCTGGATGTCGTCCGGCAGAAGCAGAGCAGCGGCGGCTGGTTAGACCCGACCAGCTACCTGTCGGGCACGCTGCCCGTGAGCGCCGTTGGAAGAATCGTGACGGCCGACGGTAAGGGTCGCTTCGAACTGGAGCGCGCCGATATCAGCGGCGTGCCGATCCCGAAGTCGCTGCTGGCG
>JANMUX010000150.1:0-14577 GCA_031392125.1 Acidobacteriota bacterium | reverse complement strand
ATCCAAGAACCATCAAGAGCTTTCGCACCCAGGCGGCATTTGTCACGTGGCTCGGTAGGCATCACGACTGGGAAACTGAGATCTGGATCAACTCGCCGCCGATTCGGCTCCGCCCGAAAGCCAACGCTACAGAGCAGCGACGACCATGATCCACGTTGTGCTGGTGTACCCCGACATCCACTGGAATACCGGCAATGCCGGCCGTACCTGTCTCGCGGCCGGTGCGACGCTGCACTTGATCGAGCCACTCGGCTTCTCGCTCGACGACAGCCGGGTCAAGCGGGCCGGACTCGATTATTGGGAGCACGTTGACCTGCACGTGTGGCCCAACTGGGCCGCCTTCGAAGCGCAACTTCCCACGCTCGGCGAGCCATACTTTTTCTCGACCAAAGCCACGCAATCCTTCTGGGATGCGCCACTCGGCTCTTCGGCCGGTGTCGTGCTCATCTTCGGCAGCGAAACCGCCGGACTGCCCCCCGAGCTGCACGAGCAGTACCGCGATCGATTTGTTGCCATGCCGATCTTGTCGTCACGAGTGCGGTCGCTGAACCTGTCGAACAGCGTGGCGATTGCCGCCTACGAAGTGTTGCGGCAGCGACGTGCACTCGGGCCGGTTGGGTGATCGAGCTGAGCGCGCGAGTGGTTCGATCGACCGCCCGAACCCCATGACAGTCACTAAAACGAGTATCGTGCCGCCATGACACTCGCTCAGGATCGCTGCCGGACCTTTCACCGGCTCCACGAGTCCGGCTGTTTTGTGATTCCCAATCCATGGGATGCGGGCAGCGCCCGCGCGCTCGAACAACTCGGGTTCAAGGCACTTGCGACGACCAGTTCCGGGTTCGCCTGGTCACTCGGCCGGCCGGACAATCGCGTGTCGCTGGACGAGGCGCTGCAGCATTTTCGAGCGATTGCCGGGGCCGTCGCCATACCCGTCAACGGAGACTTCGAGGGCGGCTTCGCGACCGACCCCGCCGAGGTGGCCGGCAACGTCATGCGGGCGACAGAGACCGGCATCGCCGGCCTCTCGATCGAAGACTCGACCGGCGATCCGTCGAATCCACTGTTCGAGTTCACTCTCGCCCGCGAGCGCATCCAGGCATCCCGGCAAGCGATTGACGAGACCGGGCTTGGGACCGTGCTTACGGCCCGCTCCGAAGGCTTCATCGTCGGGCGACCCAACCTGGCCGAGACCATTCAGCGGCTCTCGGCTTACGCTGAGGCGGGAGCCGATTGCTTGTACGCGCCAGGGCTGCGGAGCATGGATGAGGTCCGGGCCGTCGTCGAGGCCGTGTCGCCCAAGCCGGTAAACGTTCTTGTCGGCAGCGAGGTGTTCACCGTGAAGCAACTAGGGGATGCCGGAGTTCGTCGCATCAGCGTCGGTGGCGCATTGGCGCGAGCAGCCTGGACCGGTTTCCTGCAGGCGGCAGAAGAGATTTCTGAGCGGGGGACCTTTACGAGTCTTGGCCGCGCCGCGCCTTTTGCAGAACTCAACCGGATGTTCGCTCCCGAATAGTGGTGCTACCATCGCCCCGGATGCGCAGCGCCGATCAAGACCTGAACACTCTGCCGAGCGGGGCTCCGAGGCCGGCGGCGTCCGCTCTGTCGTCTGCCTGGGATTATGCGCACGGTCGGGTCTGCGTGTGAAGAGAGCCCTGGTCGTCGATGACGAGGAATCCAACGCCGCGCTCTTGCGGCGCGTGCTGGCCGCTGCCGGCTACGATGTGGAAAGCACCACGCTATCGCGGCTGGCGCTGGTAATGATGGAGCAGACCGCTTACGACGCCGTGATTTGCGACGTCAAGATGCCCGAGCTGAGCGGCCAGGAGCTTTACGGGCGCGTGTGCCAGATCCGGCCAGAGATGTCCCGCCGCTTCATCTTCATCACCGGCGATATCGACAGCGAAGACACCCGCGACTTTCTCGATCAGTCGCAGTGCAGCTACGTTATGAAGCCTTTCAACCTCGAGCGCCTCACCGCGGCGGTAGACCTGCTGACTGGTAACCCGACTCGGATGCAATCGGATACGATCGGATAGACATGGATAAGATCGTCGACTTCATCAACGTGAACCGTGACCGCTACATCGACGAGTTGAAGCGGTATTTGGCCATTCCAAGCATCAGCGCTCTTCCCGAGCACAAGGGCGATGTGCGGGCGTGCGCTGAATGGACGGCCGACGAGATGCGCCGCATCGGCCTGCAGAACGTGCGGCTCGAAGAAACGCCAGGGCATCCGTGTGTCTACGGCGAGTGGCTTGGCGCCGCGGACGCGCCGACAATCCTGTTCTACGGCCACTACGACGTGCAGCCGGTCGATCCGCTCAACCTCTGGACCTCACCACCCTTCGAGGCGACCATTCGCGATGGCGAGATCTACGCCCGCGGGTCTGCCGACGACAAGGGGCAGGTTTTCATGCACTTCAAGGCCGTCGAGGCCCATTTGAAGCAGCAGGGCAGCCTGCCGGTAAACATGAAGTTCCTGATCGAGGGCGAGGAAGAGGTCGGCAGCGCCAACCTCGATAACTTCATTCGCGCGAACAAGGACCTGCTGAAGGCCGACGTGGTCGTGATCTCGGACTCACCCATGTTCGATCGCGGCATCCCGTCGATTTGCTACGGCCTGCGCGGCCTCACTTACTTCCAGATCGACCTGCGGGGCAGCAAGTCGGACCTGCACTCGGGTTCGTTCGGTGGCGCCGTCGCCAATCCCGCCATGGTGCTCGCGCAGATGCTTTCGCAGATGAAGGACAAGAGCGGTCGCATCAAGATCGACGGTTTCTATGACGATGTGGTGGAGTTGAGGCAAGAGGAGCGCGACGAGTGGGCGCGGCTGCCGTTCAACGAGAAGAAGTACAAGCAGGAGTTGGGTGCCCCGAAGCTGTTCGGGGAAACCGGCTACACCACGCTCGAGCGCACATGGGCGCGGCCAACGTTCGAAGTGAACGGGTTGCTGTCAGGCTTTACCGGCGAGGGCGCCAAGACCGTGCTGCCCGCGGTGGCCATGGCAAAAGTCAGCATGCGGCTGGTGCCGAACCAGGATCCGAAGAAGATCGGTGACCTGTTCGAGGAGTACGTGAAGAAGGTTGCGCCGAAGACCGTGGAGTTGAAGATTACCCGGATGCACGGCGGCAAACCGTGGATGACGGCGTTCGACAATCCGTTCGTCCAGGCGGCCGGCCGAGCCATCGAACAGGGCTTTGGCCAGCGCCCCGTGTTCAATCGCGAAGGCGGCTCGATCCCGGTCGTCTCCACGTTCCAGGAAGAACTTGGCTTGCCGTGTGTGCTGTTCGGAATTGGCTTGCCCGACGAGAACGCGCACGCCCCTGACGAGAAGCTCGATCTCGGGAATTTCCACAACGGCGTGATCGCCTCGGCGTATCTGTATAAGGAGATCGGCCAACTACAGGGCTTGGGGACTTAGGGCCTGGGGTCCTAGGGACCGTCTTAATTCAGCTGCGCGACGCGGCGGCGCAGCGTCTTCACGTGCTCCCAGACCTGCTCGGTTTCCTTGCGGTCGTCCTCTTCGTCCTGCTCCGTCAGGCGCGCCAGCTTCAGGTATTCCTCGAAGTCCCTCAACGCGTGCGAGAAGTCGTTCATGTTGTAGGCCAACAGGCCGCGATCCTTGAGGTCGGCGAGCGACGATGGCTGCAACGCCAGCAAGACGTCCGTGGTGGCCCGCGCCTGTGGAAATGAGTGCATTTTCACGTAGAGCCGCTTCAGGTTGTTCAGCATGCGCACCAGCACCTGGCGCCGGGTCGCGCGCGCCAGCAGGGCCGGCTCGTACGCCGATCCCTCGCCGGCTCGGCTGAGCAGGTCCCGGCAATCGGCCTCGTTCAGGATTGCGCCGCCGTGAAACGGGTCAACGATCAGCCCCTCGCGGACCTCGCCGCTGTGCGAATCATGGAGCACGCGAACCAGGAAATGGCCGGGGAAGTTTACGCCTTCGGCGCGCAGACCTGCGCGGCGCGCCACTTCGATGTAGATCAGCGCCATCGTGATCGGAATGCCCTTCTTCCGGTCCATCACTTCGTTCAGGCAGCTGTTGCGTGGGTCGTCGTACTGTTCGCGGTTGCCGGTGAAGCCCAGTTCGCCGAACAGGTAACGATTCACGGCATCTACTCGCGCCGCGATCGGCGCATCATGGCCGGGGTCTTTCGCGACGAAATGAAAGGCGGCATCGCCCATCAGGTCGAGGCGATCCAGGTAGGGCACGGCATCCAGCTTCGGGTATTCGATGCGGGCCACCAGGAACGCGGGGGCGGCCAGGTCGGCGCCCGGACGGTCGGCCGCCTCGGTAATCAGGTCGGCGAGCGACAAGTGCGACTCAGGCTGCACAGAGGGCATCCAGGGCGGCTATGGTGAGGGCGTGCAGCCCCGGCACGACGAGCTCGGCGTCGGCGCGCAACTCGGCCTCGTTATACGTGTTGGTCACCGCGACACAACGAAGGTCGGCGCCCCGGGCTGACACCAGTCCCCACTTGGTGTCTTCGATCGCGACCGACCGCTGCGGCACCAGGTCAAGGCCCGAGCGCTCGCGCAACTGCGCAAACGCCAGCAGATAGGGATCCGGATTCGGCTTGCTGCGCTCGGTCTGGTCTGCGCCGACCACGGCCGTGAACAGCGAACGCAAGCCAGCGCGTTCGAGCACGTGGTCAATCTCGTGCGTCAGCGCACCAGAGGCTACCGCGATTGGTACAGCAGCGGCCGCCGCGCGAATGAAATCGGCGGCGCCCGGAAACAGCATTTCGCCAGCCGCTGCGAGCGATGCATAGCGCTCGCCCTTTCGCTCGATCAAGCTGCGCACACGCCGGTCATCCATCGCCACGCCCTGGTCCTGGCCAAACGCCTTGAACACGCCGACATCGTCGTAACCGAGGTACTTCGCGTAGTAGTCCTCAGTGGACATCGTGAGACCCTCGGGCGCGAGAATGTCCTGGTACGACCGCAGGTGCAGGCGTTCGCTGTCGGCGACGACGCCGTCGAAGTCAAAGACAATGGCCTGCAGGGCGCCGGCATTCGTCATGGAATGCTCGACTCGCCCTTGCGCAGTCGTTCACCTGCGCGAATAGGCATCTCGAGGCGATTCTCCTTGGGCGGATACGGGCAATCGTACTCAGCGTTGTAGTAGCAGTACGGGTGGTAGGCGACGTTGAAGTCGATTACGTAGATGCCGGTCGGCGTCGGGTCGAGTTCCATGTAGCGGCCGGCCGAGTAGGTCTCCGTCCCGTTGGTCAGGTCGGCGAACGGAACGAACAGGCGAGTCACTTCGGGCTGATCCAACTCGTGGAATGCCGTCAGGCGCATCGTTTGACCCTTGACCGTGAACTTCAACGTGCCAATTCGTTCGATGTCGCGAATCTGGCCCGTGGAGGTTGGTACCTTCAACCGGGTCCGCTCCGCGGCTGGTTCAAGTGCTGCAGGCACCGAGTACAGCTCGTCGATGGGGAAGTACGCCAGGGGGACGAGCGACGCCTTCTTGTCGGCCGGCACCGGCGACTGAGGGCTGTTCGATGCGAACATCTCGTCCTTCAGCGCCCGCTGCGCCGCGATCTTGGTCGGGTAGTCGTCAGGTTTGGGCGTGCAGGCGACCGACACCGCGATTGCGGTAGCGGCCAGGGCTGCCCAGATGTCGCGCCTCACCCGTCCATTCTACAGCCCACTCGTGAATCACGAGATCACCAGGTCACCAAATCGCCAAATCCAAAATCCCTGAGGTATCCTGAAGGGCTATGTTACGAGCTGGAATCGTCGGTCTGCCCAATGTCGGCAAGTCCACCCTGTTCAACGCCGTCACGCGCACTCGCAAGGCCGAGGCCGCCAACTACCCGTTCTGCACCATCGACCCGAACATCGGCATCGTCACGGTGCCCGATGCGCGGCTGGCCGTGCTGAAGGACATTGCCAAGACCAGCGTCGTGATCCCGGCGGCCGTGGAATTCGTCGATATCGCCGGCCTCGTCAAGGGCGCCAGCGACGGTGAAGGGCTTGGCAACAAGTTCCTGACCCACATCCGCGAAGTGGATGCCATCGTGCAGGTGGTGCGGTGCTTTGACGATGAGGACGTGCTGCATGTGTCGGGTTCGGTGGATCCGGTCCGCGACATCGAGGTGATCAACACCGAACTGATGCTGGCCGACCTCGAGACGGTTCGCAAGAAACGCGAGCGGGTCGCCAAGGAAGTGAAGCGTGGCGACAAGACTGCGGCTTCGGAAGACGCTGTCCTGCAGAAAATTGAAGGGGCGCTTGACGCCGGCAAGCCGGCGCTCACGGTCTCCTTGACGCCGGAAGAGAAAGTGATCGCCGCGCAGTTCTTCCTGCTGAGCGACAAGCCGACTATTTTCGCCTGCAACGTCAAGGAAGGCGAGCTGGCAACCGCGGATTCCAATCCGTACGTCATGAACGTGCGCAACTACGTCAGCACGCATCTGTCGTGCGAAGCCGTGGTTATCAGCGCGCAAATTGAAAGCGATCTGGTCGACCTCGAACCGGCTGAGGCGCAGGAGTTTCTGAAGGAGCTGGGCGTATCCGAGAGCGGCATTGGCGCCCTCATCCGCTCGACCTACCACCTGCTTGGGCTGCAGACATATTTCACCGCTGGTGAGAAGGAAGTGCGCGCCTGGACCATCCACCACGGCGACACCGCGCCGAAGGCTGCCGGAGTGATCCACTCCGACTTCGAGCGCGGGTTCATCAAGGCCGAGACCGTGGCCTATGACGACCTGGTCTCCTGCGGATCGGTCGCCGCGGCTCGCGACAAGGGTCTCTACCGCATGGAAGGCAAGGACTACATCGTCAAGGACGGCGATGTGCTGCTGTTCAAGTTCAACGTCTAGGGACTGGACAGGAGTTAACAGAAGGGGCCGCTAATACGGTCGATCGTCCCGGGCATGGGTTGGATGCCCATGGGCTACTGAAGCCTTGATAGTGCTGCCCGGGCCTCGGCAAGCTCGGGCAACTCCTTGCGCGATCACGGTCCTATCACGTTTGCATCGTCGTAGCCGCCCAGTTGCTGCAGCCGCCGCAGGCCGGCGACCGCGTCGGATCGGCTGGCAAACGGTCCGAGTACCACCTGTTGCAGTTCGCGGCCGCGGAACGGGAACGGCCGCTGGCTCGCCGGCAGGCCGGCAAACGTCAGTTCCTGGACGAGCCAGTCAGCGCGATTGAGATCCGCGAACAGTCCGACCGCGACAAGGTAAGCGCCAGTGGCCCCCCCGGCGACGGGCAATTCAGCGGGCGGAGCAGGCGTTTCCGCAGTCGCGACGGCGGACGGTGCCGCGACCGCCGGCAGGCCCGGAACCGCGAGGGCCGGGGCGGCCGGGGGGACGGCTGGTGGCATGGCCGACAGCTGGGCAGGCAGACGCGCGGCGACGAACCCGGCCGCGCCGAGTGCCGCCGTGCATACCATCACGGTGGCCGCCAATTTGGCCCACCGGCGTGCGAGCCTGTGCCGATAGGTCTCGGCTCGCAACTCACCCTGCGTGTCGACCCAGCCAGATTTCAATGGCGCTTCACGCCTCGCGACCCTCTTCTTGGCCGGTGGTCGTCCAGACGATTTCGCTTCGTCCGCATGCGTGGTGACGGCCGGGGGCGGCGCGAACTTGCGGAACGACGGCTCGAGCTCCTCCGTCAGCCAGTCATTCACGGTCTTGTCAAAGTCCTCGACGTCGCTTTCGAGCGGCGGGGCATCCCACATCGCGTCGACGCGGGCGATGAGGTTCTGGGCCGAGTCAACGCTGACCGAGGGCGCGGCCAGCGATGGCGCGGTGACGGCGACGGCGGGCTCTGCCGGTGTTCCGGATTCCGCCGCCACGTCGGGCGTAGCGGCCACCTCGGCCATCGGGAAGATAATCGCATCCCACGTCGGCGTGAGCGTCGTCGAGCCGATATCGATCAGCGCGGCCTCGAGAATTTCCTGGTCGACCCACGCCAATTGCTGCCGGTGCGCCAGGTCGAGCGCGCGATCGCAGACCCGGTTGATCAGGCGCGGCACGCCGCCCGAACGGCGATGCAGCAGGTCGACCACATTGGGGGCAAACAGGACGCGCTCGCGGTTGAGCCCGGCGACGTGCAGCCGGTGCTGGATGTAGCCGGCCATGGCATCGCGCGTCAACGGCGCGAGATGGTTGTAGCCGCACACGCGCTGATCGACCTGCCGCATCTCGGGCAGCTTCATCTTGGCGTGGAGTTCGGGCTGTCCGACAAACACGATCTGGAGGCCGCCCTTGCCGCCAAACGCGTCGGACAGGATGCGGGTCTCCTCGATCAGCGGCAGCGACATGTTCTGCGCTTCGTCAACGATCACCACGACAAACGCATCGAGCGTCGCAAGCGACTCGAGGAACCCGGCCAGCAGGTAGCTGAGCTCGGTGCGCGAGGCGCGTTGCAGCGACCCGGTCGTGAGCTCCTGAATGGTCAACACGCCAAAATCGAGGAGCAGCGTCTTCAGCAGGTCCTCGCGCGAGGCAAATGGATCGGGGACAAACGAGCTGAACGTCTTGCGGCCCAGGTTCTTGAGGACAGCCTGGCAAAGCATGGTCTTGCCGGTGCCGATCTCTCCGGTCAGGACGAGCAGGCCCTCACGTCGCCGAATGCCGGCCAGCAGGTTCTCGAACGCGGCCGCGTGCGACGGGCTGTGATACAGGAATCGCGCGTCGGCGTTGAGACTGAACGCCTTCTCCTTCAGACCATAGAAAGCCTCGTAGGTCAGGGTGTCCGCCTGAGGCTGGAAAGGTACTACCGCGCCGGTACTAATGCCCATCATTGATATGACTAAATATGACTAAAAAGTCGTTAGACATGAGGCAGAGCATGGAACGGGCCAAGATCGAGCGACAAAAAAATCAAAAAACACGCGTAAATTGATTATCGAAGCGTCTGCCCAGAAGAGATAATGCCCAATTTTGAGACAAGAGATTGCACTTCTGTCGTACTCACCCCAAGGTCTCCTGTGCAACCAGCTGCGGTCGGGCTAGTCTAGCCAGATGGAGCCACGCGTCTCATTCATCACCCTCGGCGTCAGCGACCTGGAACGCGCGACCCGCTTCTATCGCGACGTGCTGGGCCTGCCGCAAAAGCCGACGCCGCCAACGGTGGCGTTTTTCGAGATGGGGAAGATCTGGCTCTCGCTCTACCCACGCGAGTCGCTCGCCGCGGATGCGGGTGTGCCCGTCGAAGGGTCGGGGTTCCCTGGTTTCACTCTTGCCCACAACGTGCGATCGATCGCGGAGGTCGATGCGTTGATCGCGCAGGCGGTCGCCGGTGGCGGGCGCCTGGTGAAGGCCGGACACCACACCGACTGGGGCGGCTTTGCCGGCTACTTTGCCGACCCGGATGGATTCTTGTGGGAAGTCGCCTGGAACCCGAAGTTCCCCCACGTGTAAGCCCTAAGCCCCCAAGCCCCCCGGACCCCAAGACCTCAAGACCTCAAGACCTCAAGATCGCTAAAACACCGAAGACACAAACCCGAGCACGGCCGCTGCAGCTGTCAATTGCAGCGCCAGCGCCACGCGGTCGCGCAAGAACAGGACTCCCAGCACCATCAGTACACCGGCGCCAAGCAGGAAGTTCCAGTACAACTCCTGCACCCCTTCCTGGATCCCGGTTGAACCCGCGCGCCGGCGCGTCTGCTCGATCACCGCGTTAGCGATGTCACGATCGCTGTCACGGTCGATCTCGAAGTAACGCCCGCCGCCGGCCGTGGCAATTCGCGCCAGCTCCGCCCGATTGAGAACGGAGCGGATCAGCGGCTGGCCCGGCTGCCGCTTGGGGTCGGGAATCAAACCGCCTGCGGTCGTGCCGATGCCGATCACATTCAGTGGCACCCCGCGCTCCTGGGCCAGGGCCAGCGACTTGGCGACCTCGCCGCTCCACGACTGGCCGTCGGAAATCAGCACGAACGCCTTCGCGTTGCTGTTTGCGCCGACCTTCTCGTCCAGCCCCGACGCGCGGCGAACTTCTTCGTCCTTCTCAATCAGGCGCAGCCCCCAATAAATGCCGCGCTCGATGTTGGTGTCCCACGTGCCATCGTCTTCCAGCCGGAAGGGCGACTGGTCCTCGAGGTGATCGAGGAAGAAGAAATAGGTGTTGGGGTCCTTGGTCAGACGAATCTGCGGCGTGGCCATGTGCGCGAACAGTGCCATGGCGACGCGGTCGTTGTCCCAGCGCAGCGACTCGCCCAGCGTGCGGAGAAAACGCATGGAGCGCTGCCAGCGGTTGCCCTTCACGTCCTGCACGTGCATCGAGGACGAACCGTCCTGCAGGATTACCAGGTCGACGCCCGCGGTCCGCACCAGCGACGTCACGGCCTGCGGCCGGGCCAACGACACGATACCGGCCCCGGCGGCCAACACCAGGCAGAACCAGAACAGCAGCTCGCCAAAAAATGGCACCCGCTCATGCACCGGCACCTGGCGCTGGTTCATGAAGGCATGGACGTCGGCACGCCGCCGCCAGACCTGCCACACCCACAGCAGCAACAGGAGCGCTGGAATCGCCAGCAGCGGAAGAAAACCGGGAGCGCCGAACCGCATTTCGTTAAAACCCTAGGACCCTAAGACCCCAGGACCTATCCCTTCCTGACTTTCGTCGTTCCCTTGCCGGCCTTTTCGGCTTCGAGCCGCTCGTCCGGGCGCATCGGCACAATCATCTTGAACTTCTTCATGTCCGACTCTTCTGGCGGCGCACCCTCGAAGCCGTGCAGGGTGAGCGTCGCCGCTGCGTCGTAGGGCGCGACCGGCTGCTTGCGGGCCGTCAGCACCGCACGCAGGCGAACGGTGTACTCGTAATTAAAGGCGGCCTCGGCGTTGTCGGGCTGCTCGCGCAGGATCTCCGCGTAGCTCTTCACGACCGAGTCCAGCTTGCCGACCATCGCCTGCCACGTGCCGCCTTCCTTGCGTGCCGTGCGATAGGCCGCGTTGGCCGCCAGCAGCTTGGCGTCGGTGTCCGCCGCCACCGTGTTGTAATCGCCCTGCCAGTAGGCGGCCGTGGCGTTCAGCGACTTGGCGTCGGCGGCGAGAGCGCCGTTACCAGGCATCAGGCTGGCGATGCGTCCCGGCCCCTGGGCCTGGCTGGCTTCTTCGTAGCGCAGCGTTACCAGGTCGCGCTCGGCCGCGGCCAGGCGATGCTCCGCCTCTGATGTGCGCCACAAGATGGCGCCACCGGCGACTAACACCACCGCGATCAATGCCTGCCCGAACCAAGAAGACGATCTCATGTATTGCTCCTACGGAAACGTTTGAAACGTCGGTATGGTGAAACGCAACAGCAACGCCGCGCACCACAGCGCCACCGCGGTCAGCGCAAACGGCGCATACCGGGGACGCTCGGTGCTGTACTCCTTCATTTCGATCGTGCCGGCCGACAGCCGATCGATCGCCTGGATCGACCGGATGATGGTGGCCTCGTCGCCGCCCGAAAAGAACTGGCCGCCGGTCTTCTTGACCGCGCTAATCCACAGCTCGTCGGCGACCGTTCGCTTGCTGTCAAGATTGCCGCCGATCTTGATCAGGTAGACGGGAACTTTTGCCTTCTGTGCCTCTGCCAGCACATCGTCCACCGTCTTGCCGTTCTCGAGCACGTCGGCGTCGGCGCCGTCGGTGAAGATCACCATCAGGTTGCCGGCGGCATCCAGGTAGTCGAACGCCTGGAACAAGGCCACGCTCTGCTCGACCGCCCGCGCCACCACCGTGCCTTGATCGGGGAACGCCATGAACTCGTTCCAGTCGCCGATCAGCACCGTACTCAGCAGAATGTTCTCGTAGTCGTTGGTGAACGGCGTGATGACGTAGGCATCGTCACCAAACTCGATCAGCGCCATCAGGTCGCGGTACTTGCCGGCCATGCGGCGCTCGATGAAATAGCGCGCGGCGCCCACCGTCGTGAAGAACGCGGCGTTGTTGGGCGCCCCCTTCGCAAGGGTTGTCGACGGCAACGCCGACAACATGCTTGACGACGCGTCAATCAGCAGGCTGATGCGGCGGCCCGGATACGTAGTTTCCGAGCGCGTCAACGAGGTCCTGGGATCGGCCAGTGCCAGGATGAAAAAGGGCAACCCGGCCAGCGCGAGGATCAACGCCCCGTGGCGCGACAACGACGCCCGCGACCAGCCGCGGCTGGTGACGATGGCCGGCAGCGCCATGCGGCGATGGCCAGGATTGCGACCACCGAACGACCGGATCACCATGAAGACCGCGGCGACCCCGGCCAGCGCCATCACGACCTGCCGTGCCGTGCCACTTTCCGAAAACAGCAGCCGCTCGAGGCGCAGGTCTCCCCACTCGGCCCAGGTGGCCAGCACCAGTGCGGAGAGGTCTCGAAAGACCTGCATTTACGCCCAGACCTTCTTTCGCATGTCTACCAGCGAACGCACGAACGCTCGCGACCAGTCCGCCACCAGCGAGTGTGCCGACTGTTGCTGCCTGGTAATCCGAATCGCCGTCCCGACCGCCTCGTCGGCATCGGTAAACTTCTCGCTTCGGCCATAGCGGGCGACGGTCAGCGTCCTGAGCGCGTCGGCCAACGCGGGGTCGGTCGCCGATTCCGCCGTGACCGATCCAGACACGTACATCTTGGCGCGGCCCATGCCGCGGCCGACCAGCAGCGCGCCGTCGACGAGCGGATCCTTGACGCCGACGGTCCGCTGGCCCACGGGCCGTCCAGAGGCGTAGCTGCCGGCTATGCGCGCGGCCGAGAGCGCGCGGCCGGCCAGCTCCGGCGTCCAGCCACCGCGGCCGGCTCGCTGCACGTCGTTCAGCTCACTCGCGGCGTGACGCAGAATCGCGCGCGGCGTCAGGTGCAAGCGGGTCTCGGTCGCGGTCTTGGTCTTGCTGCGCAGCAACCCGATCAGGATCACCACCACCATGACGCCGGCCAGCGCGAACAGCACACCGGCAATGGTCTGGAACAAGTCGGCGCGCGCGTCGCGCGCCTCAATGGTCGAAAACGCGGCGGAGGGAGCCTCGCGAATGTCAGACGTATCGCCGGGCACGACCGAGATCAACTTGACCGATGCGCGCGGCAGCGCGTAGTTCAACTCGCGGCCTTGCACGGTATCGCCGCCGGTCACCTTGCTCTCGACCCGGTAGGTGATCTCCAGGGGCGGCACCGCGACGTCGGCGCCAAACGCATCCTCGGCAATCAGCCGCATGCGGTAGTCGTACTGAATGAAGCGCTTGCCGGCGGTCAACAGGTCGCCGGCGTGGGTACCCCCCTGCACCTCGAACGGCGGCAGCTGCACCACGGTCGGGTCAAGCTTCGACAGGTCGGGCACCACCTTGGCCGCCTCGGTTTCCACCACGGCGCAGGTCAGCCGCACCTCGAATGATTCGCCGATGCGCACTGCACTGGTGGAGGTTCGCCACCAGCACTTGATGGGCTCGACTTCGACCAAATCGGTGCCGGTTTGCGCAAATGCTGGCGAGGCCAGTGCGAAGCCGGCCAGCAACGTGACGATGAGCGAGTGTTTGTTCATGTCGTTATTTCCGCCGCCGCAAGCGGCGCTCAGCTACCCATTCCACGAGGGCCACATCGAACTTGACCTGGTCAACGCCCAGGCGGATCACGTCGAGGTCGAGCGCCTTGGCCTGGCGCGCCACGTCTTCCTGCCAGGTGCGAATGCGCTCGCTCTGGCGGCCGAGCTCGCGGCGCGACATCATGCGCGTGTTGCCGGTTTCCACATCGTAGACCTCGACCCAGCCTGCCGACACCCGCGGCAGCTCGAACGCAAACGAGGCGTCCACCATCATGATGAACACGTCGTGCACGTTGTCGACCTGCGACAACTCCTGCAAGAACGCTGGCGCATCGTCGAACAGGAAGTCGGAGATCACCGGCATCATCGACGTCTTGCGCGAAAACCCGCTGAGCGTCGCGCTCAGGCTGCCCGAGTTTTTCAGTTCCTGCAGCCCATAGCCGTCCTGGTAGGCCTCGAGGCAGTGAATGACCTGGCCCTTGCCAATGCGCGGGCGCACGGCGCCAAGCGTGTGGAAGCCCTCGTCGAACGTCACCAGGCCGATCGAGTCCTGGAAGAACACGGCTGACATGCCGATCGTGGCGATCGACCGCGCGATCAGCGTGGCAATCTGCAAGCCGCGGCGATCGCCCCCGGCCGACGGATCGGCCCCGCACCGCGTCGAGGCCGAACGATCGGCGACCAGGATCACGCCCGAAGTGGTCGGCTGCTCGAACTCGCGGACGATCAGCGGGCTGAAGTTGGTGAGCGACGACTGCGCCCAGTCGATCGCCTCGAAGCGGTCGCCGGCCTGCCAGTCGCGCAGGCCGACGAAATCGAACCCCGTGCCATGGAACATGCTGGAGTGTTCACCGATCGTGAACTCGCGCATCCGCTTGAGGATGAGCAGCTCGACCTCGGTAATCTCCGACAGGTTGATGAGCGGCTCGACCTCTTGTTCCCGCGTCCTCATGGAATCGGCGTGCGTTCGATGACGTCCTTGATTACGGCGTCGGTCGTGAGCCCGTGACTCGCGGCGTGCGGGCCGAGCCATAGGCGATGGCCGAGCACATACGTGGCCAGGTCCTGGATGTCTTCCGGATACACCTCGTCTCGACGGCGGACGA
>JANMUX010000148.1:0-23026 GCA_031392125.1 Acidobacteriota bacterium | reverse complement strand
CTCAGCCAATGGCCGAACCTTCGCCGGGCGGCCACGTATGATTAGTGAAAGGAGCTTATGGTGTTTGGACCCCTGCGCCGCGTGAAGTTCCTCGTTACCGCCCCACTCATCCTCCTGCTGTGCTTCGTCATCAATGTGATGACCTCGCCGGGCCAGTGGTGGGTGCAATGGGTGGCGTTCGGCCTCGGCATCGCCTGGGTGATCAACCTCTTCAAGTTGATTCGCGACGTCGTCTTGCTCGGTGGCCTCGCTGCGGTCGGTGCCTACCTGTTCAACCGCAACCGCCAGAACTAGTGCCAGGCCGGTCTGACGGCTAGCCTGGCCCTGGTCGTCAGCGACCGGCGACGCTGCGTAACATGGTGAGCAGCAAGTCGACCGCCACGGTGTTGTGGCCGCCGAGCGGGATGATCACGTCGGCATAGCGCTTACTCGGCTCGACGAACTCGAAGTGCATCGGCTTCACGGTGTGCTGGTATTGATCGATCACCGCGTCCATGGTGCGGCCGCGTTCCGCGACATCGCGCTGCAACCGCCGAATGAACCGCGTATCGGAGTCGGTGTCAACAAACACCTTGATGTCCATCAGCTCACGCAGCGCGGCGTCAGTGAAGACCAGGATTCCCTCGACGATCAGTGCCCGGCGCGGCTGAAAGGTGTTGGTTTCTGCCAGCCTCGCGTGCCGCGTGAAGTCATATTGCGGCACGTCTACTGCGTGGCCGGCCTTGAGCGCCCGCACATGCTGCACCATTAAATCGGTTTCGAGCGCGTCAGGATGATCGTAGTTGAGCGCGGCGCGCTCTTCGAGCCGCAGGTCGTTGCGATCACGGTAGTAGCGATCGTGATCGAGCCATGTCACCTGGTCGAGTCCGAGGCTGTCGACGATCCTCCGCACCACCGTGGTCTTGCCCGAGCCCGAGCCGCCAGCGACACCAATCACAAAGGACGACATTGTTGACGCGATCATACCGTCATTGTCGGGCTTGATGCGGAAGCCTAATGCCGAGTTTGGGTAAGACCCGACAGCGGCGCGGCCATGGCCCGGAGTCCGAAAGTCGGAATACCAATTGCAATGGACTGGGTTGTGAGCCTGTTGATGATGCCCATCGACTCGGTGATGCCCCTCGGCACGCCGATTTGCATTCTCGGCTATCCTGCCTTGGCGATGGTGATGCTGATGATGGCCGGAGCGGGCGCTAATTACCTCGCAATCAAGATCGTGCGGCACGACCGCACGCCCAAAACCCGGTGAGCCTCTCCAAGCCGTCGCCCCGCAGCAATCCGTCGCCGTTCAGGCACCGCCCCCGCACCGGGCGGCGCAGCTACCGGCGCGCGCCCGATCCGAGAACGACCAAGCCGAAAGGCATCTCGACGCTCTGGACGCGAGTTCGCCGGCTAATCTGGTCGTGGTGGCCGTGGGCGGCGCTGGCCGTGTACCACGTGAGCCAGGACGCCTGGTGGTGGGCATTCGGAACCGGCCTGTGGGCCGCGGTCTGTTCGCTGTCAACGCCCATGGAGTTTCCGCCGCAGTTCGGCTTCGATCATGGGCTCAAGGTCGGCTCACCCGAATTTCTCGACACCATGGTGGGCGCGGCCGGCGTGCCGTTCGCGCCGGGTAACCGGCTGGAACTGCTGAACAACGGCGACCGCTTCTATCCCTCGATGCTGTCCGCCGTCCAGAACGCCGAGCACTCGATCACCATCGAGGCCTACATCTATTGGAGCGGTGAGATCGGCATGACGTTCGCGCGCGCCCTGGCCGAACGGGCGTCGAAGGGCGTGAAGGTCAAGATCTTGCTCGACGCGGTCGGCTCGTCCAGCGTCGGCAACGACATTCTCGGCATCCTGCGCGACGGTGGATGCCACGTCGCCTGGTATAACCCGATTCGCTGGAACAAGCTGCGCCGCTTGAATAATCGGACGCACCGCAAGTCGCTCATCATCGATGGCCGCATTGGCTTCACCGGTGGCGCCGGCATTGCCGACCATTGGACCGGCGACGCGCAGGATGCCCAGCACTGGCGCGATCTGCAGATTCGCATGGAAGGCCCAGCGGTTCAGCCCCTCCAAACCGGCTTCGCGCAGAATTGGCTCGAGGCCACGGGCGAACTGGTGACCGGACACGATTTCTACCCGGCGCTCGTACCGGTCGGCAAGGTCGCGCTGCAGACCGTGATGAGTTCGCCTGAGACCGGCGCATCGACCGTGCGCGTGATGTACTGCCTGGCGATTTCTGCGGCCTGTCATTCGATCGAGATTGCCAACCCGTACTTCGTGCCCGATCACCTGGCCATTGACCTGTTCCGCGACGCCGTCAAGCGCGGCGTGCGCGTTCGCGTCATGGTGGCCGGCGCGCGGAACGACGCGGTGACTGCCCGCCTCAACAGCATCCGTCTTTACGGCGCGCTGCTCGAAGCCGGCGTGGAACTGCTCGAGTACAACCGCACGATGATGCATCACAAGACGATGGTGGTGGACGGCTTGTGGGCTACCGTCGGCACCACCAACTTCGACAACCGATCGTTCGCGCACAACGAAGAGAACAACATCTGCCTGTGCGACGAAGCGTTCTCTCACCAGCTCAACGAGATGTTCGCGGCCGATGTGAAGGCGTGCGAGCCGGTGAACCTCGAGACCTGGCGCTCCCGCCCGCTGTTGGACAAGGCCATGCAGGGCCTGGCCTCATTCGTCCAGGATCAGGTCTAGCCGGGCGCCCGCGCGCGGCTGGCTAGAACAACTCGCCGAAGAAGCTCCAGAACCATTCCTGGGCTTTGCCGACCATCGACCGTTGGCCTGGCCACGTCGCGGCATCGAGCCTGGTCGAGCGCTGAAGGTCATTCTCGAAATCGCGAACCAGCGAGGCTGCGAACTCCGGATCGCTCACGGCCACGGTGATCTCGTCGTTCACCTCGAACGAGCGATTGCCAAAGTTGGCCGAGCCGATCAGGCTGAACGTGCCATCGATGATCACCGCCTTCACGTGCATCATGGTTGGCTGATACTCGGCGACTTCATAGCCCTCCTCGAGCAGCCGCTGATACTCGTAGCGAATGGCGTGCTTCACCGGCATGGCATCCGTGTTCTCGCCCTCACTCAGAATGCGGACCCGCACGCCGCGCCGCCGGGCTTCACCTAGTGCCCAGCGCGTCGAGGAATCCAGCGTCACGTAGGGTGAGTGAATGTCGATGGTGGTACGGGCGCCGGCAATCGCGAGCAGGTACAGCATCTTGATGTTGCTGGCGCCGCCGGTCGGGTTGCTCCAGAGCACGATCGAACGCGCACCGGTCGGCTGGGTCGGTAGCTCAGGATCAAGGGCTGGGGCCTGCTGGCCACCAGATTCGAGCCAGTTCTCGTAGAAGCCGGCCTCGAGGGCGCGCACCGCGGGCCCAACGACCTGGAACTGGGTGTCGCGCCAGTGTGCCGGGTCTTGCGCATTTCCGAGCCACTGGTCGTCAATTCCCATTCCCCCGGTAAACCCGACTTCACCGTCGACTACCAACAACTTGCGGTGGGTGCGATAGTTGGTATCTTCGAGCTGCCAGAAATGCATCGGGTTGAAGAAGCGGACTTGGGCGCCCGCTGTCTCGAGCCGCTTGATGATCTCTTCGGGGACTGATGCACCGACGCTGTCGAGCACGATCTTGACGCTCACACCGCGCCTGGCCGCCGCTTCAAAGCCATTGATGAATTTCGCGCCGACCTCGCCGTCCTTGAAGACGTAGGATTCGAACACGATGCGCGCCTTGGCGGAGGTGACAGCCGCCAGCATCGGAGGATATGCCTCGTCGCCGTTGCGCAGGACGGTGTAGGCGTCACCGCCTTCAACCGGGGCTCCGATCAACGAGGCCACATACTCGATAAACCGCGGGTCGGACGCAGCGACGGGGTTCTCGACCCTCAGCGTTTCCTGGTCCTGGGCGATCCACAGCAGCCCACCGACGATGGCGACTGCGAAAACGACCCAGTAGGGCCAACGGCGACGACGATGATGCTCAGCCATACCGTCCGCAGGTGCAACTTCCGGGCCGGATATTGGATGAGATTGTTGGCTTGCAGAGCTTCAGCGGGTATACTTGAATGCTTACTGCCTGGTAATAAATGCGCTCCGTGTGCGGGAGTGGCGGAATTGGCAGACGCGCTAGCCTCAGGAGCTAGTCCGAGCAATCGGGTGGAGGTTCGAGTCCTCTCTTCCGCACCAACCTTCGCCGGCCTGCGAAGAGCGATCCCGGCTACGGCTGGCAAGCCCTGAAGGCTGCCCACAGCAGCCTTGGCGAAGGTGGACATCAGCGCTCTGGCGCGAACGCGAACCTTCCCTTCTTCAACGCGCTCTGCGCTTCGACCACCGCCAGCATCGCTTGCGCGGCATGCGACAGCGTGCCCTCGCGCCGATGGATCAGACGCAGCTTGCGATCGAACGCCAGTTCGGGCACTTCCACTCGTACTAACTGCTTGTGCGCCACCTCCTGCTCGACGGTCATCGCCGGCAGCAACGCCACGCCGTTCCCCATCGCCACAAACTTCTTGATCGCGTCGATGGTCGGCATTTCCACCGGCATTCGCAACTCGACGCGGCGCTTGCGGAAGGTATCGATCACCTTCTGGCGATAAGGCGACGACACGTGGTGCGCGACAAACGACTCGCGGGCCAGTTCCGCAATTGACACTTTGGCCCGCCGCGCCAGTGGATGTGAGGGCGGCACCACGAACGCGAGCTCGTCGTGGTACACGACGACCGAGTGAAGGGACGAGGTGTCGGGCCGAAACGTGACGACGCCGAAGTCGGCGCCGTAGTCGAGCACCTGCGCGGGCACGCGGCTGCCAAGGGCCCGCTGCACCGTGATGTGAACGTCTGGATAAAGCCGGCGGTACTCGTGGAGGATCGGCAACAGGTACAAGCACGTGAGTTCGTTCGCCGCGACCGTGAGACGACCAGTCCGCAACTGCCGCACATCGTCCAGCGCCGCCATGGTCCGCTGCCTCAGGTTGACGAGGCGCTCGGCATGGTCGGCCAGCACCCGGCCGGCGTCGGTCAGTACCCCCCGCCGGCTGGACCGGTCGAACAGCGGGCGGCCAATTTCGTCCTCGAGCTTCTTGATGGTCTGACTGATCGCCGGCTGCGTTCGGTAAAGCGCCTTGGCGGCCGCCGAAAAGCTGCCTTCACGGACAACTGCAAGGAAGGCTTCAAGTTGGAACAGTTCCATCGAGAGTCATAGTATAAGCAAACACATCTAAGTCTATAGATATTATTACTTTGACTTATTCTAAAGGTCGCCCGAGACTGTAGGCCAGACCTTGGACAACATGGCCACCAGATCCCGCATTCACGTGTTCGACACGACGCTTCGAGACGGCGAACAGGCTCCAGGCTTCAGCATGACGCCGGCGGAGAAGCTGCGGCTGGCTCAGCAACTCGACCGCCTGGGCGTCGACATCATCGAGGCCGGCTTCCCCATTTCGTCCGATGGTGACTTCGAGGCCGTGAAGACGATCGCCACCGTGGTCCGCCGCCCGATCATTGCGGGCCTCGCGCGGGCCATCCCGGCCGACATCGACCGCGCGTGGGCCGCGCTGTCGGGCGCCGCCCGTCCGCGCATTCACGTGTTCCTGGCGACCTCGGACATTCACCTCGAACACAAGCTGCGCATCACGCGCGCGCAGTGCCTCGAACAGATCAAGAGTTGCGTGGCGCACGCCCGTTCGCTGTGCGCCGATGTTGAGTTTTCGGCCGAAGACGCCACTCGCAGCGACCTTGCCTTCCTGTGCGAGGTGTCGGTGGCCGCCGTTGAGGCGGGCGCGACGACCATCAACCTGCCCGACACGGTGGGGTATGCGCTGCCGGCCGACATCCAGAAGATGTTCACGACGGTCGGCCAGTTGCTGGGCGACCGGGCCGTTCTCTCGGCTCATTGCCACAACGATCTCGGCATGGCCGTCGCCAACTCGATTGCCGCGATCCAGGCAGGCGCGCGACAGGTGGAGTGCACGATCAACGGCATAGGCGAGCGCGCGGGAAATGCCTCGCTGGAAGAAATCGTGATGGCCCTGGAAGTGCGAGCCGACGCGTTGCCGCACATGACCGGGATCCACACCCCAGGCCTCGTACCCGTCAGCAACACCCTCTCGGCCATCGTGGGCGTCTCGGTGCCGCCCAACAAGGCGATCGTCGGTGCCAACGCATTCGCGCACGAAGCCGGCATTCACCAGGACGGCATGCTCAAGCACCAATTGACTTACGAAATCATGCGCCCCGAAACGGTGGGGGCCCCAGGCACGCGGCTGGTGCTCGGCAAGCACTCGGGCATGCGCGGCCTCGATGCGCGGTGCCGGGCGCTCGGCCATCGCCTGCGGCAGCCCGAACTCGAACGCCTCTATACGAAGGTCACCGCGCTGGCTGACCGCACCAAGTCGGTGGACGACGACCAGCTGGCGGCCATCATTCGCGACGAAATGGCGGCACCGCTGGCAGTGGGCGTCAGTGCCGCGGCGCGCCGCGGAGACGCGACATGTCACTGAAGATCGCCCTGCTACCCGGCGACGGCATCGGCCCTGAAGTCACCGCGGAGGCGGTCCGCGTTCTGAAGAACGTTGCCGACCACGCCGGCAAGTCGTTCACGTTCAGCACGCACAAGATCGGCGGCGTGGCCCTCGATAGCGACGGCCAGGGGCTGCCCGAGAGCACGCTCGAAGCGTGTCTTGGCGCCCGCGCCGTGCTGCTTGGCGCTGTGGGCCATCCTAAGTTCGACGGCCGGCTGCCGTCGGCGCGTCCAGAAGCGGCGCTGTTGGCCCTGCGACAGGCGCTCGGCGGCTACGCCAACTTGCGTCCGGCCATCTGCTATGCCCCACTGGCAAAGCGCACCGCCTTCCAGCCCGAGAAGGTGAAGGGCGCCGACCTGCTGATCGTGCGCGAGCTGCTGGGCGGCCTCTACTTCGGCGAGCCACGCGGGTTCGAGGCGTCGGGAGACACGGCGTTCAACACGCTGATCTATTCGCGCCATGAAGTGGAACGCGTGGCACGGGTGGCCTTCGAGCGCGCGCGCGAACGGCGCGGCCGGGTCGCCTCCATCGACAAGGCCAACGTGCTCGAAACCTCGCAGCTGTGGCGCAAGGTGGTGACCGAGGTCGGGAAGCTGTATCCCGACGTCGCGCTCGAGCACGTTTTCGTAGACACCGCTGCGATGCGGCTGGCGACCTCGCCGACCAGTTTCGACGTCATGCTGTGCGACAACTTGTTCGGCGACATCCTGAGCGATCAGGCGGCGTCGGTCGCCGGCTCGCTCGGGCTGCTGCCATCGGCAACGCTTGGCGGGCGCGTCGATCTCTACGAGCCAGTGCATGGCTCGGCGCCCGACATTGCCGGCAAGGGCTGGGCGAACCCGATTGGCGCGATCGCCAGCGCCGCCATGCTGCTCCGCTTCAGCGCGAAGATGGAGAAGGAAGCGGCCGAAGTCGATCACGCGATTGAAGACGCGCTGGCAGCCGGCGCACGAACCCGCGACATCGCCGGTCCCGGCGAGCGGGTGTTGTCCACGCAGGAAATGGGACAGGCCATCGAAGACGCCTTGACCGACGTGCGAGACCGGCGGCATTCGTACCATGCCGTCTAGTTCGCGTACCACCACCGCAGCACCGCAGCCTCCCCGAACTTTGCTCGACAAGGTGTGGGATGCGCACGTCGTGCGTGTCCTGGACGATGGCCGCAGCCTGATCTACATCGACCGCCATCTCGTTCACGAGGTGACGTCTCCCCAGGCGTTCGAGGGCCTGCGTCTCGCCGGCCGGCCGGTGCGGCGTCCCGACCTCACGTTTGCCACGGTTGACCACAACGTGCCGACTGCCGGCCGCAACCTGCCGATTGCCGACCCCCTTGCCCGTGCCCAGGTCGAAGCGCTACGCAGCAACGCCCCCGCGTTTGGCGTGCCGTTGTTCGACTTCGACAGCGGCCGCCAGGGCATCGTCCATGTGATTGGTCCCGAACTGGGCCTCACCCTGCCGGGCACCACGATCGTCTGCGGCGACAGCCACACCAGTACGCATGGCGCGTTTGGCGCACTGGCGTTTGGCATTGGCACCAGCGAAGTCGAACACGTGTTAGCCACGCAGTGCCTGGTCCAGCAGAAACCGAAGGCGATGCGCGTGCGGCTGACTGGCGCGTTGATGGCTGGCGTCACCGCGAAGGACGTCGCGCTCGCGCTCATCGCCCATCTCGGCTTCAGCGGTGGCACCGGCTACGCGCTCGAGATCGCGGGCCCGCTGGTCGAGGGGTTCTCCATGGAAGAGCGCATGACGCTCTGCAACATGAGCATTGAAGCCGGCGCGCGCAGCGCGCTGGTGGCGCCCGACCAGACCACCTTCGCCTATCTCAGGGGACGTGCCCACGCGCCCAAGGGCGCCCAGTGGGACGCGGCCGTCGCGGAGTGGACGGCGCTACGCAGTGATGACGGCGCCACATTTGGCGCCGAGGTCACCATCGACGTCAGCGCGCTGGCTCCGCTCGTCACCTGGGGCACACGTCCTGACATGTCGTTGCCGGTCACGGGCCAGGTCCCCGACCCCAGGGCCGCCACGTCGGAGGGCGATGCCAAGGCCATGCAACGCGCACTCGACTACATGGGGCTGACGCCGGGCACGCCGATGAACACCGTGCCGGTCGATCGCGTGTTCATCGGGTCCTGTACCAACGCGCGGCTGGCAGACCTGCGCGCAGCCGCCGACGTGGTGCGCGGACACCACGTGCACGCCGGCGTGCGCGCGCTTGTGGTTCCCGGCTCGCAGCAAGTCAAGGCCGACGCCGAGCGCGAAGGCCTCGACCGCATTTTTTCCGAGGCGGGGTTCGAATGGCGGGAGCCCGGATGCTCAATGTGCCTGGGCATGAATGACGACGTGCTGGGCGAGGGCGAGCGCTGCGCGTCAACCAGCAACCGAAACTTCGAAGGTCGTCAGGGCCGCGGTGGACGCACCCACCTTGTAAGTCCGGCCATGGCCGCCGCCGCCGCCATCCAGGGGCACTTCACCGACATCCGCGAGTGGGAGTACCGGTAATGGCGAGCCGCGAGCCATTTCTCGTACACCAGGGCCGCGTGGCGCCACTGCGCCGGAGTCATGTCGACACCGATCAGATCATTCCGAAGAACTTCCTGAAGCGCATCGAGCGCACGGGCTTCGGGCCGTGTCTGTTTCACGACTGGCGCCGGACAGCATCGGGCGAACTCGACGCGTCGTTTCCGCTCAATCAGCCGGCCTACGCAGGGTCCACGATCCTCGTCGCGGGTCCGAACTTCGGCTGTGGCTCGTCGCGCGAGCACGCCGCATGGGCGCTCACCGACGCCGGCTTTCGCGTGGTGCTCGCGCCGTCATTCGCCGACATCTTCCGCAACAACGCGATTGGCAACGGGCTCGTGCCAGTGGCGATTGCCGAGGCGGCGGTCACCACTATTCTCGACCGCGCCGAAGCCGGGACCGGCTACGAGCTGACCATCGACCTCCAACGCTGCGAAGTTCGCGACGCGGCCGGGTTGACCGAACGCTTCACGTTCGATGAAGCCTCGCGCCAGCGGTTGCTTGAGGGCACGGACGAGATCGACCTGATTCTCGCGCACGAATCGGACATCGCGGCGTTTGAACAACGACCCGGCGTCGCCTAGACCCGGACACGAAAGCAGCTATTTATGAAAAAGCGTGGAGCTCACATCATCTGGTCGTGCCTGGTGGAACAGGGCGTGGACACCGTTTTCGGTTACCCGGGCGGCGCCATTCTTCCGGCCTACGATGCCCTGCTCGACCACCCGATTCGCCACGTGCTGGTCCGCCACGAGCAAGGCGCGACGCACATGGCCGACGGCTACGCTCGCGCGAGCGGCAGGGTTGGCGTGGCAATCGCGACGTCGGGGCCGGGCGCGACCAACCTGGTCACCGGCATCGCCACGGCGATGATGGACTCGATTCCGGTCGTCTGCATTACCGGGCAGGTGGCCGAAGCGATGCTGGGATCCGATGCATTCCAGGAAACCGATATCACCGGCATCACGCTGCCGATCACCAAGCACAACTACCTGGTGACCAGTGCCGCCGAGATCGCGCCTACATTGCGCGAAGCTTTCAGGATTGCCACCTCGGGCCGCCCAGGACCGGTGCTGGTGGACATCACGAAGAACGCGCAGCAGGAAGAGACCGAGTGGGAGCCGCGCTCAGTCGCCGCGGCAGAAGGCGATGGCTTCAGCCGTCGCCACGCCAATGGCGACACCGCCACCACTAAAGCGGTCGCTCTCCGGACGTCGCTGGAAGAAGCGACCGATTTGCTCGCCTCGGCCAAGCGGCCGGTGATACTCGCCGGCCACGGCATTCTGAAGAGCGGCGCCATGGCCGAAGTGCTGACCCTGGCGGAACGCGCGCACATCCCGATTGCCATGACCCTGCTGGGCATCGGCAGCGTCCCCGCGCAGCATCCGCTGAACCTCGGCATGATGGGCATGCACGGCGAGGCGTGGGTCAACGATGCCATCCAGGAAGCGGACCTGCTGCTCGCGTTCGGCATGCGCTTCGACGATCGCGTCACGGGCAAGCTGAGCGAATATGCCCGGCAGGCGAAGAAGATCCACATCGACATCGACCCTTCAGAGCTGCATAAGAATGTGCGCGCCGACGTGGCCGTGCAAGGGGACCTGAAGACCGTGCTGCAGGACTGGCTCCCGCACGTGCAGGCGCAGCGTCACGATGCGTGGATCACGCGGATCGGAGATCTGGCGTGCGGCCCCACCGTTCGCGACATGGCCGACCTGCCCGACGACGGCAGGCTGTGTGCGGCTCACGTCATCCACGATATCTGGAAGGCGACCGAAGGCAGGGCCATCATCGTCACCGATGTCGGCCAGCACCAGATGTGGACGGCGCAGTATTACAAGGTGCACGAGCCCGGCACGTTCATCACCTCGGGCGGCCTCGGCACGATGGGCTTCGGCCTGCCGGCGGCGATCGGCGCCAAGATGGCGCGGCCCGACAAGGAAGTGTGGGCGATCGTCGGCGACGGCGGCTTCCAGATGACGCAGGCTGAACTGCAGACGATGGTGCAGGAGAACGTCAAGGTCAACGTGGCCATCATCAACAACGGCTATCTCGGCATGGTGCGGCAGTGGCAGCAGTTCTTCCACGACCGCCGTTATTCGTCGACGCCCATGACATCGCCCGACTACGTGAAGCTGGCCGACGCCCATGGGTTGCCCGGCGTGCGGGTGACCAAGCGGGCCGACATGCAGGATGCCTTGCGTTACGCCCGCGCCTCGGCCGGAGCGGTCATCATGGACTTCCGCGTCGTGCAGGAAGACACGGTCTACCCGATGGTGTCGCCGGGCGCCGCATTGAACGAGATGATTCGCCGGCCTGGCTCGCCGGCACTCACCGAGACCGGGGCCGACGCATGATCACCGACGCCGCCAAGCCCCGGACCATCGTCGTTCGCTACGAGCACGAGATCGATGCGCTCGACCGGGTCGCCTCGATCCTGCGGCGCCAGCGCGTGCGCGCGGAAGCATTCACCGCCGTGGCCTCGCACGATCGCGCCACCGTGCAGGCCACCATCATGTTCGACAGTTCCGACAAGACGGCGGCGCGCATTGTCTCGCTGCTTGGTAAGCAGGTCGGCGTCCTCGCGGTCGAGGACTGGACCTCCATGGCAAGTCCGTTAGAGGAGTAAGGGAACGATTATGGCGACGATGATTCACGATGCGGAAGTGGACATAGCGGCAATCCTGGGACGCAAGGTGGCGGTAATGGGCTTCGGCTCGCAAGGCCATGCCCACGCGATGAACCTCCGCGACAGCGGTGGCGACGTGCGGGTGGCCGTGCGTCCGGGCAGCCGTGGTTGGCGCGCAGCCGAAGCCGCGGGGTTTTCGCCACTCGAACCGGCGGCCGCCGCCGCGTGGGCCGACGTCATCATGATGCTGGTACCCGACCTGGTGCAGCCCGGCCTGTTCAAGAACGAGATCGAGCCGCACCTGACGCCCGGCAAGATGCTGATGTTTGCGCATGGTTTTGCCATCCGCTTCAACTGGATCACGCCGCCCGAGGGTGTCGATGTGACGATGGTGGCGCCCAAGGCGCCTGGACATCGCGTGCGCGAGGTGTTCAAGGAGGGCGCGGGCGTGCCGGGCCTGGTGGCCATTCACAACGACGCGACCGGCACCGCACGCGCGGCGACGCTTGCCTACGCCAAGGCAATCGGCTGCACCCGCGCCGGTGTCATCGAAACGACCTTCTCGGAAGAAACCGAAACCGACCTGTTCGGCGAGCAGGCGGTGCTGTGCGGCGGCGTGAGCGCGCTCGTGACCGCGGGATTTGAGACGTTGGTGGAAGCCGGCTACCAACCTGAGATTGCCTACTTCGAGTGCCTGCACGAACTGAAGCTGATCGTTGACCTGATGTATCGCGGCGGCCTCGGCTTCATGCGCTATTCGGTCAGCGACACGGCCGAGCACGGCGATTACACCGGCGGCCGGCGCCTGGTCACCGAGGAGACCAAGCAGGAGATGCGGAAGATGCTTGCCGAGATTCGCTCGGGCGCGTATGCCGAGAAGCTCGCGCGCGAGACCAAGAACGGCTGGTTTGCGGCGGAACGCGAGAAGAACCGCGAGCACCAAATCGAACAGGTGGGCGCCAAGCTCCGCGCGCGCATGCCTTTCCTCGAACCGGTCGCGGTGCCGGAACCGGAGCCCGCACCGACGCGCTAGCCAACGCGGGAGTTAGATGCCGTGGCCGTAGCCGGAGTCGTGACTGAAACCCGAGTCGAACACATCGACATAGACAGGCATCGGCGCCACGGCCGGGTCGGCCGTCAGGCGCGGCGTGGCCGGGTCAACCATCAGGATCACGGCGCGAACGCCGGCAGACTGATGGGCACGGACTGCGCGTTCCACGGCCTGGCACAGTGACGTCAGGGCCGCGTCGTTGCGGTCTGCGTCCTGCAAACGTCCGTTCACCCACACCTTGGGAGTGCTACTACTGGCTTCCATGGTCTTCTCTCCTCTATCGGCTGCACTCAAACAAATCACCAGATCACCAAATCCAACTCGCCAAACAAAAAGGGCCACCACCCCGCGGGTGATGGCCCTTTTGAATGTTGCTGTCGGTTTGGGCTACATCATCCGCCGTCTGGGTCGAAGAAAAATAAGGCGAATCGCCACCCGGCTGGCTAGGCCCAAAAGGGAACGGCGAACGGCGACCGCGGCGGCCAACATGTGTAAGTGAAGCTTATCGACCCGTGTGCACGCTGGTCAAGTGCCTTATGGCTTGGGATACCGCTTCAGGATGTCGCGGACTTGGTCCACCGGCAGTGCCTCGGCGGCACCCCATCGGCTCTTGACCGACGTCGCCTTCAGCAACGAGTTATAAACCGCCTCTTCCGTAGCCTCAAGTGCCGCCTGGAATAATGCCGACACTCCATCAGTGGGCAACAGGGTGCGCGCCTGCGGCGCGGCCGATCCAAAGCGAATCCGCAAGTCGGCGGCCGTGGAGAACGCGATGGCAAAGTCTCCACTGCCGTTGCTGTACGACGAGCCGGTGCGCGCCAGGCCGTAGATCGCCCGCGCGGCCACGCGCTTGAGGTCGCGCGCGTCGATCGGCGCGTCAGTGGCGACGACGATCATGCAGGAGCCGTCGCCAAACTCAGGCTGCCCCGGCCTCGGTTGATACGCATATCGTCCGAGCAACTGTCCTACCGGCGCGCCGCCCATGGTGAGCACTCCGCCGTAGTTCGACTGCACGATCACGCCGAGCGTATAGCCGCCCTGATTCGACGGCAGCTTGCGCGACGCGGTGCCAATGCCGCCCTTCCAGCCGAACGCCTGAGTGCCGGTGCCGGCGCCCACACTGCCCTCCTCGACTGCACCGGTCGACGCCGCCTTCAGCGCCGCCAGCACATGCTGTGGGCGCACGTGCTGACCGCGAATGTCATTGAGTCCCCCATCGTTGGTTTCGCCGACCAAAGCGTTGACCGAGCGAACGTTCTGGTTGCCTGGCTGGTCGAGTGTCCACCGCACAAGGCCATCGATGGCGGCGCCGACGCTTAGCGTGTTCGTGAGCGCAATGGGTGTTTCGATGGTGCCCAGTTCTTCGACCTGCGTCGAGCCCGCCAGCTTGCCAAACGCGTTGCCGATGAACACCGCGCCCGGCACCTTGTCCTGGAACACGTTGCCGGCGTGCGGCACCACCACGGTGACGCCAGTGCGCACGCTGTCACCGTCATTCAGCGTGGCGTGCCCAACCCTGACGCCGGCCACGTCGCTAATCGCATTGAGCGGCCCGGTGGCGAACACGCCGGGCGCCAG
Source organism: Acidobacteriota bacterium (assembly GCA_031392125.1). Taxonomy (GTDB): domain Bacteria; phylum Acidobacteriota; class Vicinamibacteria; order Vicinamibacterales; family UBA2999; genus 12-FULL-67-14b. The sequence continues at coordinate 8,714 of JANMUX010000148.1, read as the reverse complement.
CCCCAGCTCCCTCGCCCTCGGCCGCGTTTCAGACTGCGCGAGCACCCCAGCTACGCCGAACGCGGCTAACACCGTTGTGGACTTGATGAGTTTCATGAAGACACCTGGCACCTTGTCATACTGGCACCAACGCTTAGCACTCGGGGCACCCTAGGCACCTTAGGCACCTTAGCTGTTGAATGATACGATTTTCCCGTTCGCATGCGGCACATCCCCATTGAAGCCATCGACGAAGCCGCGCGGCATGTCTACGACGCGGCCGTTCGCACGCCGCTCATCAAGCTCGATCTGCCATTCGAGGCTGACGGCCCGCCTCGTCCCGACATTTATCTGAAGCTCGAGTCGCTCCAGCCGATTGGCTCGTTCAAAATCCGTGGCGCGTGGAATGCGGTCCGCAAGTTGAGTGGCGATCAGATTCGCGCTGGCGTCTGGACCGTGAGCGCCGGTAACGCCGCCCAGGGTGTCGCCTTCGCGGCCCGCCGCGCCGGAGTGGCATGCTCGGTGATGGTCATGGACACCGCTCCGGACACCAAGCTGCGCTCCATCGAACGCCTGGGCGCCACCATCGTCAAGGCCAGCTACGACGAGTGCTGGCAGACCGTGATCTCGCACGACTCGCCGCGCATGCGCGGTCACTTCGTCCATCCGTTCGACGACGACGATTTCATTGCCGGAAACGCCACGGCCGGCCTCGAGATCCTGGCCGACCTGCCTGACGTCGACGCGGTGGTCGCCTCACTCGGTGGCGGCGGGCTGCTGGCGGGCATCGGCTCGGTGATGCGCGCCCGCAAGCCGTCGGTGAAGATTTTCGCGGCCGAACCCGCCACCGCCTCGCCGCTGGCCGCTTCGCTCGCGAAGGGCGAGCCGTGCCGCTTCGACGCGTGGACCGCGTCGTTTGTCGACGGCGCCGGTGGTAAGTCGGTGCTGACGACGATGTGGCCGCTGCTCCGGGATCTGGTAGACGCCTCGATCGTGATGGAGCTTTCCGAGATCGCGGCCGCCATGCGCTATGCCGCTGACCGCGTCCACGTGGTTGCCGAGGGAGCGGGCGGCTGCGCAATCGCCGCCGCCATGAGTGGACGCGCGGGCACGGGGAAAGTCGTGGCGGTCGTCTCGGGCGGAAATATCGATCTTGCCAGGTTTGCCGAACTCGTCGGCGCCACTTAGTTCACGAAACCATCACATCGCCAGATTTACGAGATTATCAATGTCAGAGGAACGATTCGCTTCCGCCGCGGCCTTGCCCGCTCGCATTCATCGCCTGCACGAACTGGCCCTTGACCTCTGGTGGAGCTGGGACAAGCGCGCGCGCGAGGTGTTTCGCCGTCTGGCCTACGAGCTGTGGCGCTCCACCGCGCACAATCCGGTGCGCATGCTGCAGAGCATCACCGCCGAGCAACTCGCATCGGCAGCCGGCGACCCCGACTTTCTCAAGGCGTACGATGAGGCGATCGCCGGCCTCGACCAGGCCCGCACCCAGGCACACCCGTGGTGGAAGGAACGCGCGTCGCTGATGAACGGCGGCAGCATCGCCTACTTCTCCGCGGAGTTCGCGCTGCACCAGTCACTGCCAATTTATGCCGGCGGCCTCGGCGTGCTGGCCGGCGACCACTGCAAGGAAGCGGCGGACCTCGGCGTGCCGCTGGTCGGCGTTGGCTTCATGTATCCACAGGGCTATTTCCTGCAGCGCATGAGCAACGAGGGCTGGCAGGAGGAGCGCTACCAGCGCATCAGCTGGACCGAGGCGCCAATTGAGGCGGCGCTCACCCCCGACGGCAAACCCTGCATCACCGCGGTCCCGCTCGGCGACCGCACCGTGCTGGCGGCGGTGTGGCGCGTCAGGCTTGGCAAGGTGCGGCTGTTCCTGCTCGACACCGACCTCGCCGAGAACGCGCCGTGGGACCGAGAACTGTCGGCGCGTCTCTATGGCGGCGATCGCGAGACCCGGATTCAGCAGGAGATCATTCTCGGCATTGGCGGCGTCCGCGCACTGCGGGCGCTCGGCGTGACGCCGACGGTGTGGCACCTGAACGAAGGCCACGCCGCCTTCGTAGCGCTGCAACGCATTCGCGAAGGCATCGAACAGGGTCACTCGTTCGACGGCGCGCTCGATGCCGTTCGTCGCTCAACCGTCTTCACGACCCACACGCCAGTGCCGGCCGGCCACGACGCCTTCCCCTTTCACCTGGTCGAGAAACACCTGGCCGGATCATGGGGCGAAATTGGCGAGCACCGCCAGCGCTTCCTGGCCCTTGGCGAGTACGACAACGGCAGCGGATCGCAATTCAACATGACGGCCCTGGCGCTGCGAACCGCCGCGCATGTCAACGGCGTGAGCGCGCTGCACGGCGAAGTGACGCGGACAATGTGGCGGCCGATGTGGCCCCAGCTGCCGGCCGATCAGATCCCCGTGCGCAGCATTACCAATGGCGTGCACGTGCCAACCTGGATGGCCGGCTCAGTCTTCCAGTTGCTGGATCGGCATTTCGGGCCGGGCTGGCTCGACCGCGTCGACGAACCGGACCTCTGGGAACGCCTGCTCGAGATTCCCGACGCCGATCTCTGGGCCACGCGTAACGCAATGCGCACGGACCTGTTCAACTTCGTCCGCGAACGCATGCGCTCGCGCTGGTCAGGCGAGCACGTCGGGCCGTCACGCATCGTCGCGTCGGGCAGCATGCTGGACCCGAATGCGCTGACCTTGGGGTATGCCCGCCGGTTCACCGCGTACACGCGGCCCGAGCTGATCTTCCACGACTCCGATCGACTGATGCGAATCCTGACCGCCATCGATCGGCCGGTGCAAATTGTGTTTGCCGGAAAAGCCCACCCCGCTGATGAACCGGCGAAGCACCACCTGCAACGGGTTTTCAAGCACGCACTGGATCCGAAGTTCGGCGGCCGGCTGGCCTTCATCGACGACTACGACATGCATCTCGCCCACTACCTTGTGCACGGCTGTGATGTGTGGTTGAACAACCCGCGCAAGCCGCTCGAGGCCAGCGGCACGAGTGGCATGAAGGCGGCACTGAATGGGGTGCCACATCTCAGCATCGGCGATGGCTGGTGGGCCGAGGGCTTCAACGGCAAGAACGGCTGGCTGATCGAGAGCCACACGAATCCCGATGACCAGGCAGCAACCGACGCGGCCGATGCCGAGTCGTTGTACTCACTACTGGAAACCCAGGTCGTGCCGCTGTTCTACGATCGCGACGCGAGCGGCCTGCCGCGCCAGTGGATCCAGGTGGTGCGCGAAGCCATGCGCTCGAACATCCCGCGCTTCTCGACCCGGCGCATGGTCAAGCAGTACATCACCGAGATGTATGCGCCGGCCGCCGCCGCGAGTCACCGAGTGACGACCACCGACTAATGCAGATGAAGGTTGAGTCTGTCCTTGGACGCGGCTCGCAACGGTTTCGAGTTAACGTAACCGGCTGACGCTCTCAATCGCCTCGCGGTACCATTTCTGCCAGGCGGCAAGAATCTCGGGCGTGGCGTTGTTGGCGGTCTCGGTGGCCGTGCGTGCGTCGCGCGCGACCTCCATCAACTTCGTCATCGGCGCCACCTCTTCCTGGCCTGCCGCCGACAGGTAGAGTGCCGTGGTCGCCACGGCAATGCCGACGTGCTGCATTTCCGCCGGGCTGGTCTTGTCGATCGTGTCGAGATTCGTGTGGTAGTAGCGGTCGGTGAAATGCCAGTTGAGCAGCGCCGGCACGCCCGCGTTGGTGAACACCGTGTGATCGCTGCCGCCTTCGTATGGATTGGTGCGCACCACCCAACCCGTGTCTCGCGCCCGGCGCAAGCTGACGGCAAGGTGCAGGTCGTTGAGGAAGCTGCCCGTCACGGTAGCCGCATCGACCTTGCCGGCGCCCCACTCCGAGTGAGGATCCGACGGCCGGTCCCACAGCGCCGATGGATCGGGGCTTTTCTCGATCAGGAACGTGCCGCCGGTCTGGGCGGTGTCCTCGCCGGTCATGTCGAGTGACAGCATCGCCAGCACCCGTCTGGAGTCTTCCGGATGGTCCTTGATCCACTGCTGGCTGCCGCGAATTTCGTCAACCCACAGGAAAGTAATGGTCCGCTCAGGAACGGGCACGGCACCGTTGCGAACGGCGTCGTGAATCGCCAACGCCGCCGCGAGCAACGTGCCGCAGCCACTGGCGTTGTCGTTGGCGCCGGGCTCCTGCACGTGGGCCACCAGCACCACGCGCTCCGCGGCTTTCGAGCGGCCGGCGATCTCGACCGCCAACGTGCGATTCGGCCGCCGGTGAAACACGGTGTCAATCTCGACGTGCACAGTTACCGGCCCCTTGGCCAGTTCTTCGCGCAAGCGCCGCGCCGCCCGCGGGGTTGCCTTAAACCCGAACGACTTGAGCTCCTCGTTGAATGGGATGCTGCCCCACTGCAGGACGTCGGGAGTCTGCTCGGGCCGAGTGTAGGCCGCCGTGTCCGATGAAATCACGCCGGCCGCCCCCCGCGTGCGAACCGCCTGCTGCCAGACGCCGCCGATCGAGCCGCTCGTCAAGACCACAGCGCCCTTCACGTCTTTCCCTTCGTAGGCCGCGGCGCTGGTGCCGGCGCCGACGTCGACGATCGGGAACGATGCACCGCCAGCCGGTGTGCTGAAAGAATTAATCGCCAACGCAACGTGATGCGCCTCGCGCGACAGCAGCACTTCGCCTTCGGCCGCACCCAGACGCAGCGTTCCCGTGCGCTGCTCCCATCCCGTGTTCGAATCGGCGAACGTCTCGAACCGCGGCGAGAGGCCGGCCGACGCCAGGCGATCGAAGAGGTACTGCTGCGATTGCTCGAATGCCGGATTGCCGGCCAGGCGCCACGTTGGCGCCATCACGCGGACCGCGGCCATCGCCACTTCGGCGTCGACACGCGTGGACAGCGCCTGGTAGATGCGCTCGGCGACGGGCGGCAGCGTGCGGTCGAGCGGCGGCAAATGCGGCCGTTCGACTTGCCCAGCCGCTTGCGGCTCGCTCACGCCAAGCGGGGCCTGCGCCGCGATTGCGGCTGAGAACAGAACGAGGGCGCACGCCTGCGCAATACCCTTGCTCTTCAACACTTCAGCACCTCAGCACCTCAGCACCTGAGCACCTCAGCACCTGAGCACCCGAGCACCTCAGCACCCGAGCACTCCAGCACCTCTCTCCCATGGGGTACAATTCCCTTGCTATGTCTCGGAAGTCAATTGGGAATAAGAAGGGCTGCGCGTTGTGCGGCGCCAAAGAAGTGTCCGAACCGCGCGGCGAGGAGCGTTATTGCCGCGACTGCTGGGACAAAAAGATTGCGGTCGAAGAGATCGTCGCCCGCGAGTTCGCGCTGAAGCGATACATCCGCGCGCACAGCGCCGAGAAGTATCTCGTTTATCACTCTACGCAAAAGCGTCCGATCGGCCAGATCATCGTCGTTGACGACGGCTACGACCTGTTCCTGACGATGACTATTTACCCGAACTTCGCGTGGGACGACCCCGCCTACCATCTCGAGGGCGATCCCGAAGGCCGCACCTTCGCCGAACTGCTCGTCGATGTGGTGGCAACGGAAGTCATCGAGCCGTGGGGCGGCGGAAAATGGCACTTGGAAGTGTTTCGGTCGACGGCTGCCGAGCCTGAGGACTGGAATGGGGAAATGTAGGGGTATAATCCCGCTTCGGAGGGTTCATCGTATGAAATTGCATCAGCGGTTGGCAGTAGCTGCGGCACTCGGACTGCTACTCGCCCCGGCGGCTTTCGCGGGCCAGGCGCCTGCGCCGGCCACGCCTGCGGCACCTGCCGCGCCCAGGAAATTGATTTCGCCGGTTCGTGGCGAGGCGGTCGTGGAATACACCAAACCCAACACGAAGGTGGCGGGCGCGAATGTGGTCACCGTGATCATGATCAAGAACACGTCGGCGGGGCCGATCGCCGGGTTCAAGCTCGAGGAGAGCTGGATCGACAAGGCTGGCACGCTGTCGGGCGGCGACACCTACCGCCACCCGAAGCCGTTCATGCCCGGTGAGATCATCACGGTCACACTGACCACGCCGAAGAACCCGCGCATGGCCAGCAACAGCTACAACTTCTCGCATGCTAACGGCACCGTGAAGCCAAAGAGCGTGCCGAAGATCGTGCCGACCACCTAGGGTCGTCAGTTGCGGCGACCTAGTCGGTAACGCCTGCAATCTAAGGGCGGGATCGCTCCCTCGTTAGGGATCGGTCTCGCCCTTCTTATTTTCCCGCGATTTTGTCGGCCAGATCGGCCACCAGCGGCACGCGCCAGGTCTCCCCGCGCCACGTCTTCAGCAGCAGCACCAACCATATTGCCACCGCTGCCAGCCACACCACGTTGCCGGCCGCCTGCAGCAATTGGAAAGACGGTCCGGTCATGAAGAAGGCGATGGCGCTCGCGCCGCCTGACGCCAACATCACCGCCGATAGCGTGCCAAACACCAGCAGCGACTGCGCGGCGTGAAAGCGGACGCCGCGATGTTGGCGTTCAGCAAAGAGAAACACCAAACCCGTGACCCACCATCCGGCGTAGCACAGCACCGACGCCAGGCGCGCGTCGATGCCCGTGGTGGTGGGCTCGGTCACTTACCCGCCTGCTCGAACCGGATCGTCCCAGCCACCTTCGGCACGGCGACGATGTGCGCGGGAGAGGTCAGTACTTGCGCAGTGACGAGATCGCGTTGCGGCCGCCGCTCGATCCACAGCACGACGAGACCGGTGCCCTCGGGGCGAACCCCGGTGATCTCGACTGAATATCCTGCCGACATCCGGGCGCCGAGGAACACGGCGAGCACGGTCTTGGCGCCGAAGTCGACAGGCGGGGCCGGCTGGTCGCCGGCGTGCGCTCGCCACAGCGTCGCCCATTCCGCGGTGGTGCGCACGGACGACTGACGCGGTTCGTCAATCCCGCTCATCGACTGGCGCGCGATGGTCTCGAGCGGGGCCGGCGCTGCCTGCAGGAGCCCGGCGAGGATCAACGCCAGCAGGGGCATCACCGCTGCGCCGCTCCCGGCGCGGCCAGCACACGGAAGACGACTTCCTGCGCTGTGGTATTGCGGTCGCCAACCCGCGCCGTGGCTTCGACGCGCAGGACGTAAAGACCAGGGGCCATCTCTTTGAGCGGCACGCGCGCCTGAAAGCCATAACCGCCAGCGCCACCGCCCCGCTCAGAGCTGTCGCGCTCTTCGCGCGTCTGGAACACGGTTTGGCCACCCTCAGCCTTCACGGTGGCCGCAATCTCCACCTTATGCGCCTGCTTGATGGTGTCGTACACCTCCACGAACAGCGCGACTTCGTCTGCGGCTGAAAACTCGCGATAGCTCGAAAGCGGCCCGGGCAGCAGCTTTTCGAGCGGGTCCTTCGGCCGAATGGTCGGCGCGGCGCCGCTCATGGCAGAAGTGAGCGCCAGGCTGCTCATCAGCAGCGGACTCTTCGCAAAATCGGGCACCTCGAGATCAAAGGTCACCGAGCCGGCCTTCTTGGTGTTGCCCTCGCGTACGGCCACGCGCAGCTGGTAGCGGCCTGGGGCCAGGTCAAATGACTGGATCACGCGGAAGCCGGTGGCCTTGACCCGGTTCATGGTGTCGGGCTTCATGTTCAGGTTCACGGTGTTGCGATCGCTGTAGGTGGTCTTGCCCTTCTCGTCGGTGGCCATCGACATCACCTCGAGATCGTTCTTGAACATGCCGGCCGCCTCCGCGAATGGCAGCGAGCTGCCGTTGACCAGCGTAGAAATGACCACGCTGCCCTTCGGCGCGGGGCCCTTGAACACCACGGCGGTCATGCCGAGCGGCAGGCCAGGCAGCGGCAGCGGGCTTTCAATGGCGTCGCGCAATTCGGGCGAGGCCGAATTCGCGGTGGTTGGCTTGGCTTCGGGGGCGCGGCCGCGCGGTGCGACGTAGCCTTTCCGCGCCCGCACTACCAGGCCCGGCTTGTTGTTCAACTTCACTTCGATCTTGCGGAAGCGGCCGTCCCGCCGATCGTTGGTCGAGTAGTAGCCCATGACGTAGTAGGCGCTGTTGTCGTCGACAATCCGTTGGAAGGCGGTCGCGAAGTCGTTGCGGTTGACGACGGCGAACCCGCCGGTTTCCTCGGACAGCACGCGCAGGCTGTCTTGCGCGGTCCGCACTTCGTTGAAGATCGATCCGGTGCCCAGGCCCGTCGAGGTGTCGTCGGGGAACGACTGCACCTCGATGATGTCGTCGCCGCCCGAGGTCAGCCCGCGGGGGTCGACGCCGTAAACGGCGACGTTCGCGCGGGTCGCCGCGGCAATCACCTCGCGCGTGGTGTCCATCACCATCGTCGCTTCGCTGTTCTCGAAGACGTTGGAGATGTCGTAGTCGATCCCTTCGCTGAACATCACGAGTGCCTTGCGGCGGCCACGGATGTTGCCGAGGTACTGCGACAGGTTGCGGATGGTCTCGAGCGCGCTGCGCGCCTGGTAGCCGCGTTCCTTGTCATCCAGGTCGGTCGGCTTCTCGCCGGCGTTGGGCGTGCCGGCGTTACGGAAGTAATCGTCCACCTTGTTCATGGTCGACGAGCGGAGCTTTCGGCCCATGAACTTATCCACTGCCTGCACCAGCAGCCGCTGGCTGCTGGTGAAGTCCTGCGAGGCGTCGACCCGCCCGCCGGTGTACACCACGGCGGCCATGTCGTTGCTGCCGATGAACTTCTCGATGAACTGGCGCGCCGCGACCTTCGTGCGGTTCGAGCGCA
>JANMUX010000089.1:0-26760 GCA_031392125.1 Acidobacteriota bacterium | reverse complement strand
CCGCTGAGTATCCGTCCGGACTATGATCGGGCGATGTCGGTACGTCAAAACCTCCGCGACTTCTTCCACGGCGCCGCCTACGGCGCCTACGAGCGCGAGTTGCGAATGCAGGCGGCGGAACTGAACGACATGTTCCTGCTGCTCTGTTACATGGAAATCGTCGGGCTCCCGAACCCGGCCACGCTCTACCTGCTCGACGTTTACCCTTACCTGCTCGAACAATTCCACGTCTGGCACAAGCGCATGGGCATGGATCGCTCGCCGTTGGGCAACCTGCCCTGCTGCTGACCATGCGAAACCTTCTCGAGAAGAAAGTCCTGTTTTTTGGCGGGAAAGGCGGCGTCGGCAAAACCACGTGCGCGTCGGCGACGGCGCTGGCGGCCAGTCATGCCGGCAAGCGGGTGTTGCTCGTGTCGACCGACCCGGCGCATTCCACCTCGGATATTTTCGAGCGCCAGATCGGCCCCGAGCCGGTGGAACTGCTGCCAAACCTCTGGGGTCTCGAAATCGATGGCGCCCTGGAATCGCAGCGCTACGTGGCCAACGTCAAGGAACAGATCAAGGGCTTATTCGGCCATCACATCCTGAAGGAAGCCAACAAACAGATCGACCTGGCCGCCAGCATGCCCGGTGCCGAAGAGATGGCCCTGTTCGACCGCATTGGCGGGCTCATTCGCGGCGAAGACACGCGCTTCGACCTGATAGTCTTTGACACCGCGCCGACCGGCCACACGTTGCGTCTGATCCGCATGCCGGAGCTGATGGAAGCCTGGATTCGCGCGCTGTCGCGTTCGCGGCAAGCCATGCTGGGCATCGAGCAGGACGACAAGACCGACCCCGTGCTGATCTCGCTGACCGATCGCCTGGAAGGGCTGCGCGAGTTCCGGGCGCGGCTACTTAGCCCTCGCGTCAGCGCATTCATGCTCGTGCTGGTGGCCGAACGCCTGCCGATCGAAGAGACCGCTCGAGCGATTGAGCAGTTGAACGAAGCAGGCGTCACGGTCGGCGGATTGATCGTGAATCGCATTCTGCCGGCGACCAGTCCTGACCCATTCCTGCAGTCGCGTCACGCACAAGAGGTGGTTTACCTTAACGAGATCGACCGCCGGTTTGCCAGGCATTCGCGCGTGCGGGTGCCGCAGTTGGCTACTGACGTTCACGGCGTCAAGACGCTCGAAGCCTTGGCGGAGATACTGGATCCGATACCCCACGCCTCGATCCCCTAAGCCCCCAAGCCCTTAAGCCCTTAAGCCCCTAATCCCCTAAGCCCCAAAGCCCCAAGGACCCTAGGACCCAAGACCCCAAGGATCTCCCCATGACCATTTCACGCCCCGCCGATACCGAGTTCGCCCCCTTCTACGCAGGCTACGTCGCCAAGGTCCCCGACACCGGCCCGTTGACCATGCTCGCGAACCAGATTGCCGCGTTCGAGAACCTGCGCGTCCTGCCCGAGGAGACCGGTAACCACCGCTACGCCGAGGGCAAGTGGAGCGTTAAGGAGTTGTTGGGACACATGGCTGACGCCGAACGCGTGTTTGCCTATCGATTGCTCCGCATCGCCCGTGCCGACCAGACGCCACTTGCTGGATTCGATGAAAATGCCTGGGCCGAGATCGCGCCCCACGCCAGGCGCGCCCTTGCCGAGATCGTCGACGAGTTAATCGCCGTCCGCCGTGCCACCATCACCCTGGTTGGGTCACTCGACGAGACCGCTGCCGGCAATGTCGGCGTCGCCAACAACAATCCGGTCTCGGGCCGCGCCATCTGCTGGATTATCGCGGGCCACGCTGAACACCACTTGGGGATACTCGCCGAGAGATACGGCGTGGGCTTTTAAACGTACCAGATCATCGAGAGCCAGGCACGAGCCGGGTCACACTCTCGGTGACCGACTCGACCTTCGTGCGAGAGTAGGCGACTGGAAAATACGTGCCCTGCGCCCACAGTTCGAACAGGTCGCGATAGTGCGGACTGTCGGGGTCGCCCGACTGGCCCGGGGTGTTCAAGCCCACGGTGTTGTCCCAATCGTCGGTGTCGGCGATGATCTTGAGCGACCCGCCTGCTGCCTGGTTGTCGCCCGCACCTGTCGCGCTCACCGTCATGCCGTCGCCGCCGCGCGGCAGCGGTCCGACTTCCAGCTTCGCGCGTGTGACCGCGTTGACGGCCTCCGACAACGGGTGCCGTAGCAGCGCGTGGTGATAACGCTCCTGCCCATACTTCCAAGCATGCATCTCGGGGCCGAAGCGCTTGGTCAGTTCAGCGACCGCCTCGTCCATGCTGCGCGCCACCAGCGCATCGCGACCGGCGATCGGACTGGCGCCGAAGCGGCCATCGGGCGCATGCAGCCAATCGATCACCCGCTTGGTCGACACCAGGTTGGCGCCCACGGCCTTGACCGCTGCGGCCGGCACCACTACCTGCCTCGCATTGGCCAGTATCCGCCGCTGCCACATGGCGTAGACGCCGGCGGCCACTGAATCCTTGTCGAGCACGAAGTCCCAGTTCGTGAGCAGGTCTCGCGCCTTTGCGCTGGCCGGGTTGGCGAATGTGACGCGTCGCAGGAGCGGAGTCAACGCGCGCGCGACCACCGACAGGTCATCATTCTGCAGCCGCGTCATCTCCGCAACGGTGAACAGCCTTCCCGATCCCAGCACCTCGCTGATGCGCGAGGCGCGGAATGCATCGGCCCAGTTGGTGACGTGCAAGAGGTTCTTGTAGGGATAGTCATCGGGCAGCAGGTAGTTGTTGGCCGTTGCAATGAACCCTCGTGACGGGTTGGCCTCGGACGGCAACGACTTGATCGGCAGGTAGCCGTCCCATTCGTAACGGCCATCGCCGGGCACCGGCAACACGCCGCTCCAATTGCGCCGGATCGGCTGAATGCCGGCGGCCTGCCAGCCGATTGTGCCGCTGCGATCGACCCACACCATGTTCTCGGAGGGCATGTGGCTAAAGCTGCACGCTTCGCGAAACTCTTCCCAGTTCCTGGCCTGGTTCATTCGCAGGCTGGCGAGATACGGCGCCCCACCGGGTTCCAGCCAGGCCGCGCGCAAGGCGTAGGCCTTGCGGTTGGCGGGGTCTTCGAACACCACCGGACCGTGGCGCGTGTATTTCAACTGCACGACCTCGGGCTTCGCTCCCTTGACGGGAATCGTGTCGGCGATCGCGCGCATCGGCTCCCAGCCGCCCTGGTAGCGATACTCGTTCGCATTCGCGGGATTGGTGTCGTAGACATACAGGTCTTCCGCGTCCTGCCCGAAGATGGTCAGGCCCCAGGCACCATGTTCGTTGTGCCCGATCGACACGCCAGGCAACACGGGCTCGCCGCCGCCGATCACGTTCCAGCCCGGCGCCACCAGGTGCACCCAATATCGCAGCGACGGAGCCGCGACCACGCGGTGCGGATCGTTGGCGAGGATCGGCTTCGTGCTGACGGTCTTCGCGCCAGACACCACCCAGTTGTTCGAGCCGATGTCCCTCGGATCGGCGTCGAGTGACATCGAACCCGCCGGATCGGGAGCGACGGCGTTGAGCGCATCGCTTGCGAACGTCGCGGTACCCCGGTACTGGGGCGAGACATCTTCAGGCCTGAACTGGATGCTGGCTCGATACGCGTTGTAGAGACTCAACACTTCGTCTGGAAAGGTCTTGAGATCGATCGCGGCGTCGAGTTCGAAGCGAGGATCGCCACCCTGGAAATAGAGCAGCTCACGGGTCTGATCAAGGCCAATGGCTTTAATCGCGCGCATCGACCGCACCTCTTCACCGGCATTTGACGCCAGCGCCTGGTGTCTCGAGATCACTACCGCCGGTGTCCAGCGGCCCGGCGCGATGCCCAGCATTCGAAACTCCATGGGCAGCAGCGCTGGATTCTTCTCGGTCTCGGCGACATAGGCGTTGATGCCGCTCACGTACGCCTCGACGATCAGCTTGCCGCGCGGGTGATACCGATTGAGCTCGTCGTCCAGGTCTCCGCGAAACATGTGCAGGCGGGCGCCCTGGTCGCGCTTCGCTTCGCGCGGCCCCAGCATTTCTGCCACGGTGCCGGTGGCCTGTCGCCGCCACATCTCGAACTGGAACAGGCGATCCTTCGCTGCCGCATAGCCTTGCGCGAAGAAGAGATCGGCCTCGTTCTGCGCGTAGATGTGATTGATGCCCCAGCGGTCGCGCAGAATCTCGACCGGCTGGCTCAGTCCGGCCATGCGGATGCTGGTGGCCGGTCCCTGCGCCGAGACCGCGCCGCCGGCCGCGCCGAGGGCCAGCAATACGAATAGAGCGCGGGCGATGGTTCCTGGCTTCATGACCCGCAATATACTGCTACTAATGAGATTTGCGCCCGAGTACGTTGCCAGCGTACTCAACGAAAACTTCGAGGACGCCAAGGAACTGCTGCTGGCGCCCTTGATGTCGATCAACTACGCCCACCTGGTGATGCTCGCGGAGCAGAAGATCATCACCAAGGAAGATGCCCGGTTGCTGCGCGCCGCCCTTGACGGCATTTCGCTCGACAGCATTCGCAAGGTCTTCTACGACGGCACCTACGAAGACCTGTTCTTTTACATCGAGCGCCTGATCAAGCAATCGTGTGATGAAGACGTCGCCGGCCGGCTGCACACCGCGCGCAGCCGCAACGACATCGACATGACGATGTACCGAATTCGGCAGCGCGAGTTCATTGCCTCGCTGGCGTCGGCGACGTTGGACCTGCGCGAGGCGCTGCTGGTGCTGGCCGACCGTCACAAGCACAGCGTCTACGGTGCTCACACGCATACCCAGCCGGCGCAGCCGTCAACCATCGCGCATTACCTGCTGGCTGTCATCGAGCAACTCGAGCGCGACACCACGCGGATGGCGGCGGCCTACGAGTCAACCAACCGCAATCCGCTCGGCGCCTGTGCCATCACCGGCACCGGGTTTCCGATTAACCGCGATCGCACCAGCGAGCTGCTGGGCTTCAGCGGACCGACCGGCAACACCTACGGCAGCATCGCGACCGTGGATTACCTGCTCGAGAGCGTGTCAGCCACCAGCATCCTGGTGGTCGGCCTCGGCCGCGTGATCCAGGACTTCCTGCTGTGGTGCACGATGGAGTTTGGCTACCTCCGTCTCAGCGATGGCTTCGTCCAGGGCAGCAGCATCATGCCGCAGAAGCGCAACCCGGTTGCGCTCGAACACGCGCGCGCCATTGGCAGCAAGGCGGTCGGCCAGGCGCAGGCCATCACCACCACCGTCCACAACACGCCCTTCGGCGACATCGTCGATACCGAAGACGACCTGCAGCCGCTGGTGGCGTCGATGTTTGGCGATGCCATCCGCATGGTCACCCTGGTGGCCGCGGCCATGAAGCTGGCCGACTTCAACGTCGAGCACCTGGCGTCACGCGCCTCGCACGGCGGCACGACCATGACCGAGCTGGCTGACACGCTGGTGCGCGATCACAACCTGCCGTTCCGCTCGGCGCACGGCATTGCGGCGTTGCTGCTCAAGGCCTTCACCGAGGATCCGAACGTCTCGCTCTCGGCTGCGCTACGCAGCGCGTCCGGTGCCATCCTGGGCCGGCCGCTCGAGTACTCGGAAGCGGAGTTGCAGAAGGTGCTCAGCCCCGCTCATTTCGTGAGCGTGCGCACAACGCATGGTGGTCCCGCGCCAGAAGAGACCGGACGGGCAATCGGCGAATCTCGCCGCCTGCTCGACAGCGATCGCGAGAGCTGGACGATTCGCCGCGACAACCTCGGCCGCGCCGACGCGAACCTCAAGACGAAAGTTCAGGCCCTGTGACGAGCGACCAGCCCGACCAGGAAGAGCGGGACGCGCCACCGATTCGCCATCACTACGTGCTCGTGATCGTCGTGCAGGTGTTGACGCTGACCAGCCTCTGGTTCCTGGCCCGCATGTTCCGCTGATCCGCCATGCATTATCTCGACTGGATCATTCTCGTCGGCGTCATGGCCTGGATCGTCTGGGACGGCCTGCGGCGAACCAAGGGCCGCGACAAGCTCGAAGGCTACTTTCTGGCCAATCGCAGCATTCCCTGGTGGGCGGCCGGATTGTCGGTGATGGCCACGCAGCTGTCGGCGATCACCATGATCGGCACGACCGGGCAGGGCTACACCGACGGCATGCGGCTCGTGCAGCTTTACTACGGGCTGCCGCTGGCCATGGTCATCCTGTCGATGACGCTGGTGCCGTTCTTCTATCGCGCCAAGGTCTACACCGCATACGAATACCTCGAGCGGCGCTTCGACCCCAAGACGCGATCGCTGACCAGCCTGCTGTTCCTGCTGCAACGAGGAATGTCGTGCGGCGTCATCATCTCGGCACCCGCAGTGGTGATGTCGCTCATCCTCGGCCTCGACGTGACTGCCACGGCGTTCCTGATTGGCCTGCCGGCCATTGTCTACACCGTGTTCGGCGGCGTTCAGGCGGTGACCTGGACCGACGTGAAGATCATGGTGCTGATCATTGGCGGCCTGCTGGTCACGGTGTTGCTGCTGATCATGGGATTGCCCGATCAGATCGGCTTCTCGGGCGCCATGCACCTGGCCGGAGTCACCGGCCGGCTGCAGCCGATTGACTTCAAGTGGGACCCGAAGCAGACCTACACGTTCTGGTCTGGCTTAATCGGCGGCACGTTCCTGATGCTGTCGTACTTCGGCTGCGACCAGAGCCAGGTGCAGCGCTACCTGACGGCTGACTCGCTGCATTCGGCGCGGCACTCCCTGCTGATGAGCGCCTACTGGAAGATCCCGCTGCAGGTGCTGGTGCTGCTGGTGGGCATCCTGGTCTACGGCTTCTACATTTTCACGCCGCCACCCATGCTGTTCAACGCCGTGCACGAGCGCGAGGTGCAGCAAAGCGCGCGTGCGGCTGATTATTCCGCATTGCAGGGAAAGTTCGATGCCGCAATCGCAACGCGCCGCCAGGCCGCGGAGACCACCGCGATTGACTGGCAGAATGGCGCCGGCCGCGACTCCGAAGCGGCCTTCCTGAGCGCCGACGCTGAACTGAAGAGAATTCGCGGCGAAGCGGTTGCCATCGTCAAAGATGTCTCGGGCGACAGCAACTACAACGACGTCAACTACGTGTTTCCAACGTTCCTGACCACCTACCTGCCGGTTGGCCTGGTTGGCCTGATGATGGTGGCCATCATCCTGGCCGCTACCGACTCGATCGCGGCCGAGCTGAACTCACTGTCGACGGCCACCGTGATCGATTTTTACAAGCGCTACTGGGAGGTTGAGGCGACCGACGCGCATTACCTGAACGTGTCGAAACTTGCGACCGCGTTCTGGGGCATCTTCGCCAGCATCGTGGCGATCTGGGCGTCGGAGTTAGGCTCGCTGATTGAAGTGGTGAATCGCTTCGGATCGTTCTTCTACGGATCGATCCTGGGGGTGTTCATGCTTGCCATCATGTGGCCACGCGCCAACGGCACCGGCGCGTTCGTGGCGCTGATTGCCGGCATCGCAATCGTTGCACTGGTGGCGACGACCGGCATCGCCTTCCTCTGGCTGAACGTCGTCGGAGCGGTGGCGGTGTTCGTAATTGGCGCCATCATCAGCGAACTCACCGGCCCAAGACGGGTCCCTAAACCCTGATCCCCGATCCCCGATCCCCGATCCCTGATCCCTGATCCCCGAAATGGCCAGCCGTCCACTGCTCATTGCTCTATTCAGCGTGATCGCGCTGATGGTCGCCTCGTGGATGCTGGGCGAGTGGATCCGCCAACGCAAAGACAAGTAACACGAAGATCACGAAGTTCACGAAGGCATTCAATGGAATTGCTTCGTGGTCTTCGTGTCCTTCGTGTTCTAGAGTTTATCTAGCGACTCTTTCCCAATTACTACATTCCACTGCAGCAGTTCGTACTGCGCCACGCCGGCCTGATAGTACGGGTCGGCGTCGCGGATGGCGTCGAGCGACTTCTGCGGGTTGTCGTCGGGCACGCGTACCAGGAACATGCCGCCGAAGCGCGGCTCATGGGGACCCGCGGCGAGGATGGTGCCCTCGTCCTTCAGCTTGCGTTGGAACGCCCGGTGGGCCTCCTGATGGACCAGCACTTCTTCAACGGGGCGGCGGTAGCGGACGATCACCATGGCATACATGCGGAACAGGATACTTCAGTCCCACAAGCGGACACTGCGGCGGAGCGAGAACTCGGCCGCGCCCTCGTAACACGCTTGTTCTTCGTTGTTTACGGGATTGACTCCACTTGGTACGGAGTTGGCTATACCTTGGTCGATGTGCGGGTATGAAGCCCGCTCCCCAGAGAGTCAATGCCGTTCTTGAAGAGCTCCACCGACCGCCGCCGCGCGCTCCCCAAGAGCCGCTTTTGGGCGCATGTGTTCAGCACCGTCAGCGTCGGAGCCCTGTTGCTGGCACCGGTGGCGGCGCTCTCGTTGTGGTTGTTAATCAGTGATCCGGTGACGGCTGCGGCGGTGATGGAGCGCGGCGATATCCTGCCGGTGATCGAGGCCATCATCAAGATGCTCGGCAAGGCGATCAACGCCGTCCTGAACGTCCTTTAAAACCGGAATGTCCGTACGACCTTGGCGGCGCCGCGGCGATCGAGCGGACGGAAGCCGCGCGTGGTTTCTTCGCGCCAGTTTTGTGTCCAAATGAAGAACAGGTCGTTGCCTGGCTTCTGAATCCATCGAAAGCGCATCTGCCAGCCGATTGCGCCGCTTTCCGAATCGTACTGGACGTTGTTGGTCAACGACAGCCAGGGGCTGAACTGTGTGCGCGCGTCCAGGCGATACAGCCTGGTCATGAACGATCCCTCGGGCAGGTCGACGTCGTTGTACTCGCTGACCAACTGGAGAAAGATGCCGGGCCGTGGCCGCACGTTCAGCTCGACGTTGAACTCGCGGCGGTCGCCGTCGAAGAACGGTCCAAAGGAATACTCGACGCGGCCAGACACCTTGCGGCGAGCGGCCGCGTTGTATTCGACTTGATACCGCTGCCACTCGTAGCGCTGGCCGATCGGCAGGATCACACCGTCGCTGATCTCGAAGTCTTCGTCGAGCTCTTCGGTCTGGCGAAACACGTCGAATTGCACCCGGTCGCCGCTGTGAAACTCGACTTCGAGCGGCGTCAGGTGAATGTTGCGGTCGACCAGCCGATTGTCGAGGTTGAGGTTTAACTCCATCTGCGCCTCGAACTGCAGGCCGCGGATGAGCGGATGGTTGTTGAAGCGGGGCTGCCAGGCCGCTTCTGGATTCCAGTTGCGGTAGTTGCGCCGTGGCGTGAACCCCACCGCCGCGTCATAGGCCGGCTGATACTCCCTGAACGACATGCCGGCGTCCCACGGGTCCTTGGCAATCCTGGCGCTCCAGCCGTACGCGTCGCTGCCACCGGCGGGCGGCCGCGCGCCATCTTCCGTGAGCAGGTTGGGCTTGGTCGTGTGGATGTACCAAAGGTTCGAGTCGAAGACGGAGTTGCCAACAAAGTTCGGCGTGGCGACGGTCACGTCTCCGGCCATGGTATGCCGCGTGTCCACCACGGACTCGCGCGGCGCGCGGCGGGTGTAAAGCGCGCCTGCGCTCGATTGCCTGCCGATCCGGCGCCTGACCCGAGCCACGGTGAAGTCTTCGCCCTTCAGCTGTAGCGGCGCGCCGCCGGCGACCAGGTTCTCCTTGCTGGTGCTGACATGCAGAAACCCGACATCCTGCCGGCCAATCTGCCCAATCAGCTTCGCGCCGTAGACGATCGGTTGCGGTTCGCCGGCGTTCAAGCCGATCCGCCGGCTGAAGAAGGGGGTGGCCTCGCCCGTGGGAAATGAAAAGAAGTTGGCGCCGTCGAGAAAGAACTCGCGTTTCTCCGGGAAGAACAAGGGGAAGCGCGTGAGGTTGGTGCGCCGCTGATCGACCTCGGTCTCGGCGAAGTCGGTGTTGATCGTGAAGTTCGCCTTCAAGGCCGGCGTCACGTTATAGAACGCGTCGAGGCCGATATCGAAGTCGCCGGTCGTGTCCGGGATGCCGCGTCCAGGCGCGCTCCCTGCTGCGCCCAGGGCGAAAGGCTTTATGTCGAGGCCAATACCCTGCGAAATGTCCTCGATGCCGTTGACGCGTCCCGCATTCGACATGCGCGTCAAGCCTTCGTTGCGCAGCCACCCTGTCCACAGGCTCTCTTCGTTCTTGCGCTTCACGGTGCGCTGAAAGTTCGCGCCCCACGTTGCCGTGTCGGGATCGAAATTGAGCGTCTTGAACGGAATCTCGATCTCAGCCGTCCAACCGATGCTGCTGCGGCGAACGCGCGCGATCCAGATGCCGTCCCACGACTTGTTCATCTGTCCGCCGAAGCCGCCGCCCCCGGTCGGGCCGGTGATCAGGCCGTCACCCATGGCACCCGACGGGTTGATCTCGAAGAAATAGCCGGAACGGCCATCCAGGAACGGGTCGATCGACCACATGAAGCGATCGTCAGCCGAGAACGGCTGGTCGCGCTGCATCTGGTTGCCAAGCAAGCGGGTCGGCTCCGAGTCGAAACAGGTGACGCCGAGAATGACCCGGTCCTTGTCGAAAATCACCCGCACCTCGGTGCGCTCGCTGGCCGGTTGCCCGTTGTCGGGGTCGCGCTGTAAGAAGTTGGTCGCCGGGCCGGCCTTCTGCCACACGGCCTCGTCCGGCGTGCCGTCCAGCACGATGGTGTCGGCTACGCCGAGTCGAATAGCGTGCACCTCGGGCCGTGGAGTTTGCGCCCAAGCCGCAAATGGGCCGAAGAGACAGATGAAGACGAAGCAGAGGAATGTAGGCAAGCAGTGTTTTCGTGACAATAGCTGTCTATGATACGTCCATGCCTTCACTGACGTTTCTTGGAGCCGCGCGGACGGTGACCGGTTCCAAGCACCTGCTCGACGTGGACGGACAGCGCATCCTTTTCGACTGCGGGCTGTTTCAAGGGTTGAAGGAACTACGCCAGCGCAACTGGGCGCCTTTACCGGTGCCGCCAGAATCGATCGACGCAGTCGTCCTGACCCACGCCCATATCGATCACACGGGCTGGTTGCCGCGCCTGGTCGGCCAGGGATTCAAGGGACCGATTCATTGCACCGGCGGCACTGCCGACCTGTGCAAGCTGGTCTTGCCAGACGCCGCACACATCCAGGAAGAAGACGCCAAGTTCGCCAACAAGCGCGGCTACTCGAAACACTCGCCCGCGCTGCCGCTCTATACCGGCGAGGACGCCGCCGAGGCGCTGTCGCGGCTGAAGACCAAGCCCTTCCGGCAGAAGTTCACCATCGCGTCCGGCATCGAGGCCGAGTTCATCAACGCCGGCCATTTGCTGGGCTCGTCCTACGTCCATGTCACCCGCAGCAGGCAACCGAAAGACACAGCCACCAGCGGCGTTGCCGCCGCCAGGGGTGCCGGGATCCTGTTCGGCGGCGACCTCGGTAGGTACGGGCGGCCGATCTTGCCCGACCCCTCACCGGGTGTGGAAGCAGACGTGTTGCTCATCGAGTCCACCTACGGCGATCGCATCCACGCCGCGGAAGACGATGGCGAAGCGCTCGCGCGGATCGTGACCGAGACCTTCGCTCGCCGCGGCAAGCTGATCATCCCGGCCTTCGCGATTGGCCGCGTCGAAGAGCTGCTGTACTGGCTGTTCCGTCTCGAAGACCAGAAGCGCGTGCCGGTGATGCCGATCTACGTCGACAGTCCAATGGCCATCAAGGGCATCGAGTACTACCAGACGCGCACCGATGAACTGGATCCCGGCATCGAGTTCGTCGGCCGGCACCTGCGGCGGTTCACCGCGACGAGCTCGGCGCAGGAATCAAAGGCGCTCGTGCAGGACGACACCCCTGCGATTGTGATCGCCTCAAGCGGCATGGCCACCGGAGGCCGGGTCGTTCACCACCTGTTCGCGGGCCTGCCAGACGATCGCAATACCGTCTTGTTCGTTGGCTACCAGGCCGCCGGCACCCGGGGCCGCATGCTGATTGAGGGTGCCGGGCACGTCAGGATGTACGGCCAGGAAGTGCCCGTGCGCGCGAAGATCGCCAAGATCAACGGCATGTCGTCTCATGCCGACGCCGCCGAGATCATCAGGTGGCTTCGGACGCTGCCGCGCGCGCCGCAGGCCACCTATCTGGTGCACGGTGAACCGCCCGCGCAAGAAGCGTTGCGGGCACGCATTACCAACGAGCTCGGGTGGCGCGTCGAGGTGCCGTCCCAAGGCCAGAAGGTCGATGTTCCTCTCTAGAACACAAACACCATGACATCAGACGTGACCACGGGTGCCGCTACGCCCCCCGCCCTCCGGCCGTACCTGCTCGAGCAAATAGACGATGCGGCGGTGGTGCAGTTGTATGCGGATGGTTTTGAAAAACTGACGCTGAAAGAGAAGACGCTGGTGTGGCACCTGTATCAGGCCGCCATTGCCGGTCGCGACATCTACTACGACCAGCGCCATCGCCATAACCTGGGCATTCGCCGTCTGCTTGAAGGCGTGCTGACGCACGCGCTCGGAGTGCCGGAAGACACCCTGGCCGAGCTCACCCGCTATACCAAGTTGTTCTGGCTCAATTCCGGACCTTACAACAACCTGACCGCGCGCAAGTTCCTGCTGAATCTCGACCGTGCGCGCCTGAAGGAAGCGATGCAGATCGCCGCCAACAACGGCGCGGACTTCAAGCTGGACGAAGGCGAGACGATCGGCGACCGCGTCGAACGATACGCGCGAATGTTTTTCGATCCCGACTTCGAGCCCATGGTCACCAACAAGACACCTGGCGACGGCCTCGACATTCTTTCGTCGAGCGCCAACAACCTGTATGACGGCGTCACCATGGCCGACATCGAGGGGTTTGCCGAGCAGCATCAGCTCAACTCGCGGCTGGCCATGCGCGACGGTGTCCTGGTCGAGGAGGTCTACCGGGTTGGCGGTCTCTACGACGCGCAGATCCGGCGTATTGTCGGACACCTCCGCGACGCGCTTCCGTTTGCGCATGAAGCGCTCGCCAATGCCCTCGCTGCCTTGATCACCTTTTATGAAACCGGCCGCGACGCCGACCGCGAGGCATTCGACATTGCCTGGGTGCAGAATCGCGACACCGCCGTCGACACCATGAACGGGTTCATCGAGGTCTACATGGATTCGCGCGGCATGAAAGGCGCGTGGGAAGGCCTGGTGTATTACGCCAACCACGAGCGGACCGAGAAGATCAAGACGCTGGCCACCCACGCGCAGTGGTTCGAAGATCACCTGCCGATCGATCCGAAGTATCGCAAGCCGAAAGTGCAGGGCGTGTCGGCGATGGCAATCGAAGTGGTGATCGAGATTGGCGATTCCGGCCCGATCACCCCGATTGGCGTGAACCTGCCCAACGATCAACGTATCCGCGAGGTCCACGGCAGCAAGTCGGTGTCGCTCTCGAACGTGCTCGAGGCTTACGAGAAGTCAATGCCCGACAGCTACCGGCACGAGTTTGCCTGGGATGACGCCGAAGTGGAACGGGCCAAGCGGTGGGGCGCTTTCGCGAGCGAACTCACCACCGAGATTCACGAAGTGCTCGGCCACGGCTCAGGCCGCATGGCCGACCACATCCAGGTAACGCCGCAAGACCTTCTGAAGGAACAGTATTCCGCGCTGGAAGAATCGCGCGCCGACCTGGTCGCGTTGTACTTCGTGGCGGACCCGTTCCTCGCCAGCATCGGATTGGTGCCGGCCGACGAGCAGCAGGCCGTCGTGCAGGCCGAGTATGAAGCCTACGCTCGCAACGCGCTGGTGCAGTTGCGCCGCGTGCGCGTCGGGGCGCAGCTTGAAGAAGACCACATGCGCAACCGCCAGGCCATCGTCCACTGGCTGCTGGCCAACACCAAGGCCATCGAGGTGCGCCGGCGCGACGACAAGACCTACTTCGTGGTGAGCGATACGGACGAGTTCCACTCTGGCGTGGCCAGGCTGCTGGCCGAAGTGCAGCGGATCAAGTCAGAAGGTGATTACCCGGCCGCTCGCGAGCTGTTCGAAACCTACGGTGTGCATTTCGATCCGGACCTGCGGGACGAAGTGGTGTCGCGCGTGGATCATTTGAAGTTGCCGTCGTACACCGGCTTCGTCATGCCGAGGCTCGAACCGGTCAGCGACGATTCGGGCGCGATCACCGACGTCAAGATCTCGTATCCTTGCGACCTTACGACCCAGATGCTCGAATATTCAGGGCGAAAGTGAACCTGCTTCACTTTTACGGATTGCGTAAACCGATGCAAAAACTGCTACTGATCCTGCTCTGTATGGCGAGTCCTGCTGCGGCTCAGTCGCTACAGGAGCGCATGCTGCTGGCCGAAGACGCGCGGCCGACCACCGATGCAGGCCTCGCGCCGCTCATGGAAGGGCTGAAAGGCAACGGCCGACGCACGGCGATTCGCGCGCTCGGCCGTCTGGAGCGCCCGGCGATGATTCCCCTGGTCGCGCCTGCACTGGCGGATGGCGTCGGCATTCGCGCTGAGGCGGCCAACGCGCTCGCGCAGATGGCGCGTACGCCGGCGGCCGTGATCGAAGTGCAGAAGCTCCTGATCGATCGCGCCGCCATCGACGCCGGCCTCAACACCTGGGAGCCGTGGGGTGAGATTGCCGCGGCCATTGGACGGCTACCCTACGACACGGCCGAGCAGGTGGCTGCAGCCGAGGCCGTGCTGGTGGCCGGACTGCCATCCCCAGATTCGATGAACGACGTCGATTCGGCCGCGCTCGTCGGCTCGGCGCGCGGGCTCGAATCGTTGGCGCGCACGGTGCGGGCGAAGAAGCTGCCGCCGCTTGGTTCAAGGACCTGGGACTTGTTGCGCTGGGCAGCCACCGCGCAGCGGCCGGCGGCCGACCCGCGTTCGGTGATGACCCGGCGGCTGGCAATGGCCGCGCTCGTTACCGGCAATCAGGCGACCTCGTCGGTAATCGAGCGCGGGTTGCTCGATGCTGACGCCGAAGTACGGCGCTCGGCCGCGGCTGGCGCGGCGAGCGACGCCGCGATCAGCGACCGCGATGTGCTGCTCAAGCGCGCCATGGCCGACAAGGAAGCGCGCGTGCGCCTCGAGGCCCTGCGCGGGTGGGGCCGCCACTTGCAGAAAACTTCTTGCGCCCCGGTGCGCGCCGCAGTGAAGGACGCCGATACCCACGTGCGCTTGCAGGCGATCGATCAGCTGGGTGTTGGTTGCCCGGCCGCCGACGGGCCGTCAGCGCTTGGCGCGATTGTGAGCACCTTGTCAGCGGAGCCGCGGGCCTGGCACGCTCCGGCGCATGCGCTGGTGTCGCTGGCGCGCACGCAACCCGCAGAAGCGGCCACGGCGCTGCCGCGGTTCGTCGAGCACCCGACCTGGCAGGTCCGCATGTACGCCGCCCGCGCCGCCAGCGCGCTCGGCGATACCGCGACCCTCACCACACTGATGAGCGACCGCGCCGACAACGTTCGCGAAGCCGCGCTTGCCGCCTTGACCGAGTTGAAGCGGCCCGAGGCCGCGGCCGCGGCGATCGATTCGCTCGTCCGCACCGATTACCAGTTGGTGCTGACCGCCGTCCGCGCCCTCGAAGACAAGACCCACGCGCCGAAGGCGACGGCGCCGCTGCTGGCTGCGCTCGGCCGCATCACCAAGGAACACAAAGACACCTCGCGCGATCCCCGGATGGCGATCCTCAACCGGCTCCAGTCGTACGGGGATGCTGCGCAAGCGGTGAACCTCGAGGGCTATCTCCGCGACTTCGACCCGGTGGTGGCCGCGAAGGCCGCCGAGATCCTGACGGCCTGGACGGGCAAGCCCCGCACGCCGTCGCCACAGCCGCTCACCGGACCCGGCGTGACCATGGCAGCGGTCAGCGCGCTGCGCGGTAAGGCGCTGCGCTTCCACATGGCCGGCCGCGGAGCCTTTGACATTTCGCTCGAGGTGGATGCCGCGCCGTTGACGGCGCTGCGAATCGCGCGACGCGCCGGCGAAGGCTATTACGACGGCCTCACCTTCCACCGCATTGCCCCAAACTTCGTGATCCAGGGGGGCAGTCCTGGTGCCAACGAGTACAGCGGCGAACCGTTTTACATGCGCGACGAGGTCGGCCTGCACGTGCGTGGCACGGTCGGCATTTCCACGCGCGGGCGCGACACCGGCGACGCGCAGATTTTCGTCAACACGATCGATTCGCCCCGCCTCGATCACGTCTACACGGTGTTCGGCAGCGTGATTTCAGGCATGGACGTGGTTGACGCCATTCTCGAAGGCGACGTGATTCAGCGCGTGGAGCTGGTTACCCGCTGAATGGCGTCGTCGCGCCTCCCCTCGAGCCTCGAACCGAACGCTCTCTCGCTCGCGATCGATGCCAAGCGTCGCCGAGGCGTGAGCGTCACCGACCTCACCGAAGCCAACCCGACGCGGGTCGGCCTGTCGTATCCGCCCAGCCTGCTGTCGGCGCTCGCCGACCCGCAGGGGCTGGCCTACGAGCCGCAGGCGCTCGGTCTCTGGTCGGCCCGTGCGGCGGTGGCCGGCGACTTCCGCCGGCGCGGCATAGCGATTTCCGCAGACCGTGTGGCGCTCACCTCGAGCACCAGCGAAGCCTATGCCCTGCTGTTCAAGCTGTTCTGCGATGCCGGCGACGAGGTCCTGGTGCCACGCCCCAGCTATCCGCTATTCGAACATCTCACGCGTCTCGAGTCCGTCACCGCCGTGCCGTACGATCTCGAGTACCACGGCACCTGGCGCATCGATATCGACTCCGTGCGCCGCGTCGCCAATCCTCGCGTGAAGGCATTGCTGATCGTGTCGCCCAACAACCCAACCGGCTCGTTCCTGCATCGCGACGACCTGGCAGCATTGGCCGAGTTGAGCGCCTCACACGGCTGGCCGATCATCGGCGACGAGGTGTTCGCCGACTACGGCCTCGACCCGGCACCATCGGCCACGCCGGTCATGGCCGCCGGCGACGTGCTGACCGCTAGCCTGGGTGGTCTGTCGAAATCGGCAGGCCTGCCGCAGGTCAAGCTCGGTTGGATTGGGTTCGGTGGACCGGCCGCGCCAGTCGACGCGGCCATGGCCGCGTACGAGGTGATTGCTGACACCTACCTGTCGGTGTCTACGCCCGTCCAGGTCGCAGCGCCATCGCTGATCGAGCAAGGCGCCTTGGTGCGCGCCCAGATTCAGGCGCGCCTCCGCGAGAACCTATCAACCCTGCGTCGGCTGGCCGCGGGCTTTTCGTCGGTGGACGTGTTGCCGGTTGAAGGGGGATGGTCTGCGGTGCTGCAGGTGCCGGCGGTCCGCTCCGAAGATGCGCTTGCCCTGGAACTGCTCGATCGGGACGATGTGCTCGTGCATCCCGGTTATTTTTTCGACTTTTCTCGTGAGGCCTACCTGGTCGTGAGCCTGCTGCCCTCGCCGGCGGTGTTCGAGCCGGCGGTGACCCGCGTGCTGCGCCGTGCCTCGGTTGGGGGCCACCCATGATGCGACGGCAAAGCGGCATCAGCGTGCCGCTCTTCGCCCTTGCGTCCAGCGAGAGCTGGGGCATCGGCGAGTTCCGGGACCTGGCGATGTTCTCGAAGTGGGCAGCCGAGGCGGGTCAGTCGGTGCTGCAGATCCTGCCGATCAACGAAATGCCGCCCATTGAGCGGTCGCCGTATTCCGCGATGTCGGCGATGGCGCTCGATCCCATCTACATTTCTCTGCCGGAGATGGTCGATTTCGCCGGCCTGGGCGGTGAGTTGGCCTTGACCGACGCAGATGCAGCGACGCTGCAATCGCTGCGGCAATCGACCCGGGTCAATTACGTCGAAGTCCGCCTGTTCAAGGATCGTTGGCTGCGCCAGGCGTTCGAGCGATTCGTTCGCCTGGAGGTGTCGCGCGGTTCACCGCGGGCCATCCGCTTTGACGCGTTCATTGTCGACCAAGCCTGGTGGCTCGACGAGTACGCCGTGTTTCGCGCCGTGCACGCGTTGCACGAAGAGCTGCCGTGGCATTTGTGGCCCGAGCCGCTCGCTCGTGCGGATCGAGCGACGGTCGCCTCAGCGAAACAGGCGCTCCACACAGAGATTCGCTATCGCATGTACCTGCAATGGGTTGCCGCCGAGCAGTGGGCCGACGCCAATCGGATGACCTGGCCGATCCGCATTTTCGGCGACCTGCCGTTTATGAACTCCGCCGATAGTCCCGATGTCTGGGCCCGTCAGCAGGAGTTCCGCTTCGACGCGACCATCGGCGTGCCGCCCGACGCGTTCAGCGAGACCGGACAGGACTGGGGGCTGCCACCCTGGCGCTGGGAGGAGATGGCGAAAAACGACTTCGCCTGGATGCGAGCGCGGGCGCGCCGCTATGCCGCGCTGTACGACGGCTTTCGCATCGACCATCTGGTCGGCCTCTACCGGATGTACATCCGGCCAATCGACAAGACCTTGCCGGCTTTTTTCGAGCCTGGCGACGAGCCTGGCCAGACCCGTCTCGGGGAGCTGATGATCGGGGTGCTCGGCTCCGGAGTTCCGAAGCCGGCGCTGATCGTCGAAGACCTCGGTGTGATTCCCGACTTCGTGCGTGCATCGATGGCGCGAATGCAACTGCCCGGCCTCAAAGTGTTGCGCTGGGAACGTCGATGGGATGAACCCGGCCAGCCATTGATCGATCCCAGGGACTTTCCGGAGCGATCGGTCGCTACGACCGGTACCCACGACATCGAACCGCTGGCTGCGACTGACGAAGGGCAGACCGATTCACAGCGCGCGGCGACCCTGCAGGCGCTACTGTCCGCCGGCTCCTGCCTCACGCTGATTCCGCTGCAAGACGTGTTCGGGTGGACCGAACGCATCAACACGCCGGCGGTGGTGGACGACATTAACTGGACCTGGCGCGTGAAGTGGCCGGTAGACACCTGGCTCGACGGCCCACAGACGGTGGAGCCTGCCGACCGCCTCTGCGAGTGGACCCGTGCTGCCGACCGCTGATTACGGCCTCGCGTGCTTCGCAACTTCGTGGTTGCATGGAATGAGATGAACGAACCCGAAAGCCCGGCCGAACAAGCTCCGACAGGTCCGATCCCGGCCCCCGATCTGGACGGCGCCACCGCGTGGTTGAACGTGGCCGCGCCGATCGCGATGAGGCAGCTGCGGGGCAAAGTGGTCGTCCTCGATTTCTGGACCTACGGCTGCGTCAACTGCATGCACATCCTGCGGGACCTCAAGACGCTCGAGCAGCGCTTCCCGGAGGAGTTGGTCATTGTCGGCATTCACTCGCCGAAGTTCACCAACGAGAAGGACACCGACAACCTCAGGCGCATCCTCGTGCGCTACGAGATCGAGCATCCGGTCGCCAACGATGCCGGCCTCGAGATCTGGCGGCGTTACGGAGTACAGGCCTGGCCGACGCGAGTCATCATCGACCCGGCCGGCAATCTGGTCGGCACGGCCATGGGAGAAGGGAACCTCGAAGGCTTCATCAGCGCCATTCGCACGGTGGTGCGTGTGTTTGACGAACGAGGCGAGATTGATCGCACGCCGCTCGCGCTCGACCTCGAACGCACTCGCCACGCTGACCGCGCGTTGCTCTATCCAGGCAAGATCCTCGCTGATGGCACCACCGGCCGGCTGTTCGTTGCCGACTCCAACCACAACCGCATCATCGTTTCGTCGCTCGACGGCGCCTTGCTCGAAGTGATCGGCTCCGGGCTGCCAGGAGATAACGACGGCATTTTTCCGCAGGCGCGTTTCTATCGTCCGCAGGGGCTTGCCCTCGGTCCTGACAACGACCTGTATGTGGCCGACACCGAGAATCACGAGATTCGCGTTGTCGATTTCCAGGCGCGCGCCGTGCACACCGTGGCCGGCACCGGCAAGCAGGGGGCGGGGGGCGGAGACGGCGGCGAGGCGATGCGCATTGACCTCAACTCGCCGTGGGACCTGGCGCTCAAGCCGGGCATTCTGATCATCGCGATGGCTGGTCCGCATCAGATCTGGGTGGTGGACCTGCTGCACGATCGTGCGTATCCCTACGCCGGCACAGGCGAGGAAGCACGGAAAGATGGTCCGGTGAACGTGGCCACGTTCGCGCAGCCATCGGGTCTCGCGCTCGATGGCAACACGCTCTATGTCGCTGACGCCGAGGCGAACATCATCCGCGCCCTCGAGCTGCCGCCAGGAAACACGGTACAGACCATCGCCGGCGGCGACCTGTTCAAGTTTGGCGATGAGGATGGCAAGGGCGACGCCGCACGGCTGCAGCATCCGCTGGCGGTGGCGGTCTATGCCGGCCGCGTCTTCATCGCCGACACCTATAACCACAAAATCAAGATGCTGGATCCGGCGACGCGCCAGGTCACGGCGTTTGCGGGAACTGGCACGCCTGGCCACGTTGACGGCCCGGCGAGTTCCGCGCAGTTTTTCGAACCGGGAGGACTATCGGTCGCGGGCGACACCCTGTACATTGCCGACACCAACAACCATGCCATTCGAACGATCGATCTTGCGACCAAACAAGTCAGCACGCTCGCCATCGAAGGGCTGACGCCGCCGGCGACCTGGAGCTACCTGCGCCGCACGCCACCCTCTCCGTAACTATCTCCATAACCATCTCGGTGGGGACAAACCTTTAGGTTTGTCCTTCCCCGCATTACACTCCTCCCGTGATCCATCGCATCGTGCTGAGCGCTCTGATCATTCTGGTTGCGCTCGGCTGCCGTGAGGCGCCGCCGCCACCGGCCGATCGAGCCATCGTCATCCTGATCTCGATCGACGGATGGCGCTGGGACTACTTGCAGCGGTTCGCGCCGCCCACGCTGTCGCGGTTGGCTGCCGAAGGCGTGCGCGCTGACGGCTTGATCCCGCAGTTTCCATCGAAGACCTTCCCGAACCACTACACGATCGTGACCGGCCTCACGCTGGCTCACCACGGCATTGTCTCTAACAACATGCGCGACCCTGGCATTCCGGGCACGTTCGGCCTGTCGAAGCGCGATGTGCTGGCTGACCCGCGCTGGTGGGGAGGCGACCCGATTTGGAACACGGTCGAGCGGCAGGGCAAGGTCGCGGCAGCGATGTTCTGGCCCGGATCGGAGGCCGAGATTGGCGGCCATCAGGCCACCTTCTGGCGCGACTTCGACGATGACCTGCCGAACAAGGGTCGCGTCGATCAATTGATCGAGTGGCTGAAGTTGCCAGACGGGAAACGCCCGTCCTTCCTCACGTTGTATTACAGCGACCTCGACCACGCCGGTCACGATTGGGGCCCCGATTCCGAGCAGGTGCGCGAAGCCGCAGTGACCGTGGACCGCTCGCTCGCCGACCTGGTTGCCGGCGTCGCCAGTGTCGGCCTGACCGATCGGGTCAACTACGTCATTGTGAGCGACCACGGGATGGCGGCGCTCAGCCGTGACCGCGTAATCCTCGTGGACGACTACATCGACCCGGCGAGCGCTGACATCGTTGACTGGTCGCCGGTTCTCGGCCTGGCGCCGAAGAATGGCGATGTCGAGAAGATGTATGCGGCCCTCAAGAACAAGCATCCCCACCTGCAGGTATACCGACGCGACGAGATTCCTGACGCTTACGGGTTGGCCGGTCATCCGCGCGTCTCGCCCATCGTGGGCATTGCCGATGAGGGATGGCACATCGCGTCGAGATCAGATATTGCCCGCTGGTCCCAACCCGGCCGGCGGTTCCCCGGCGGCACGCACGGCTACGACGCCAGTGCCAAGTCGATGGAGGGGCTGTTCATCGCCTCTGGCCCGCGGCTGCGGCGCGGACTAGTATTCAAGTCGTTCGAGAACATCCATCTCTACAACCTGATGTGCGCCGTAATCGGCATTCAACCCTCAGCGAACGACGGTGATCCCGCCGTCATTCAGGACATGTTGCGATAACCATGGCGTCGACCTCCTCTGCGGCCACTCAATCAGCGTCCGACCGTATTTCTGCCGGCGGCTGGCGCATCGTGCTGCTCGCCAGCCTGGGCGGCACGCTCGAGTTCTACGACTTCGTCATCTTCGGCGTGTTCGCCAGGGACATTGCCGCGGCGGTGTTCCCGAATGCCTCGCCGATCGCGTCGCTCATGGCATCATTCGCGGCCTTTGCGGCCGGCTACCTGGCCCGCCCGTTTGGCGGCATCATCCTCAGTCACTACGGCGATCGATACGGTCGTCGCACGGTGTTCTTGTGGTCGGTGTTCGTGATGTCGGCGGCGACGCTTGGCATGGGCCTGGTGCCGACATTTGCGACGTGGGGCGTGGCCGCGAGCGTGTTGATGGTGGCGCTCAGGTTGCTGCAGGGTTTCTGCCTGGGTGGCGAACTGCCAGGCGCGCTCACGTATGTCGTGGAGACCGCACCTCGCATCGCGCCGCTCGTCTGCGGTGTGGTGTTTTCGTGCGTCACCATGGGTGTGGCCGCGGCGACTGCGGTGAGCTTGTCGGTGCGGACCTGGCTCGATCCCGCGCTCGTGCCGGTCTACGGCTGGCGCATCGCGTTCATCATTGGCGGACTGGGCGGCGTGCTCAGCTTCGTGCTCCGCCGGTCTCTCGAGGAGTCGCCCGAGTTCGAACGGATGAAGAGCCTGGCCTCGCGACAGCCGTTCCGCGAGCTGCTGCGGACGCACCGGGCGCATGTGCTGGTCGGCTGCGCTTTGCTGGCGGGCACCGGGTGCTTCAACGGCCTGTTCTTCTCGCACATGCCGGCTTATCTCGCTGGCGTGTTGCAGTACGATCCGCGGCAGGCGGTGTTCTCGCAGACGGTCGGTGTCATCGCTTCTGCCCTCGGTATTCTGCTGACTGGCTGGCTCGGCGACCGGATTGCCCCTCGCTACCTGCTGCGTACCGGGGTGGCACTGTTGCTGGTGTTCTCATATCCGTTCTACCTGGCCCTGGAAACCCGTTCGGTCAACCTGACCCTGCTGCTGATACTTGCCGGCCTGGCTGCGGGCTTCACCAACGGGTCTTTCGCGGTGCTGCTCACCGACTTGTTTCCGACGCGCATCCGCTTCACCGGTGTCGCACTGGTCTTCAACATCAGCTTCACCATCTTCAGCGGCACGGCGCCGCTCGTGGCAACCACACTCATTCGTGACACGGGTCAACTCGCGTCTCCGGCCTTCCTGATGGTGGGCAGCGCCGTGCTCGCGCTGCTCGGCAGCCTGTGGGTCGAGCGCTACGGGGGCAACGTCCTCAAAGCGCAATCGTGAACGGCATAACCAGGTCACCGTTCGCAAGCCGCCGATGATTGCCAAGCTGCTCGCCGTCACACTGGTGTTTGCGGCCTTTGCCTTTCAGGCCTCACCGGCGAGCACCGGCGTAATCGTGATCTCGCTGCTCGAGCGCCCGGTCGGTGTCGAACGCTTCGATCTACGCAACACCAGCCAGGGTTTCGAGCTCACCGCCAACATGGATGTCACCGAGCGCGGCGCCACGCTGCAGCTGGCATCCACGCTGGCGACCGCCAGCGACTTCACGCCCACCCGCTTCGCCGCGAAAGGGAAGTCGTACCGCTTCGTCAACGTGGACGCCGCCGTGACCGTCGCCGGCGGTCACGCGACGATGGTCAACCTTGGCGTGAAGACCGAAGTGCCGCTGCCCGAGCGTTACTTCACCGCTGCGGGTTACAGCCCGCTGTCCGGTCGTGCGCTGCTGATTCGGTATTGGGAAGCCCACCAGCGACCGGCG
The DNA here is from genome assembly GCA_031392125.1 of Acidobacteriota bacterium. Lineage (GTDB taxonomy): Bacteria > Acidobacteriota > Vicinamibacteria > Vicinamibacterales > UBA2999 > 12-FULL-67-14b. The sequence continues at coordinate 3,159 of JANMUX010000089.1, read as the reverse complement.
CACATAACCCTGTTGCCCCGGGTTTCGGGGCACGCCTTGATCGAGCATCGTGGCATCGACACCATTCGAGCCGGCGGCCGCTCGGTTCGCCTCCGCCGCTACACGGTTGACGGGGTTGTCTGGGGACGCGAGACGGTGTGGCTGGATGAGGCCGATCGGTTCGCGGCCATCGTGACGCGTGTCCACATTCTGCCCCTCGCCGGCGTTCGTGAAGATCTGCAAGAGGCGCTGCCCGAGCTGCGGCAAGCCGCAGTCCGCGACCGAATGGCCGATCTCTCGACCTGGCAGCAGCGAACCGCGACGATCGCCGAAGGAACCTACGCCGTCACCGGCGCCCGGATCATCGACGGCGCCGGTGGCGCGCCAATTGACGACGCGGTGATGATCGTGGGCGGAGGCCGCATTGCCGCGATCGGCCGGCGCGCGTCCACGCGGATTCCGCGAGGCACTCGCACGATCGATGCGCGGGGCGCGACGATCATTCCCGGCCTCTGGGACATGCATGGCCACACCAGCCAGATTGAGTGGGCGCCCGCATACCTTGCTGCGGGTGTGACCACGGTGCGCGACATGGGCGCGGAGCAGGGCTTCATCACGGCGTTTCGCGATGTCGTGGCGAGCGGCAAGGGACTGGGCCCGCGCCTGCTGTTGGCAGGACTGGTCGATGGACCTGGTGATGGCGGCTTCGGGTCCACCATCGCCGCAACGCCGCAAGCCGGTCGCGCCATCGTCGATCGGTATCACGCGGCGCGCTTCGAGCAGATCAAGCTGTATACCCTGCTGCAGCCCGACGTGGTCTCGGCGATCGTGTCGCGGGCGCACGAACTGGGCATGTCAGTGACCGGCCATGTGCCGACCGCTCTGGGTACAAAAGGGGCGGTGGAGGCCGGGATGGATCACCTCGCGCACATGCCGATCAGCGGTGATCCATCGTCCCCCGAGGTGCGCGCGATGATTGAACTGCTGGCGAAGCGGAAGACCGTGATCGATCCGACGCTGCCCTGGAACGAGTTGCTTGGCCGCGCGCCCGGCACGTCGATCGAAGAGTTCGAGGCGGGATTCAGTGGCGCACCACCGGCACTGGCGGCGAACTACCGCAGCGTGGCCAACCAGGTCGACGCCACAACCGCAGAGCGCCGGGTGCGCGAGGCCCAGCGGATGGTGAAGGCGCTCTTCGATGCCGGCGTGGCGGTCGTGGCCGGAACCGACGGCGCTTTGCCTGGCCACAGTCTGCTGCGGTCCCTCGAGCTTTACGTCGCGGCCGGCCTGACCCCCATGCAGGCGCTCGCGTCAGCAACCCGTCTGCCTGCCATCGCGATGCGGCTCGAGAAGGACAGCGGCACGCTCGAACCCGGCAAACGTGCAGACTTCGTGGTGCTGGACGGCGATCCGATCCAGGACTTCTCCCAGATCCGTCGCGTGCGTTGGGTGGCCACGACTGGGCGCCTGCTGGCAGCTCGTCAACTGTGGCCGCTTGCCGGGTTTCGAGCCTCGGGTACAATACCGTGATGCCCTCTCGTCCTTACACGTGGCCGTCGCGCCTCGAGCGGTTCCGCTCGCTGGCCCGGACGACGACCGCCGTGGCGGGAGTATTGCTGGTCGCCTTTCACGGTTGGCTGTTCGCCGCGCAAGTGGCGGCTGGGCGGCTCGAGGATCCGTGGCTGGTGTTCCGTTGGACGTCGGCGGCCGGGTTGATGGCAGCCCTCGTCGCCATTCGCCGCCGCGGCGCCTCGATGTGGAGCCGGCAGGGCATTGCGGTGTGGGTGTTGGCGGCCCTGGTGCACGGGCCGGCCGTGGCAACCGACTTCAGCGATTCGATTAATTCTCTCGCGCTGCCCCAGGCGGTCGCGACTTCCGTGCTGCAGCAGCTGGTGTCGGTATCGGCGCTGACCATCACCCTTTGGATGCTCGCCGCCCTGTTGGCACGCCGCGATCGTCACGCGCGGATCTACGCCGGCGTGCTCGCCGCGTCTTCGCTCGCCGGCATGTTTGCCGCCGGGTTCTCGCCTCGATATTCTTCACGACCGCCTCCGCGCGCGCGTTAAGACGGTTTTTCCCCCGACTCTTAATTCGTCACTCTGAACTCGTCATTCGAGTTCGCGGAGCGTTGTCATGCGTTCGATTTGTGTCTGCTTGTTTGCCGTGGTGTTATTCGCCGCGACCCCCACTTTTGCCGCCACCATTCGTGGCTCGGTTGCAGATTCAACTGGCGCGGCGGTGCCCGCGGCCCGCGTCACTCTTCGCGTTGTCGCGACCGGCCAGGAGACGACCGTCGAAACCGACGCCCAGGGCCGGTATCGCCTCGATGCGCCGGCACTGGGCAGCTACCTGTTGATCGTGACGCGCACCGGGTTTTCCGAGACGGCGCGCACGGTGGTGATCGATCGACCAGAGGCCGACCTGGACATTCCGATTTCGCTCGAGATCGGCGTCTTGAGCGCTGAGGTGAGCGTAACCGCCAGCCGGTCTGAGCGCGAGGTTCGCCAGATTCCACTGCACGTGGAAACCATCTCCGAGGCGGCCATCCAACAGTTGAATCCCCTGTCAACCGGCGATGCCCTGGTCTCGGCCGTCAACGTGACGCCGGTGGGCAGCGGACCGTTCGGAGTGCGCCCGCGGCTGCGCGGTCTCGACTCAACTCGCATGCTGGTGCTGGTTGACGGCGAGCGCCTGAACACCGCCCGCCAGGCCACCGACCGCACCGGCGCCGAGGTTGGGCTGATCTCGCCTGACTCGATCAGTCGCGTGGAGATCATCAACGGCGCCGGCACGTTGATGTACGGCTCCGATGCGCTGGCCGGCACGGTCAACATCATCACCAACGAGCCGTCGTTCTCGCCGACGACGCAGTTGCTGTATGGCTTCAATGGCCTCTACAGCTCGAACGAGAACGGCATGAGGGGTACGCTCACGCTCGGCGCCACGTCGCCGCGCATCACCTTCCGGGTCCAGGCCGGCAGCGAGAAGTTTGATAACTACAAGACCGGAAAGTTCAGTTCCGAAGACACCCGCCCCTTCTTCACGGCCGGCACCCTGAAGCAGGCCGACACCATCGATTCCAACTTCGGCTTCGCCTTCAAGGCATTCCCCGATCCGTTCAACGCGCCCTATCTGCGAACCGACGACGAGATCCTGAATTCGCAAGCGGAGGGCAAGTTC
>JANMUX010000070.1:0-2144 GCA_031392125.1 Acidobacteriota bacterium | reverse complement strand
GTGGCGGAGAGGGTGGGATTCGAACCCACGTGCCCTTTCGGACAACACGCTTTCGAGGCGCGCCCGTTACGACCACTTCGGTACCTCTCCGCTCTGGTAGGACCGCGAACGTCGCCGGAACGGCCAAGTATATCAGAGCCTTGCGACCGTGGGCACCTGCCTGACTGCGCACCGACCATCCTGCTACTTCTGCCGCGGGCTCCTCAAGCCCGCATCCGGCGCCTGGTAGGTGCCAGCTCGCAGCTGCTTCACCATCCGCGACAGGCTGATCGCCGCCTGCTCCACCTGCGTGAACAGCGGCCGGTCGCGATCGAGGTCGGCGTGGCTGGTGGCATAGGGCTCGTACCAGCCGATGAACGAATCGATCGCCGCCAGCGGCCCAGCCTGGATCAGGCCGATGTCGGTCAGCCAGTCGACCAGCATCCGCCGCAGGTTCTCCGGGCCCGCCGAATCGCCGTGGGCCACCACCGCGAAGGCACGGCCGGCCAGGTGCTTCGGATAGTCCCACCCGCGCAACTCGATCCGCTTCGCCTTCTCCGCATTCTTCCCATCCGTGGTTGTCGGGTCGGGATTGCCGCCGTCGGCGCACACCAGGCGGTCGATCATCAGCTTGAGGCTGGCCGGCACGTGGTACCAGTTGACCGGCGCGATCATGAAGACACCGTGCGCGGCCACCCAGCGCGGGTAGATCTCGTTCATCCAGTCGCCGGTCTGCGCCATCGCATGGTTCGGGTAGCACGAGCACGGCCAGTGACAGAGCGGCTGCGCGGTCGAGACGCAGGCCTTGCAGGGATAGATCACCTTGAGCGGCTCGTCGGCCAGGTCCGAAACATCGAGCAGGTCGACTTCATGGTGACGCATGTCCTCGATCACCTGACGCGCGTGCTCGACCAGTCGGCGCGTCTTCGACACTTCGCCCGGACAGGTGTGTTCGCTACGAGTTGAACCACTGATCAGCAGGATGCGCGACGGCCCAGACTTCAAGCGCTGCCGGCGCTGAGCCTGATCGACGGCGGACTTGGCGGCGAGCCACTCGATCGGCAGGGGCTGCCCGGGCTTACTAAAGCGCCGGCCCGCCGGCCGTGTTCGCGGCGACTTGCGATATTTCTTGTAGCCGTCGTAGGCAATCTCGCAGATCTGATCGAGCTGCGCACTGACGGGCGCGAATGCTGGATCGTAAAAGCGCGCGAGGAAGCGCTCGCGAAATTGCGACCGACTCAGCGGGACGTATTTCTCGAGCTTGCGGACAGCTGATCGCGGCATGGGCAAGGTCTATCACGACCGCCATCAGCCCGGATACCTCGTAGTGCTGAAGAGGTGGTGCCGAACCGCTGCAGTGACGCACCACGAGGTACGGCAGAATGAAAACGACAGCGGTGATGCAGTCGAGCTGGAGGGCCGTTGACACCATCTACGCCCCATCAGCGTCCTACTCTCGGGGACACGCAGTGAGCACAACAGTCGAGCCGAATCGCCGCCAATTAATTGAGCGCTACCGGAGCAACCGGGAGCGGTCGCAAGCGCTCTTCGACATGCTCGCAGACCAGGCGTACTACTCGCGGCCGATCGCGCTCCGCCACCCCGTCGTTTTCTACGAAGGTCATCTGCCGGGGTTCAGCTTCAACACGCTAGTCAAGCGCGGCCTTGGCCTGACCGGGATCGATGCCCGGCTCGAAACGCTGTTCGCGCGCGGCATCGATCCGCATGAATCGCAGGCTGTCTCGGCCAGCCCCAACACGTCGATCCGCGAACAGTGGCCGGCGCGCACCGAGGTGCACCAGTTTGCGCGCGAAGCCGATCGCCGGGTGATCGAGGCGCTGGAATCGGGCGACATCGATCGGACCAATCATCCCCTGCTCCACCGAGCGGAAGCAGCGCATTGCATTCTCGAGCACGAGGTGATGCACCAGGAAACGCTGCTCTACATGTGGCATCGCCTGCCGTTCGCCGACAAGCGGCGGCCGTCTGGCTACACGCCGGTCATTGAAGGGACCCCGCCGGCGCAGTCGTGGATCACCGTACCCGCGGGCACTGCCACGCTGGGAGTGGCGCACGATCAGCAACCGTTTGCCTGGGACAATGAACGGCCGTCACACCAGGAGCAGGTCCGCGCCTTTCAGGTGCAGCAGCACAACGTCACCAAC
>JANMUX010000010.1:0-3969 GCA_031392125.1 Acidobacteriota bacterium | reverse complement strand
ACGGCGGTGGCCGTCTCGACGGCGAGGTTGGCCCCGCATGCGATCCCTGGGCCGCCGCCTGCACCGCGCCCATCGACTGCTGCTCCGGCACCTGCCGTGATGGGGCGTGCACCGCTCCAGCCGGCGCCCACCAGGAAGTTGGAAGTACCTCGCCACGTCCGAGGGCTCGTACATCGAGCAGGAGATCTGGCGTACTTCGCCCGGCTTCACGGTGACGGCGCTCAAGGACGGCAAGTCCAAGTCGCGCACCTTCTCGGTGGCGCCCAAGTCGGCCGGCTACGAAGTGGTGCTCAATGCCAGGATGCTCGAAAACGTGGAGCGGATCGCCAACGAAGCAGTGGAGCATTGCACGGCGCCGCCCGCCGGGGTCGGCCTCAAGGACCTGATCATGACGCCCGCGCACGCCATGCTGACCATCCACGAGATCGTCGCGCACCCGACCGAGCTCGATCGGGTAGTCGGCTACGAGGCCAACTACGCAGGCACCAGCTTCGTGAAGGCATCGGACGTCGGCAAGCTGATGATGGGCTCGAAGCTGTTCAACGTCTCGTGCGACCGCACGCTCGAAGGCGGCATGTGCACGGTGGGTTATGACGATGACGGCGTCAAGTCGCAGTCGTGGCCGTTGATTCGCGAGGGCAAGCTGGTGGACTTGCAGACCAACCGCGAAACCGCGCACTACATTGGCCAGACCTCGTCCAAGGGGTGCACGTTCGCGACCTCGTGGCGCAACTATCCGTTCCTGCGCATGCCCAACGTGCACGTCGATCCGGGCCCACCGGGATCGCCCACGCCCGAGGAGATCATCGCCGACACCAAGGACGGCATTCTCATCGATGGCCGCGGCAGCTACTCGATCGATCAGCAGCGCTATAACGGCCAGTTCGGCGGCGATGCTTATTGGGAGATCAAGAACGGCAAGAAGACGCGCATGCTGAGCGACGTCACCTACAACGCCATCACCACCGATTTCTGGCAGAACCTGGACGCAACGTCGGGCAAGGAATCGTGGGAGATGTTCGGCACGACCGGCGACGCGAAGGGGCAGCCGGTGCAGATTAACCATCCGTCCCACGGCTCGCCGTGGGTGCGCATCAGGCGCATCATGGTGGGCGCCGCGTTCTCGTAACACCACGGCTGCAGGGACGTGAACTGCGGGGACGCACAGCCAAACAAGGCGCTGCCGGCGCTGAGGCCGTGCATGCCAATCAGGGGTTCGCCGGTATCTCCGGCGAATTCTCGTTTGGGCGGACCGGCAAACGGACGACGAACTTGGTGCCATGCCCCAGGCCGGCGCTCGCCACCTCAACCCCGCCTCCGTGCATCTCGGCCAGGGTCTTGACCAGCGTGAGTCCGATGCCGAGGCCGCCGGCCGAGCGGGCGAGCGAGGTGTCAACCTGCTGGAAGATGTCGAAAATTCGCGACAATTGGTCGGCGGCGATGCCGATGCCCGTGTCGCTAATGCGGATGAGCGCGTGCTCAGCGCCCGGGTCCCGCTCGACCGTCACGTCGACGCGTCCACCCTCGCCGGTGAACTTGCAGGAGTTATGCAGGAGGTTGCCGACAATCTGCAGCATGCGGTTGGGGTCGGCGTTCAGGAACAGCGGCTCTGGCGGCACCATCATGTTCAGCGTGATCCCCTTGCGTTCGAGCGATGGCAGAATCGCGTCGATCGCGTCGCGCACGACCTCGGTCAGGTCCACGCGTTCGATGCGCAGGGTCACCTTGCCGCGGCTGATTCGGCTGACATCCAGCAAGTCGTCCACCAACCGGGCCATGTGGTTGACCTGTCGCTCCATGAGCGCAACTGCTGCGTCGAGGGGAGGGCCTGCCTCAGACGCCGGCATCGTGGTAATGCGGCGGACGATCTCGATCGAGTTACGCAGCGGCGCCAGCGGGTTGCGGAGTTCGTGCGCCAGCATGGCGAGGAACACGTTTTTCTGATGGTCCGCGTCGCGCAGCGCATCGGTTCGCGAGTGGCGCTCGCTGATGTCGGTGTTGCTGGCGATCCATTCACGCAGCGAACCGTTCTCATTGAAGACCGGCACGACCCGGGCGTCGGTCCAGCGAAACCCTCCGCCGACGTGCCGGAGGCGATACTCGGTGTCGACCACCGTGCGCGACTCCACCGAGCGCAGCCACAAGTCGTGAACACGCTGACGATCGTCAGGGTGTAGCGCGTCCAGCCATCCCCACCCGATCCATTGACTATAAGTCTGGCCGGTGAACGCGCGCCACGACGGCGAATCCTCCGTGACCGCGCCCGTGGCGTCGGTCGTCCAGGTGATCTGTGCCGTGGCTTCAACCAGCGCCCGGTAGCGAGCCTCGATGTTGCGGGCCGCAGCCTGGAAGTGCAGCGCGTCGGTGACGTCGTAGATCCCCAGCAGGATTCGTGAGGCGGCGCCGTCGCTGCCGACCAGCCGGCGTGCATTCAAGAGCGCGGTCCGAGGCATCGTCCCGCCGAGTTCGTAGGTCATCTCGAGGTCATTGAAGAAGCTGTTGCGCGGCAGGACCTCTTCCAGCAGCCGGCGGAAACGCTGGGTGTTCCAGCGGCCATCGGCAACATCGTAAATCGAGCGACCTTCGATCTCGGCCGCCGAGGTCTCGAACGTACGATAGAAGGCGTCGTTGGCAGACTCGATGCGCAAATCGGGATTCAAGATCACGAATGGATCGCGCATGGTGCGGAGGATGGCCTCGGCATGGTCCCGCGCGGCTATTGCCTCCTGCTTCGCCTCGGTCAAGCGAGCGTTGACCCGGCCGAGTTCGGCGTTACGGTCGGCGACCTCCTCGTTGAAGGTACTGAGCTCCTCGTTGGTCGACTCCAGTTCCTCCTTGGACGTTTCCAGCTCTTCGTTCAGGCTCTGGAGCTCTTCGTTGGCCGACTGCACCTCTTCGTTGGACGACTGCAACTCCTCGTTTGCGGCCTCATGCGCTTCTTGCAGCGACTGCAGGTAATCGCGGGTTTCAGCGAGCGCCGACTCGAGCTCGGCGACGCGGCGCTCGGCGGTGCCGCGAGGCAGCGGAGGCGGTGCGGCCGGGACGGCGTCGGCGTGCCGGCGCCCGGACGTCCGACTGTCCTCGAACAGAATCAAGTAGCAGCGCTCCTGGAGGTTGATCAACGGAATGACCTCGAGGTTGATCTCCCGCGTGTCACCCTCGTGGCCGATGCGCACATGGTCGCGGCGAACCGGCTTCTTCTCCTTCTTCGCCTTGTTGATGGCGGCCCGCAAGGGCAACATCAGTCCGCTGCGCGCCATCTTCAATACGTCGAAGCTGGCCTTGCCCTTCGGCGGCTCGAGGTATGCGCTGGTTGACCCGCGGAACTGTATGACTTGCAACTCGGCGTCAATCAGCACGCCGGGAGGGGCGAACTGGCTCACGGTCACGCGGTCGGCCTCGCGCTGGGCATTGGACTCGCCGTGAGAGACGGGCGCGCCTTGACCTCGCCGGGGGCCGTCGCCGGCCCGCTCGCCAGCCTGACTGGCGGCCTCGACGCGGGTTGCGCCACGCCTGAGCGGCAGTTGGAGGGCACCAGCATGCCCGCTCTTTCGGACGTAGATTTTGTGCTTCTTGTCGACCGGTTCGAAGAGCTCCGTGAAGCCGGCGACCGATTCCGAGCCACCCAGGTAGAGGAAGCCGCCGGCCTTCAGCGCGTAGTGAAAAACCGGAAACACCTTTTTCTGCAGATCGGCCTCGAAGTAGATCAGCAGGTTGCGGCAACTGACCAGATCCATCCGGGAGAACGGCGGATCGCCGATCAGGTTCTGCCTGGCGAAGACCACCATTTCCCTGAGCGGCTTGCTGATGCGGTAACCGCCGGCCTCTTCCGTGAAGAACCGGCGCAGGCGCTCCGGTGACACGTCGTCCACCAGGTGCTTGCCGTAAAGGCCGCGCCGGGCCCTTTCGAGCGAGGCTTCGTTCAGGTCGGTGGCAAACACCTGGAGCTTGCGCGGCCGGGGAAATTTT
>JANMUX010000512.1:0-7423 GCA_031392125.1 Acidobacteriota bacterium | reverse complement strand
CGGCAGCGAGGCCGGCCGCCGCCGCCCCACTCGTCGGTGAAGAGCACCTTGGTGCCGTCGTTGTTGAAGGTGGCCGAGTGCCAGTAGGCGAAGCCCGTGTCCGACACGAAATCGAGCCGCTTCGGGTTCTGCGGATCGCTGATGTCCATCAGGATGCCGTTCCCCGAACACGCGCCGGCGGCCAGCCCCATCTCTGAGTAAACGGTGATGTCGTGGCACTGGTTGGTGGTGCTGGTGCGCTGCGTGTTGGGGCCGTGATCGCCGCCGGCCCACAGCCCGGCGATGTTGTTGTCGCTGGCGAAGAGGCGCGGCTGATTCACGATGCGCGACTTCTCTGGTGTCGCGAGCGGCACTTCGATCACGTCGATGCTGAAGAGCGAGGTGTTGGGATCTTCCTTCGCATCCTTGCCCGAGCAGCCGGTGAGCTCTTCGCCCGATCGGACGCCGCCGGTGCCCGACGCGTACAAGAAGATGCGGCTCTTGTTCTTGGGATCGGGAACCAGGGTGTGGGTGTGCGAGCCACGGCAGGTTTGCACCGCCGCCACCTGCTTGGGGTTCTTCAGGTCGGTGATGTCGAAGATGCGAACGCCGCGAAAGCGCTCGTTGCTGACCGGCGGCACCACGCCCTGGAGGCCGCAGTCGAGGCGGCCGCGCGTCTGTTCCACCGACATGAACAGCAGGTTGCCCCACGTGGACACGTCGCCCTGGCCGCCGGGGCAGACCACCGACGCGATCAGCTGCGGCTTGTTGGCGCGCTCGATGTTGTAGGTGTTGAAGCCGTGGTAGTTGCCAACGATGACATGGTTACCGCTGAACGCCAGGTCCGAGTTGGTGTAGGAAAGCTGGTTCGGGTTGGGCGGCGTGCGCGGTGCTCCGGGCGCCGTCGGCGCCGGCTCGGGAGAACGCGTCCCGAGCGGCAAGGCCGGATCGAAAAAACCCTCGGGCTTCGGCAGGTTCGACACCAGTTCCATGTTCCAGGCGGCCTCAGCCGCCTTCGCGCCAGGCCCGCCGGGCTTGAGGGTGGCGCGCGGATCGGTGGTGGAAGGCCGCGGCAGGTTTTCCGGCGGCACGGGATCGGGCCGCTGTTGCGGCGGCGTGGGTGCTGCGGGCTGCGCGGCCGCCGGCGGTGCCGCTGGCGCCGCAGGTGTGGGCTGTTGTGCCTGGCCGACGGCGATGGCCGAAACGAATAGCGCAGCGCCGGCGAGAATCTTCACGGGTTTCATAGTCACTCCTCTAACGAAGCCGCGCCGCGCGGCCCTTCAACGTGTCGGACAAAGCTCGCAAACGCATGGCATCGCGGCCGCTGGCGGCCACGGCGTCGGCTGCCAACTGGGCGGCCACGGCCTCCAGCCCCTCGAGCGCACTGGCGGCATTACGTTCCTTGCCGGTGCGCAGGTCGTCAACCTTGGCCAGGTTGTCGTTCACTGCCTTGGCCCGTTCGGCCGAAATGCCCTTCGTGCGGTTCAGCTGATCGAGATACGACTTCGCCACGGCGGTGGTCGGTTCGAACTTCACCAGCGGCTGGTTCTGCGCGTTGAATTCGGTCGCGCGCCACTGGGTGGCGGCGTCAATCTCGTTCTGCGACAGGGCAGTGGTCGGCAGCAGCTTGAAAATATCCATGCCGCGAGAAATCTCTGAGCCGTAGAGATTGCCGTTATACCAGTAGGTCGACCAGTAACCACCGACGATCAGGTTCTTGGCGTCGAGCGGACCGCGGTCGAAGTAGGCGATCTCAACCGGATTGGCGGCATCGGTGAAGTCGAAGATCGAAACGCCGCCCTGATACCAGCCCTGCACCATGATGTCGCGCCCGGGCACCGGGATCAGCGAGCCGTTATGGGCCACGCAATTCTCGGTCTCGGTCTGCGCCGCCGGCATCTTGTAGTAGCCGCCGAACTTCATCTTCTTGTCCACGATCTCGAAGATGGCGTTGGCGCCCCAGTTGGGAAGGTCGGTGGCGCGGCAACGGGGACGCGTGCCGCCGCCCCATTCGTCCGTGAAAATGATCTTGGTGCCGTCGTTGTTGAAGGTGGCGGAGTGCCAATAGGCAAAGTTCTTGTCGGCGACGTGATCGAGCCGCTTCGGGTTGACCGGATCGGAAATGTCCATCAGGATGCCGTTGCCCGAGCAGGCGCCGGCCGCGAGGCCCACTTCCGGGAACACCGTGATGTCGTGGCACTGATTGGTCGTGCTGGTGCGCTGCGTGCCGGGGCCGTGGTCGCCGCCCGGAAACAGTCCGGCGATCGCGCCGGTCTTCTCATCCGCGAAGATCCGCGGGCGGTTGACGACGCGCGCCTTTTCGGGAGCGCCGAGCGGCACTTCGATCACGTCGATGCTGAAGAGCGCGGTGTTCGCGTTCTCCTTGGGGTCGCCGCCGGAGCAGTCCTGCAGCTCCTCACCCGAGCGCACGCCGCCGGTGCCAGAACCGTAGACATACAGCGTCTGCTTGTCTTTCGGCACCAGCGTGTGGGTGTGCGAGCCGCGGCAGGTCTGCACCGCCGCCACCTGCCTGGGCTTGGTGATGTCGGTAATGTCGAAGATGCGGACGCCGCGGAAGCGTTCCTTGCTGACCGGTTCTTGCACGCCCTGCACGCCGCAGTCGAGCCGGCCGCGGGTCTGCTCGACCGACATGAACAGCAGGTTGCCGTAAATCGAGACGTCGCCCTGGCCGCCGGGGCACACCACCGAGGCGAGCAGCCGCGGACTCTTCGCGCTCTCGATGTCGTAGGCGTTGAAGCCGTGGAAGTTGCCGATCACCATGCGCTGGCCGCTGAAGGCGATGTCGGAGTTGGCAAAGTCGAGCGCGCCGGGGCCGGCGGGCGGACGAGGTGCTGCGGGCGCTCCGGGCGAGGCAGGGGCGGCAGGCGCAGGTGGTGCGGGGGCGGCTACGGGCGCCGGCGGCGTCGCGTTCGCCGGCCGTTCGCCGGGCATGGCTTCGCCCACGGGGTTCTTGGGATCGTAAAAGCCTTCGGCCCGGGGCCGCGTCGAAACCAATTCCAGGCCGCGGGCCGCGACGCCCGCGTCGCGCATGCCGGGCTTCAAGCCGGTGCGCGGATCGTTGGGATCCATCGGCTTCTGCTGGGCGCTGCCAGCGACGACGAGCGAGCAGACGACCGCGGAGAGTGCGAGGACTTGCGTGGCAACCGATCTCATTTCTGAAGCTCCTTGAGCATTGCGCCCATCCGGTCAATTTCCATGCGCTGGTCGGAATCGACGTCCGAGGCGAAGGCGTAGATCTCGCCGTCCTGTCCGGCCCCCGGCGTCTTGAATAACTCGTCCACCATCGTGATGGCGCCGAAGTGGTGCTTGATCATCCCCATCAGGAACAGGCGATCGAACTCGACGCCCTTGGCGTTTGCCAGTGCCGTCATTTCTTCGCTGGTAAGCATGCCCGGCATCATGCCGCCGGGTTCGTGATGTGCGTGCTCGCTGGGAATGGCCTGGCCGCGTGCAGCAAGCCACCCGCGCATCATCTTCATCTCGTCTTCTTGCGAGACGTCGATGCGCTGGCCGAGCATCTTCATGTACTGGTTCTGGGTGCGCGACGGAATCAACGCGACCATCTCGACCGCCTGGGCGTGATGGCCAATCATGCCTTGCATGAACTTGGTGTCGGCGGCGGTGAACTGGACCTTCGACAGGTCGGTGGCAGCGGCGACGCCAATCGTCCTGGTGTCCTGGCCGGGAGCGCCGGGCTGCAGGATTTGGGTGGCCGGCGGGGCGCCGCTCGAGGCCGAACGGCACGCCGCCGCCATGGTCAGGGCAAACAGGGTCAAGACAATACGGGAAAACGCAGTGTGTGGCACCTGCCAAGAATACTCAAAATTACGGCTTGGCGGGCGATGCAGGCGATGACCGCGGGACAAAGGCGCCGGTGGTCTCGTCGACCCGGAATTTCCAGTCGAGGTTGGCTGATTCGACGAGGAAATCGTAGGTCCTGGGGCCTTCATCGTAGTCGGCGGTACCGGCGCCCACGCCCTTGTGGTCAACCACCACGTGCAAGGGCCGGCCGCTGATCGCGCTGCGCATGGTCAGCCTGAACGTACCGGCGCCGGCGGGGGACTCGTTGGCGGTTTCCCAGTGGATGCGGAAGCGCCCGGTTTCGCTGGGGATGTCGCCCACGGTGGCAGTGCCTTGGCCCTGCCAGGCCCCGACCTCGCGCGTGACCGCCACGATGTCCTGGGGCGTGGATGCCGCCGGGGAGCACGAGACGAGGGCCGATAGGACGATCAAGGCACCCGGAAGTCGAAGCACCAGTTAACTTTACTCCGGTGGAAGCAGCGCCCTCATGGGGTGCCTTGTGTAGTGGAGTCCGCCTTTAGGTGGATAGCTGCGGCTCCGGCCGCTCGCCATCCGCTTCCGCACGCGCTCCAGACGGCTGTCAACTCGCAGCTCGGTCTGGAGACCGCGGACAGAATGTGGGGACACACCTTCAGGTGTGTCCAGCACCGTTCACGCTCGCCGCGAGGTTGTCTGTAAGTAACCTGCCCGTCGGGGCACTGTTGATGCCCATCGGTCCAAACAGAGATCGGTCGCCCCGACTCCCGCCGACTTGCGCGCGTGCTCCAGCGGATGGCGAGCGGTTGGCGCGTTCCCCCGTGTGCCGTCGCGCCGACCTGCCGGACGTTGAGGCACTGGGCTTGGGCAAGCACCGCAGCAGAGTCGGATAGACTCGGCAGCGAGGCATAGGGCCGACTCGAAGGGGGCTTCTTGAACAGTTGGTGGGACCTCGGCGAGGGATCCGGATTCCAGGGGACCGAACTGGAAATGCATCGGATTACGTGTCCGTTTTGTCTCGAACAGGGCAATTTCAGCCTTGAGCATCGTGCGCAGAAGAAGAAAGCGAATTCAGCGAAGGCCCTCCACTTCGACACGCTGAAGTGCGGCAGCTGCTCTGGTTACGTGATGGCTCTGTGGTCGGCTGGCAGCCTGTTCGGAGGGGGCCTGCACAGTTTCCGAGTCTTGCCATGGCCTCTGAGGCTGAACGAACATCCCGAGCACTGGCCGGAGGCAATTGGTCGGTTCTGGTTGCAAGCCCATCGCTCGGCCAAGGATGAAAACTGGGATGCAGCCGCGGTGATGGCGCGGAGCGCCCTTCAAACAGCGCTGCGCGAACACGGCGCGAAGGGCAGTTCACTGAAACTGGAAATAGATGACTTGGCTGCTAAGGGGGTGCTACCTCCCCACATGAAGGAATGGGCACATGAGCTCCGAGAGCTAGCCAACGAGTCAGCACATCCGACGGGCGATCAGCAAAAGTCCGAAGCCGGCGATGTTCGCGATGTGATCAAGTTCTTGGATTTCTTGCTTCAGTACCTTTACAACTTGCCGCATGAGATCGCGCAGTACCGCAAGCGACGTAAACACAAAGAAGGCAGCGCAACCGACTAGAGCGCCGGCTGCTCGCCATCCGCTCGAGCACGTGCGCAAGTCGGCGGGAGTCGGGGCGACCGACCTTTGTTTGGACCGATGGGAATCAACAGCGCCCCGACGGGCAGGTTACTGGCACACAACTCGCAGCGAGCGTGAACGGTGCTGGACACACCTAAAGGTGTGTCCCCACCCTGTCCAAAGCCTCCAAGCCGAGCTGCGAGTTGCTAGCCGTCTGGAGCGCGGGCTACGAACTGCGAGTCATCGTTGCGCCGATCCGGTCGGCGCCGAACTCCACTCGGGCGGGTCCTGGCCCATCAGGTGCCGCACGAAGAAGTCGAAGCGCTTCCGCTCGCCGTAGTCCGCGTATTCACCACCGCGACCCGCGTTGTGCTCGGCTCCGGGAATCATCAGGTAGTCAAAATTTTTGTTGGCCTTGAGCAGCGCGCTCACCACCTGCGAGGTCGAGGACGGATCGACGTTGGTGTCGAGCTCGCCGACGATCAGCAGGAGCTTGCCTTGCAGCTTCCCGGCATGGTCGACGTTAGACGAGGCGGAATACTGCGGGCCGATCGGCCATCCCATCCACTGCTCGTTCCACCAGATCTTGTCCATGCGGTTGTCGTGGCAGCCGGCGTACGACACCGCCACCTTGTAGAAGTCCGGGTGAAACAGCAGCGCGCCCATCGAGTTCTGGCCGCCCGCCGACCCGCCGTAAATACCAACGCGCGAAATGTCGTACCACGGGTGCCGCGCCGCATACGCCTGGTGCCAGAGGATGCGGTCGGGAAACCCGCCGTCCTTGATGTTCTGCCACGCCACGTCGTGAAACGCCTTCGAGCGGTTCGAGGTGCCCATGCCGTCCACCTGCACCACGATGAAGCCGAGTTCGGCCTGGGCTTGCATGCCGCTGCTGGCAGCAAACGACTTGGGGGTGTGCGTGCCGTGCGGACCGGCATAGATGTACTCGATGACGGGATACGTCCTGGCCGGATCGAACCTGCTCGGCTTCCACACCAGGCCCCAAATGTCGGTGGCGCCGTCGCGGCCCTTGGCGACGAACACCTCGGGCGCCCGCCAACCGGCCTTTGTGAGGGCGGAGAGGTCGCCACGTTCCACCTCCGCGCGGGGCGCTACGGTGGACAAGTCCTGCCCCGGGCCCCTCACATCAACCAGCTCCAAAACCGGCGGCATGTCCACCCGCGAGTAGTGATCGACATACATCGACATGTCGGACGAGAACTCGACCGTGTGATTGGCGTCGGCCGATGTGAGAGGGGTGAGGCCGCTGCCGTCGAGGTTGATGCGGTAGTAATGCTGGAAGTACGGGTCCTTCGCCTCGCGGGCCGGCGTCGTCATGCCGCCGGCGCTGAACCAGAGCTGTCGCTTGTCTTCATCCACCTTCACCACGTGGCGCACGGGCCAGGCGCCTTTGGTAATCTGCGTCTTCACCGCGCCGGTGGCGCCATCGATCAGGTAAAGGTGGTTCCAGCCATCGCGCTCGGACATCCACACGATTTCTTTCCCGTCGGCGAGGTCATGGCGATAGCGCTTGCCGGCCTGCAGGGTTGCCGCCGAACGGTTGTAATAGAAAAAAGTCCTGGGCTCCTCGGCAATCACGGCGCGGGCGGCGCCGGTGTGCGCATCGACCTCGATCACGCGGAACGCCTGGTGACCGCGCTGGTTGTACTCGAAGGTGAAGGCGCGGCCGTCTTTGCGCCAGACCAAATCGGACATGTCGAACGGGTTCGAGAACAGCCGCGAATCGATGGTGACCTGTTTCTGGCTGCGCAGGTCGAACAACACGGGCTGCTCGAGGTCGAGCTGGTCGCCGGGCTTGGCGTATTGGATCGCCCAATGCTCGGGCTGTAGTTGATCTTCCGGCGAGGACGAGACGTAGTGAATCAGGCGACGATAGCCGGGTCGCACGCGGTAGGCGGCCATCTTGCTCGAGTCGGGCGACCACACGATCGACGCACCATCGTAGTAGTTGCCCTCGGAGCCGTCGGTGCTGAGCAGGGTGCGCTTGTCGCCCCTCGACGTTGCTCGGGAC
>JANMUX010000445.1:0-2275 GCA_031392125.1 Acidobacteriota bacterium | reverse complement strand
ATTCCGTGAAATTCGTCGGCGGTTTGCGAGCGGCGAATCTGGTGCAGGAACGTTCCGGGCACGCCCTCGCCAAGGTAGTTGAGGAACTTCTTCATTCGCTCGCACTGCACCTTCTCAGGCTTGTCGAAACCGGTTTGCGAATCCCACAGCGCGCGAATATAGTGCGCGACCTCGCGGCCGGTCGGCATGGTGACGGTCTCGCCCCGCAGCTGCTGGCGAATCTGGTTGAACAGCCACGGGCTGCGGATCACGCCGCGTCCGATCATCAGGCCCCGCGCGCCGGTCTGCACCAACAGTTCCTGCGCCTGCGCCGCCGAGTAGACGTGCCCATTTGCAATCACCGGGCACGGCATCGTCTCGACCGCCTGCCTGATGCGGTCGTAGTGCACCGGCAGGCGATAGAGCTGCGCCACGGTGCGCGCATGCACCGTCAGCGCGTCAAGCGAGTGGCGGGCGAAAATCTGCAGCAGCTGATCAAACTCGTCTACGGTCGCGAAGCCGAGGCGGGTTTTCACCGTGAACCTGATGCTGACCGCGTCGCGCAGCGCGCCGAGAATGGCGTCGATGCGCTGCGGCTCGCGCAGCAGGCCGCCGCCGGCGCACTTGCGATAGACGATCGGCGCCGGGCAGCCGAGGTTCAGGTCAATGGCGGCGACCGGCAGCTGTTGAAGAAACTTCGCGGTGCGGACCAGGCTCGGAATGTCGTTGCCGATCATCTGCGCGATGACCGGACGGCCCGTGGTGTTCCGGGTGATCGCCTCGACAATCCACTTCTCGGGGGTCGAGGTGGCGTGGACGCGCAGATACTCGGTCCAGTAAACGTCGGCGCCGCCGTAGTGATGCACGAGCGTCCAGAACGGGCCGTTGGTTACTTCCTGCATGGGCGCCAGCGCCAACAGCGGCGTGGCCGCCTGCAGCAACGAGCCCAGCTGATCGGAGGAATGGGCAGGCGTCACGCGGCCCTCACGATGCCGGATCGCGATGAGTTCGCATCACCAGGACCTTGTCGATGCGGCGCCCGTCCATGTCCATGACTTCGAACTTCATGCCGCCCCATTCGAAGTGGTCGGCCGTCTTGGGCACCCGTCCCAGCCGCGCCATCACGAAACCGCCGATGGTGTGGTACGCGCCGGCTTCTTCTGGCGGCAGCGCATCGAGCGCGAAATGGGTGGCGACGGTTTCCATCGAGGCAGAGCCGTCAACCAGCCATGAGCCATCGCCGCGCGCGACGAACTCGCCCACGGCTTCGGCCGCGTCGCCGGGCAACTCGCCGACGATCGCCGTCAGCAGGTCGGTCACGGTGACCAGGCCTTCGACCGCGCCGTATTCGTCCATCACGAGCGCGACGTGCTTGTGCGATCCGCGAAACGATTCCAGCAACTGCACTGCCGGCATCGAGTCGGGCACGAACAGCGCCTCGCGTGTCAGCGTGCGCAGGTCGATGTTCACGCCGCGAAAGGCCATGGGCAGCAAGTCCGCGGAGCGGACGATGCCCAGCACCTCGTCGAGGCCGCCGTGGCAAACCACGAACTGCGTGTGGGCGTGGGAGGCGAGGAACTCGCGCAGCTCTTCTTCGCTGGCGTCGACGTCGATCCACTCAATGTCGGGACGCGGCGTCATGATGGCGGCGACGCGCTGGTCGCCAAGCTGGAACACGCGCTGCACGATGTTCTCTTCGGTGGCGCCGACGGCGCCGGTCTCGGCCCCCTGGCTGATCAGCGCCTTGATCTCGTCTTCAGTCAGGTTCGGCTCGGCCTGGCCCTTGATGCCGAAAATGCGCAGCACGAGGTTGGTCGAGGCGGTCAGCAGGGCCACCGCCGGCGCGCCAATCCGCGACAGCGCGATCATCGGCCCTGCCACCCACGAGGCAATCGCTTCGGGATTGTTCAGGCCAATGCGCTTGGGCACCAGCTCGCCGATGATCAGCGACAAGAAAGTGATCGCCGCAACCACCAGGCCGAGCGCAATTCCCTCGGAGTAGCGCGCCAGCATCTCGAACTGCGAGATCGGCACCGCGAGTTTTTCGGCCAGCGTGGCGCCGCCGTAAGCGCCGGCCAGCACGCCAACCATGGTGATGCCGACTTGTACCGTCGCCAGAAACTGGTTGGGTTCGTGGGCCAGTGCCAGCGCGGTCTTGGCACGCTCGTCGCCATCCTCGGCGCGCTGCTGCCGCGAGGAAGGCGACGGTGGGGATGTCGGTGACGATCAGCTCTCCCGGCCGCGTCTCTCGTTCGATCACGTCCACGGCCCAGCGAACTCGCTCCGGCTCCGGCAC
>JANMUX010000412.1:0-3676 GCA_031392125.1 Acidobacteriota bacterium | reverse complement strand
CTGAACATCGCGTTTGCGGCCCTTGCGGTGCAGGGCCCACTGCCCTGCTGCAGCGCTAGAAGATTATTTTTGGGAGATAGTGGGACGGGGGGTTGGGAGTCGGGAGTCGACTCCCGACTCCCGACTCCCGATTACTTAACGTTAACGACGATGTGGGCGGTGGTCCAGCAGCATTGATCGCCGCCGCCGCCGTTGCCTGAGCTGTCGTTGACTTGCGCGCGCAGCCAGTAGGTCCCCGGCGCGCTAAACGTCGCGGTGGTTTTCGCCTCGACGAATTTCTTGGCATCGCGGTCGTTAACGAGGTTGATGGTCTCGCTCGCGATCTTCACGTCGCCCGGCCCTCGATACTTCCGCCAAAGCAACTGGATGTCGCCCCGACGAGCGGCAGCGGCAGCCGCGGCGGCGCCACCGCCGCCTGGTCCCGCGGGCGTCCCGGCAATCACCCGGCCGCCAATAATCGCCGGCATGGGTTCGTTTACGGGGGGCCGCGTCGCGGCGCGATTGGCGCCACCTGCAGCCGCTCCGCCGCCTTCAGCCTCGAACACGATGGTCGGCGGCTGATCGGCGGCCCACGCGGTTAGTTCGAGCGGCGTGCCGACCGTAGCGGTCAGCGTTTGCACGAACTTCTCTCGCGGCGGACCGATCAGTTCGGGCCCGGTTGGGCTGAACTTGATGCGCGGCGGCTCGTTGCCATTTGCGGTGTTCTTGTAGAAGTCGATCCAGTACTGGGGATTGGTCCAGAACGTGACGGTCGTGGTGTGGCCATTCGCGTTGAGCGTCCACGTCAGCTTCTTGTTGCCGAAGTCCTTCGGCACCGTGATCGCAAACATGCCCCACTGCCGGCCGGACAGGAAGTGAGTGGGCTGGCCGAAGTCTGGGCCGCCGGGCTCGATGCGGTTGTCGGGACCAATCGGCACGTCAACCGCTTCCTTGTTGCGGTTGAAGTAGCCGATGAGGAGGGTGGTGGTGCCGTCCTTGAGGGGTCCGAAGCCTTCGAACGCGGGGTAAACCGCTTCGCCGGTCGTGCCCAGGGGCTCGAGGAGTACGCCCGAAGGAACGTTCGGGCGCTGTTGCGCTACCTTCGCCGCGGCTTCCGCCTCTGCGGACAAGACAGTGCCCACGGCCTGATAACTGAGAAACGCCGCCGCGACCAGCAAGGTCACGGCGGCTACACGGTTAATGCGCATTGGTGCGGTTACTGCTGCTGCGACGCGGTGGTGGTCGCTGGCAGCGTCTTGCGGCGCTCTTCGATGGCGGCCCGGTAGTCGGCGTCGTTCATGTAGGTCACGTTGACCCACGCGTGCGCCATCTCGTCGACCGTGCGATCGCCGTAGCCGACCCACACGTTCGGGTCAGGGTTGGCCTTGTTGGCGGTGGTGTTGTCGTGCCACGCGGTGACCTTGATCAGCGTGCCCTTGGGCAGCAGCGGCGCCGAGGTCTCCTGGTAGACATAGGTGTTGTGCCAGTTGAAGTTGAAGTCGGCGACGTGGCTGAGCACCTGGATCTGACCGTTCGGCAGGATGGCTTCCATCGCCATGGCCTTGCCGCGCAGGTGCATGTGGGGCTGGTAGCTCTCGACGCGGCCGTTCTCGCGCAGCAGGAAGTAGCCAACCGTGGCCTTCACGGTGTTGGGCGGAATGTCGACCCCCGAACCAAGCGCGCTGCCGCCGCTGCCGCTGCCATTGGTGCCGCCCATCAGGTGCAGCACCTGGCGGAATTTCGGCTCCTGGCCCTTCGGGTAGAAGTAGATGCCCAGTTCGACCTGGTCGGTGATGTCCTCACCGCCGTTCGAGTAGTGGATGTCCCACACGATCTTGGCGCCGGGCAGCATCAGCTTGCCGCTGTTCGGGCGCATGATCTCGCCTTCCTTGCCGACGGCCCATTCCATGAACGTGCCGGGCAGCGGGTTGCCGTTGGCGTCGAGCGGGTTCATGGCGAGCGCGTCGGTCTCCTGCTGCTGCAGGCGGGCGATCGCATGGTGGGTGATCTTGCGGCCCTTCACGGTGCTGGGACGAATCTCGATCGCGCGCACCCAGCGCGGTTCAGTGAGGTGCGTCTCGACGACCGGCTTCCACCACGCGTCGTTCTGGCCGGCCTTCTGCGTCCACGGCAGCGACTTGATCACCATGTCGGGCTCGGCCTGTCCGAACTTCTTGGTGTAGTTCCAGCCCTGTTCGTTCGGCCACTGCTTGGCGGCCGGCATGTCCTTCGGGTCGCCCTTCGGCGCACCGGCGTCCACCCACTTGGCGATCGTCTCGATCTCCTTGTCGGAGAGCGAACGATCGTTCTGGAATTCCTGGATGCCGATGGTCTTGTCGATGTGCCAGGGCGGCATCTGGCGCACCTGCACACGGTTCTTGATCGAACGCGCCCACGGACGCGATTCCTCGAACGTGACCAGGGACATCGGCGCGATCGAATCGGGCCGGTGACAGGCTTCGCACTTGTTCTGGAAAATCGGCGCGATGTCTTTGGTGAAGGTGGGGCTGGCGGCCGTCTGGGCGCCGGCCAGGGCGGGTGCGACCACGCTAATCGCGGCCACAGCCGCGAACAATCCGAAGGGCTTCAACATACCGCTCATTCAGGCACTCCTTGTGCTTCCCCGTAAGGCCGAGTTGGCTACTTACCCGCCACCGTCCAATTGCCGGAAATATAGCAGGGTCGCCTGAGAAAAGGGAAAGTCTCATGGCAGGCGTGTCAGGCGCACGCGCAGGTAGGCCACGCCCATCATCAACACCATCACCATGCCGCCGCCGGTCAGGCCGTTCTCGCAGCGATACCGGACGGCGTCTCCAGCCGAGGCCTCGAACTCCACCGTCTGTCCGAACAGCGTGTTGTGCGCCTTCACGGTATGGCGGCCGGGCGGCAACTCGCGCGTGAACGTGGCCCCGTAGCGCAGTACGCCGTCCCACTTCTCGCCGTCCACCCACAGATACACGGGGCGATCCTGGATGTCTTGGGGGTGGTTGCGCACAATCTCCAGCCGGGCGGGTGCGGATGCGGACATGGTACTGTTTTCAGCATATCGCCATGGCGCGCCTCATCGTGATCCTCGCACTGGCCGGCGCGGCGTGTTCCGCCCCGGCCCAAAGAGGGCCGCACCCCTTGGAACGGTCGCGGGTGGCGATGGGATCGCAGTTGCGGCTTCTCGTGTGGACGGCCGATGACGCGCTCGCCGAAGCGGCGTTCGAGCAGGTGTTCCGCGAGTTCGAACGCCTCGAAGCCCTGCTGAGCGTGTGGCGGCCTGGCAGCGATGTCCTTCGCATCAACGAAGCCGCGGGACGCGAGCCGGTGACGGTCAGCGCCGATACCCTGACGGTGCTGACAGCCGCGGCAGAGGCCAGCGAATGGACCGGCGGCAAGTTCGACATCACCTTCGGTGCGCTTGCTGATGTCTGGAAGTTTGACCACGACCAGGACAACACCGTGCCGGATCGACGGGCGATCGAGGCGAGGTTGCCGTTCATCGATTACCGGCTGGTTCAGGTTGATCGCGCCGCCCGCACGGCCTTCATCAGCAAGGCCGGCGCACGCATCCACCTGGGCGGCATCGGCAAGGGCTACGCGGTCGATCGCGCGGCGGCGATCTTGCGCGAACGCGGCTTCCACGACTTTCTGATCCAGAGCGGAGGCGACCTGTATGTTGCCGGCCAGAATGGCAGCGTGCCGTGGAAGC
>JANMUX010000409.1:0-9374 GCA_031392125.1 Acidobacteriota bacterium | reverse complement strand
CCCCGCCCTGGCGTACACCAAGTTCCACATGGGATGCACTGAGTCGCGCCAAACTGAGTCCAAGGCCTTGCACCGGATTCATCATCACGTCCCAGCCTGCTTGTTCCAGCCGTAGCGTTTTCTCGTCCTGCCAACGCACAGGGGCCTGACTGGCACACGCGCGAACGGGGACCAAATACACGCCCCCACGGTAACGCCGTAACTCGGTGTACGGCAACGGCACCGGCGACCCAAGCCTGGTCGGCAAGCTCGGACCCGACCAGGAAATTTACTGCTACGACCCGACGTCGACGGCCAAGGGGCAGCACGCTTATCCGTACAACTATCAAATCTGGGCGTACGACTTGAACGACCTGGCCGCGGTCAGAGCCGGCACGAAGCAGCCGTGGGATGTCGTCCCCTACGGTGTGTGGCCATTCGCGGTGCCATTCGCGGAGGCGGCCGTCCGCATCGGTGGCGTTGGCTACGATGCGAGCCGGCAGATTCTCTACGTGTCGCAGATGTACGCCGACCAGGACGGCTACGGCTATCGGCCGATCATCCACGCCATCACGGTAGGCGGCGTCCTCGGCGCGCCGGTGCCGACCACGCCACCGCCCCCGGCGCCGGTGAACGCGGCAAAGGCCACGGCGGTCACCATCGCGGCCAACCGGGCAGCTCCACAGCAGCCGGGCACCACGATTTCGTGGTCGGCCACACCGACCGGCGGCGTGGCGCCGCTTCAGTACAAGTGGCTGGTCTACGAAAACGCGCGTTGGACCGTCAAGGGCAGCTGGACCACCGCGAACACGTTCGACTGGACACCGACCGTCGCCGATCCCAACTACCGTGTCGGCGTGTGGGTGAGGAGTTCCGGCAACATCATTGATGCCGAAGAGACAGCCGCCTCAATGCTGTTCCCCATTGCGGGCACCGCCAGCGCACCTCCGCCGCCGCCGACAGCGACTGCGCGCGCTTCGGCCGTCACGCTGTCGGCCGATCGCCCAGCCCCGCAGACACCCGGCACGACGATCACCTGGTCGGCGACGCCGAGTGGCGGCGTCGCGCCGCATCAATACAAGTGGCTGGTGTATGAGAACGCGCGGTGGACCGCGAGCGGTACCTGGACCACCTCGAACACCTTCGCGTGGACCCCGGCCATGGCCGATCCCAATTACCGCGTCGGCGTGTGGGTGAAGAGCGCCGGCAACACGGTCGATGCCGAAGAAGCGTCCAGCTCGCTGCTGTTTGCAATCGTCAACGCGGCCACTGCCCCTCCGCCACCGCCGACAACGACCGCCCGGGCCACGGGAGTCGCGTTGTCTGCTAACCGCGTGGCGCCACAGCCGCCGGGCACGCTGATCACCTGGTCGGCAACCCCGGCCGGCGGCGTTGCGCCGCATCAGTATAAGTGGCTGGTGTACGAGAGCGCCCGCTGGGTCGCCCACGGCGCCTGGACCGCATCGAACACATTCGCGTGGACTCCGAACATTGCCGATCCCAATTACCGTGTTGGCGTGTGGGTGCGCAGCGCGGGGAACTCGGTTGATAGCGAAGAGGCGTCAGCCTCGCAGGTGTTCGCCATCGCGGGCACGGCCAGCGCGCCCCCGCCGCCGCCGACGACGACCTCCCGCGCCTCGGCGGTGTCGCTGGCGGCAAACCGGGTGGCGCCGCAGCCTCCAGGCACAACCGTCACCTGGGTCGCGACGCCGTCCGGCGGTGCCGCACCGCATCAGTACAAGTGGCTAGTCTACGAGAATGCGCGGTGGGTGGTAACCGGCAACTGGACGGCATCCAACAGCTACCAGTGGACCCCGGCGACTGCCGATCCCAACTACCGGGTCGGGGTGTGGGTGAGAAGCGCGGGCAACACGGTTGACGCCGAAGAAGCCTCTGCCGCCGTCACCTTCGCGATCTCGGGAACGGCCAGCACTCCGCCTCCGCCGCCAACAAGCTCGGCCCGCACCACGGCTGTGACGCTGTCGGCCGATCGCATCGCGCCGCAAGGTATGGGCACGACGGTCACCTTCATCGCGACGCCGACCGGCGGCAGCGCGCCGCACCAGTACAAGTGGTTGGTTTACGACGGTGCGCGCTGGACCGCCATCAGTGGCTGGACGGCGAACAACACGTTCGCGTGGAGGCCGGCATTCGCCGACCCGAACTATCGAGTGGGGGTGTGGGTCAGAAGTGCCGGGAATACGGCCGATGCCGAGGAAACCTCCACCTCGATGATTTTCCCAATTCGATAGGAGCCGCGCGCGGCCCGGGCCCTAGGGCCCGGAGCCGGCCGTGCGGTTGGCGACGGCGCGTCCGGGTACTCGATACAACCTGGCATCGTCATCGTCGATCATGTCGGCGACGCTGCGGTTCACGCGCGCGCGAAGCGGGTTTCCGTTTGGCAGCCGGTTGACAGCGGCACGCGCGGTCTCGAGCAGCACGCGGCTCCACGAGCCCTCACCGTAGGCCCGGTTGCTCCATACCAACTGCCATGCCGATGGCGGCTCCGCAATCTGGGGCGGCAAGGCCATCTCATACGACGACGTGTAGATCTTGGCGGCCTGCCGGTCGAGCAGCACGTAAGTGTCGACGCTCGATTCGGGCACCGGCGTGACAACGATCTCGTTGGTGTCGAAACGGGCGTGATACCACACGCTCACGTTCGGCAGGTCCGGGCCAAGAATCCTCAGCACCCTGGCGCCGTAATAATCCGTGTAGAGATGTTGCGGAGCGGCTTGGCGCAACTCAGGCAGAACAGCCAGGGTGTTACGGGTGCGTTCGCTCGAGGTGAGATGCAGGTATAGCAGGCAGGGCACCGCCGCCACCACCACGCTCGACAATATTGCCATCGCGAAGCGGCGCCGGCCAACCGCCACCAAATGCGACAGCCAGCTGGCGACGAGCAAGACAATCAGGGGCGTGACCAGGGCGGTGTAGCGCGGGGTCTTCGGCAACGGCGAATAGGTCGTCAGCGAACCACTGCCAAATTGCAGGTACGCGGCGAGGATGAGGAACGTCGCCGCTGCCCACTTCAATCGTGCATCCCCGCGGCGAAAGGCCATCCACACCGCCGGAATGCCCAGCCACCAGATCAGGCCTACCTGCACCGGCAACAGGAACAACGACCGCAGAAAGGCGTCCCACTTCCAGATCTGCGAGATCTGCAATTGATCCTGGGGAGGAGCGCCAAGGCCCGAGGTCGCTGTGAGCCGGAACATCGCGTCACCGGTCGTTAGCCAGTAGCCGGCGGATTCAATGGCAAACACCGCGGCCGCCCCTGCACACACCGCGATGGCGGTGGAGCGGGCGGGAAACCTGCCGAGCAGGGACGCGAGGGCGATCGCCGGGACCACGATCGCCACGTCTTCCTTTACCAGATAACCCAGGCCAAGACACAGGCCGGCCGCCAAGCCACTCGCGAGCCGTGCGGTCGTGGACGTCACTCTCGTCGAGGCGGCCACCAGCGCACAGGCGGCCGAAATCGACGCGACCTGCAGAGCGGTGGGCGAGAAGGTCGCGGACTGCTGCACGGCCAGCGGATACACCGCGTACAGTGACACTGCTGCCACGCCTGCCCACAGCCGGTCCGTGAGGAGCCAAGCCGCTGCCAACAGCGACACAAACGTGACGCTTTCGGCCAGCATGGTCAACACCCAGAACTGACTCGGCTCGAGCCACCCGGCCTGCACCAACCATCCGAGGGGATAGGCCATGCCGATCCGGGTCTGGAACAGGGGGAACATGCCCTCGAGCGATCGCCCCTGGCTGACGCGCTGCGCCGCCTCCAGGTATCCAAGGTCATCGACCCCCTCGAACTGGGGGGCGACCGCGAACCGCAGGGCGAGTCCGCACACGACGACCGCGATTGCCGCGGTGACGAGACGACCGTCGCCCTCAACCCACCTTGCGGATGGTCGGGGTGTCGAGACGTCTGCGGCGCGATTCATAGAGCATTTCCTCCACCTGGAAACGAACTCGCGCGATCAAGTCGGCGAGAAGAGCCACGGCGCCCAACAGCAACCCGAACAGCAAACCGCCGACGCTGATGGTAATCAGCGAGGTGTAGGGCGCCGTCTCGCTCGTTCGTAGCCAGTGCACGGTGACGAAGAGACCGGCCAACAGTCCCGGCACAATCGCAGCCAGCGACAGCATGCCAAAAAACTTCAGCGGGCTGTAATCCCGCGTGGCCCGAATCAGCACCGGGCCCGAGCGCATGCCGTAGCGCAGCACGCTGCGCATGATTCGCGACTCGCCCACCGGCCGTTCCGCCAGCACCGGCAGCGCGACTTCCTCGATCACCATGCCGCCCCGGCTCCAGTTCAGCAGCGATTCGTGAATGTACTCGTAGTCGCTGTGGATATCGACGCGCAGGGCCGCTTCACGCGACATCGCGCGGAAGCCGCAGGACACGTCGGTAAACTGCCGGCCGGCGATCCAGCTGATTGCTCCGGTCAGCAGCGCATTCCCCGATCGCTTCGGCCACGACATGTCGCCGATCATGTTGCCGTCCTTGAAGCGCGAGCACAGCACGACGTCGGCGCGGCCCTCGCTGATCGGGGGCGATCAGCTGCGCCACGTCCTCGCCGCGGAACTGGCCGTCGGCGTCCATGCTCACGATGATGTCGGCGCCGGCGCGAAGCGCCGCCGACACGCCCGACACGAAGGTTCGACCCGTGCCGAGATTCCGGGCGTGCCTGACCACCGTGGCGCCGTGACGGCGCGCAATCGCTCCGGTGGCGTCGGTCGAACCATCATCAACGACGATGGTGCGAATGGAGTCGATGCCGGGCAGCCGCGAGGGAATGCCGTCGAGAACGGCGCCAATGGTTTCCGCCTCGTTTAGTGCTGGAAGATAGACGACCACGTTCATGACGCCACCATTTCAGGAGATGAACAGAACCAGTAGGACCAAGGCTGCGGCCGACAAGCCGGCACCGGCCAATACGAGCCGGCGCAGCAAGCGACGGCGAAGCGGCACAAACGGCGCGCGATTGACGCTCGGCGCCGGCAGCGCCACCGACGCTTCGGTCGGCAGCGGCATGAGAGGACGCTGGAAACCATACGCGAGCAACAAGACCAGCGGGCGCGACAACCGGCCGGTCGGTGACGCCCGCAGCGCCGTTACCGCGTAGTCGAAGAAGAAGTCGGCCTTGGCCAGGAACTGCCCGCGCGCGTCGTCGCCCACCGCGTGCCGGGCGGCGAACTCGAACACGGCGGCCTTGCGCACGTCCTGCGCGGCCCACGTCTCGGTGGGATGCTCGAGCCGGTCCGGGGCATCTAGATACGGCCGCTCGTTGGCCGCCATCCACGAGGCGTAGTTCAACAACACCGCACGGGCATACGCAAACGGCTCGTCGATCAGTCCGCGGTCGGCGCGGTGATCGAGATACTTGCCCAGTGCCTGCAGGAACACCGTATACGACCAGCGATTCTCAGCATCTTTCAGGTCAAACGATTCCGGATCGTCGTCTGGGTGCACACACCGTGCGATCAGGCTATCGGCCTTGTCAAGATAGTGGCGGAAGCCGGTCAGCCGATGGGCGTCGAGCAAGGCATTGATGGAGTTGCCGGCGCCACGGCCCGGACCATGAAAGTCGGGCGAGCGCGTGCCACTGGCCAGGCCCGTATCGCTGCGATCGATCCACCGGAACCGCGACTTGCGCCCATCGTCCATGTCGAGGACCCAGTCAGCCAGCTGAATCACGGCGGCGCGCGACGCTGCAGACCCGGTGAGGAAGTGGTGAAGCAACAGTCCGGTGGTGTAATTGTGCTCCGCCGACGGACCACCGCCCGACGTTCCGGAGCGGCGTGAGTAGGCGCGATGCGTGGCTGTGCCCGCGGGGGCGTGGTGCTGGGTGTGCCAGAAATAGCCGCCGTTGTATGCGGCGCGGTCGCGGGTGGTGTGGTACAGGTCGATGTCGGTGACGTGGGCCGCGAGTTGGTCCATCGCCGCCCACCACCGCGAATCGCCGGTCTGCAAGAAGCGCGTGGCAAAGCCCGCGACTGCGTCGTACTGGTTGTTGTAGTGAGAGACCATCGCGTCGATGGCCTGTCCGCCGTCAGGCGGATTGGCGTTGACGGCTTCGTGGTCCGCATAGATCTCGCCAAAGTTGCGCCACCCGTACTCGTCAATAGCATCGCGTCGGAGGGCGAAGGCGTGGTCGCCCTCGATCGCTTGGTTGACCAGTAACTCGTAATTGGCGCGCGTCTCGGCCGTACCAGCCGCCAAAGGCGCCCAGGCGCCGGCGAGGCGATAGGACTGTGGCTCGGCGGCAACCGAGAGCGGCGAACGGGCCCAGGCGAGCGGCTCGGCCGACACGGTTTCGCGGCCAACGCAAGCCAGGAACGTGAAGGTTGTGCGTTCGCCACCTTGCAGCTCGTGCGTGTCGGAATACTGCTTCGGCAGAATGCCGATCGTGCATTCCTGCGGCCCGAGCACCAACGCTTTGGGAAACACTTCCCAGAACCGCGGCATCGCGATGCTGATCCGGGCGTTGCCGCTGCCAATCGACGCGATTGGCGTGGCGCGCAAGCCCGTGACCTCGGCTTCGCGACGCCACGCGCGGAAGCCGCGGAACAGCTCCGGCACCTGTCCCTCGCGGTTCATGTGATTGGGATGCCGCCAGTTGGAGCCACCGCTCGAGACCTGCGTCACCGAGAACCGCGGTCCTGCCGGCGTCATCGGCTCGCCACAATCGAGCGAGGCCCATGTCTCTCCGGCCGACGATGCGGTCGGCGTGAGGCGCACCGACAGGTCGCGAATCAAGACTGACCCTGGGTCGCCCAGGTCCCACGCGCCACCCGGGTGCCGCGCGGCACGCGGGTTGGTAATGGCCAGCGACGCCTTGACCGTCCCCAAGCCGGCAAAGAACTGCAGGTGCAGCCGGGCATCGAGCCAGGCCACTTCGTTGGCGCCGCATAGCCCGCCATCGATCCGCACGACGGCGGTCACCGCGCCGACACGTTCGAGCGTCAGTTGGCGAGGGCGGAACTGGTAGCGGCCACCCTGGAGATCCTCGGCGTCAATCGCCGACGCACCAAGCAACGCGACCCCATCGACGCTGGCCTGCGACAAAAATGCCGGACCGTTGCGGCGCAGGTCGAAGGCAGCTGCACCGGTGTCCACGCGCATGGCCTCGCCTGCGTGTTCGACGCTCAGGGTGAGTGCCTCAGCGGCCGACGGGGTCTGGTGGACGAGAGAGTAACGAGAGGTCGCGCCCGCCAACAGGTCGGCTTGAAACTCGACCAGTACCCAGCGCACCGAGCCGTCGCCCCACCAGTCGAGCGTCGTGACTTGCAGCGGAACGTGCGCACCGGCCGGATCGAGCAGCGCCCAGTGGTCGTCGCGGTGGGCACCGCCGCGCGGCAATGCCACGCCGACCGACACCGGCTCGCCGTGGCGCTCGAATGCCGGCGCGTGCGGGTCACACGCCACCATGATCGCGATCGGTGCAAGTCTCATGATCAGGGGATGGCGCGCACGATAATCGGCCCGACGCGGGACGTGAGCGCCAAGGGTAACTTCTGCCAGAGGGCGATTGCCAGCCGAAACTTCGGGTTGGCCGGGCTCAGGTTCGGCAGCTCGTGTTCCAACTGCAGCTGGTATTCCCAGTGCAGCGGCACCGGCGACGCGCCCCACTGCTGCTTGAACTTGTAGGTGCTCTCGTGAGGCGTCGATCGGCCCATGTCGAACACCTGGCAGCCAGCGTCGGCGGCGAACTGCATGGTATCCCAGTAGAGCAGCGTGTTCGCACAGAGCGCGTTGTAGTCGCGGATCGACGACGCCCACGGCAGTTGGGTCATGCGCGCAGTGCGATAGGTGACACCGGCGGCGACCGGGCGGCCCTCGAGACGCACGACGTGCATGGTGGCGCGCTCCGGGAACACGCGGAACACTTCGTCGAACAGGCGCCGCGTGTAAACCGGCGTGCCGAGGTCGCGCATGTTGCGCGCGAACACGTCGTAAAAATCGTCAACCAGCTCACCGCCGCCGCGCTCCACGGTGAGGCCAGACTTCTCGGCCTTGCGGATCTGGTTGCGCACCTTGCGATCGAGCCGATCCCACAGGCCCGGTGCGAGCGGCAGGCGCATCGAGACCTTGTGCTGCTTGCTTGGCAGCGAGGGGAACTGCGCCGCCACGTGGCGGAGCTCAACGTGCCCGCACCGTCGCGATTGCGCTTCTCGCAGCGACGCGTCGATCAGCGCCTGCGCGCTATCCTCCGCGTCGGCGAGCACGCCGCCATAGTTCAGGAATGGCAGCGAGGTCAGCGTGCGGCCGAATAGCAGGCTCTTGATCTGCACGAGCGGCAACACGCCAGCGACCGCGCCGGCGCGCCGGGCGATCAGGTACACCGACTCGTGGCCGAAGGCGCGGCCAAACACCTCTTGCCAGTCAAACGCGTGGTAGCCGGCATCATCGTCTTGCGATCCGACGAACTGATCCCAGTCGTCGCGATCCGCGAGCGTCGCCGTGGTCACGGAAATGTCAGTGCGCATAGGCCAATCCTTGGGCATGGCTGCGCGTCATGGCGGCGGGCAGCGTGAGCATGGAAGAAACAGAATTGAACCGGAGGCCGGTCGCCAGGCGGCGGAACCGCGGCATGGTTTTGACGTCCGGGGTCATCGCGCGCCTCGCCGTAACAGCACGGTCTTCACGGTTTCGAGCGCAATCACGATGTCGAAGCGAATGGACATGTTCTTCACGTAAAACAGGTCGTACTGCATCTTCTCGATGGCATCTTCGACGCTGGCGCCATAGCTGTAGCGCACCTGCGCCCAGCCGGTCAGGCCCGGCTTGACGACGTGCCGCTGGCCGTAGAACGGAATCTGCTCGGTCAACTGCTGCACGAACGATGGCCGCTCCGGCCGCGGGCCGATCAGGCTCATCTCGCCGCGCAACACGTTCCACAGCTGCGGAATTTCGTCGAGGCGGGTCTTGCGCATGAACTTGCCGACCGAGGTCACGCGGGTGTCGTTGGCGCCGCTCCAGATCGGGCCGGTGCCGGCTTCAGCATCCGTGCGCATGGTGCGGAACTTGTGAATGGTGAAGACCTTGCCGTTGAGCCCGACGCGCTGCTGGTGATACAGGATCGGGTCGCCCGGCGATTCCAGCTTCACGATGATCATCGCCAGCAGCATCAACGGCGACGCCAGCACCAGGCCGCAGACCGCGGCCACCACGTCGAACGCGCGCTTGGCCGCCAGCAGCTTGCGGGTCTTGCGGAAGCCGGCCGAGAAGATCAACCAACTCGGCCGCAGGTTCTCGAGCGCGATCTTGCCGGTGTATTCCTCGTAGACCGAGGCCAGGTGGTCGAACACGACGCCGGTGCGCAGCCGCACGTCGAGCAGTTGCCCCATCGGCAGCTTGCCGCGTTCGTCCGACAGGCTCACCACCA
>JANMUX010000381.1:0-2132 GCA_031392125.1 Acidobacteriota bacterium | reverse complement strand
CTGAACATGGCGCGCGAGAAGTGCGGCGCGGAAACCCTGAACTACGAAGAGGTCGCGAGCGTGCCCGAGGCGCTCAAGGAACTGACCGCGGGCCGCGGTCCTGACGCCTGCATCGATGCGGTCGGCATGGAAGCCCACGGTCACGGTATCGCCTACATGTATGACCGCACCAAGCAGGCGCTGAGCCTGGAAACCGATCGCCCGATCGCCCTGCGGGAAGCAATCATGGCCTGCGCCAGCGGCGGCACTGTCTCGATCATCGGGGTGTATGGCGGCTTGGTGGACAAGTTCCCACTGGGCGCATTGATGAACCGGGCACTCACCATTCGCAGCGGGCAATGCCATGTGCATCGCTACATGAAGCCCTTACTCGAGCGCATCGAGAAAGGCGAGATCGACCCGGCGATGGTGATCACTCACCGGATGCCGCTCGTCGATGCGGCGAAAGGTTACGACATCTTCCTCAACAAGGAAGACAACTGCGAGAAGGTCGTCCTTAGCGCGAACTGAACACGAGCACTGGCAGGGAGCAGAACGATGAAGACGACGTCCCCAATCCTCGGTATCGTGTGGGCACTGTTCGCTCTTGCCGGGTGCAGCACCGCGTCCGGACTGAATGAGATCGAAGGGGTGGGCGCGAGACCCACCCTGCCGGCTCCCGACACCTCACTCGTGCCGACGGTTAACGTGGCCACCGCCATTGGTTGGGCGGCCGACGCCACGCCCAGCCCTGCCGCCGGTACCGCGGTGACGGCGTTCGCGCGCGGGCTCGACCACCCACGCTGGCTTTACGTCCTGCCCAATGGCGACGTCCTGGTCGCCGAGACCAACGCGCCGCCGGGATCCAGCGGCATCAAGGGCATCAAGGGGTGGTTCTTCAACCGCTACCAGAAGAAGGCGGGCGGCGCAGCACCAAGCGCAAATCGCATCACGCTGTTGCGGGATGCCGATGGCGACGGCGTCGCCGAGGTGCGCACGCAGCTGCTTGCGGGCTTGAACTCACCGTTCGGCATGGCACTGGTCGGCGACACGCTCTATGTCGGCAACGCCGATGCGGTGGTCAAGGTGCCGTATCTCACCGGGCAAACCGAAATCGCGGCTGCGGTCACTAGAGTAACCGACCTGCCGCAAGGCTCGCACAACCACCACTGGGTCAAGAACATCCTGGCTAGTCCGGACGGCAAGTTGCTTTACGCCGCGGTGGGTTCCAACAGCAACATCGCCGAGAACGGTATGCAGGAGGAAGAAGGGCGCGCGGCGATCTGGGAGATCGATCTCGCCACCGGCAACAAGCGCCTGTTCGCCAGCGGACTGCGCAACCCAGTTGGCATGGCGTGGGAGCCCGAGACTGGCGCGTTGTGGACAGCGGTGAACGAACGAGATGAACTCGGCAACGACCTGGTGCCCGATTACATGACCGCGGTGCGTGACGGCGGCTTCTATGGCTGGCCCTACAGCTATTTCGGCGGCAATGTCGATAGCCGCGTCAAGCCGGCCCGTCCCGATCTGGTCGCCACCGCCATTGTCCCCGACTACGCGCTCGGCTCTCACACCGCATCGCTCGGCCTCGCCCACTCGGTCAGCAACGCCCTGCCTGCGCAGTTTCAGCGCGGCATGTTCGTCGGTCAGCACGGCTCGTGGAATCGCAAGCCGCGGAGCGGCTACAAAGTGATCTTCATTCCATTCGTCGGAGGCAAGCCATCAGGCACGCCGATTGACGTACTGGCTGGTTTCGTCACCGACGATGGCAAGGCGATGGGTCGCCCGGTTGGTGTCGCAGTCGATGCTCGCGGCGGGCTCCTGGTCGCCGACGATGTCGGCAATGCGGTGTGGCGCGTGACGGGGACGATGAGGATGACGCGCCGATAAGCGCCGATAACGGATCCTCGGACGCCTGCGGCCGGCGTCAGCCGTACTATTTCGGCAGGCGAGCTTGCGCGGCCCTGACTTCGTCCTCGGTGAACGCGGCATCCAGAAAGTCGAGCGCTTCGAGCATCGCCGCGACGTCCTTGAGCGTGAATCCGAGCGTCTGCAGCCGCGCCGTGTCGATATACAACTGGTTATTCGCGGCGTCGCCGTAGTACTGGATGACCCTGCCCTCGGGATCGAAACGCTTGTTGACGAGCGGAATG
>JANMUX010000369.1:0-2245 GCA_031392125.1 Acidobacteriota bacterium | reverse complement strand
CTTTTCCGGATAGAAAATGGGAAAACGCTGGTTGACCTCGACCTGGAATGCGTCGCTTTCGACCTGGCTGAAGTCGGGGTTGATGGTGCCGTCAAACGTGATGTTCGAAGTGATGCCGAACTTACCGCTCGCGCCGAGGTTGGTGTCGCTGTCGGCGGCGTTCCACCGGCCGGGCGTGTCACGATGCTGGTTGACGCCGTACGTGACGCTCGGCAGCAGCTCGACCAGGCGGGGCTGCGTCAGGTTGGCGAACAACAGGTGGGCCGGTTGATCGAAGACCCATTGGCCCGGCGCCATCGGGGGCCACGAGTACGACACGCCCATGCGGCTGATCTTGCGAAAGAAGACCAGGCCCATTCGCACTTGATCGCCGCTGGAAAACCGCAGTGTCTGCAGCGGCAACTGGATCTCGACGATGTAGCCGTCGGCGACGACCTTGCCGACGCTGTGCCAGACCATGTCGGCATCGAACTGCTCGCCCGACGCCGAGGTGTTGAGCGCATCCATCTGCACGCCGCTGGGGTTGACGAACAGGTGATAGGCGGCCTGGCCGGTGCCGGCCGAGTCGAGGCTCATCGCGATCCAGTCGTCGTTGAACGCGTTGTCACGTTTGCTGATCGTCGTGCGGATCTTCGCGGGCTCGTTGTCGTAGCAGTGAATGGCGAGGTAAATGTTGCGGTCGTCGTAGGCGATCTTCACCTCGGTACGAAGCTCCGCCGGCATCTTGTCGCCGCGATTTGGCTGGTACGAGAGCCACTCCCCGAGCGGCAGCGCCTCACGCTGCCAGACCTCGTCATTGAGCGCCCCGTCGATGCTGGGCGGTTGCGCGGCGCGTGTCACCACGAAGTCGGGTGAAGTCTGGGCTTGCAGAGCGCTAGCAGGGAATAGCAGCAATGCAAAGACGAGGAGCGCTCGTTTCATGATCAAGCCTGTGGGGCCGGCGCGTCTGACGATTATATGGGCTGTGCCACGCTCCTATAATTCACCGATCCGTTGAGCCTGGCGGGGATGGTGAAATAACGTGCGCGAATATGACCTGATTGCGGAATGGTACGCGACGCAGCGCACCGATGCGACCGGCGTGCCGGAGCTGACTGCGCTTCTCGCTTCTCTTCCGCAGTCCCCTTCGATACTCGATGCCGGGTGCGGCACTGGTTTGCCGCTGACGCGCGTGCTGGTCAATCACGGCTGCCGGGTCGTCGGCGTGGACAGCTCGCCGAACATGCTGGCGCGATTTGCGCTGAACTTCCCGGCTGTGCCGGCGATCTGCTCGCCGATTCAGGACTGCGAGCTGGCGGACTTCGAGTTTGATGCGGCCATCGCGTGGGGCGTGATGTTCCACCTGCCTCACGCCGAGCAGGTCCTAGCGATCGCGAAGATCGCGAGCGTGTTGAAGCCGGGCGGCGTGTTTCTCTTCACGTCGGCAGATGTCGACGGCTGGAAGGACGGCGAGCCGATGAACGGGGTACCGTTCCGGTATTACTCATTCAGTCGCGACGGTTACCGCGACCTGCTGCGCGAGCATGGGCTGACGCTCGAAAAGACCCAGAAAGACCGGGGCGACAACATTTATTACCTGGCTCGCAAGACCCCTTGACGCTTGCGCGCCTTCGCGCGCGCAGCCGGCTTCTTCACTGCCTTGGCCTTACCCGTCGTCTTTCCTGTTGGTTTCGCTTTTGTTTTTGCCTTCGCCGGCGCTCGCTTGGTTGGCGGGCGGGCGGAAACCACATCCTGCAGCTCGTAGGCCTCGCGCATCCAGTCGGTGATCGGCGGCTCGACTTCATCGCGATGCCGGATCGGAACGAGGTTGGCGAACTTGAGTTTCGATTTCGGCTCGACGCGCCGGACTTGCGGCGCCTTCACAGCGCGCGGAAGGATGAGACACAGTTCGAGATAGCTGCGCTTGGGCCGGACGAAAAAGTGGCACACCTCGCGCGAGAACATGATGCAGCTGCCGGAGGCATAGACACGCTGCTCGCCCAGTTCGACGGCGGCTTCACGCAGCCGATGCCACGCGTCGCGCAGCTCGTCGGACAGGTCCACGGTCAGCGCCGCTTCCGTGGTGGTCCAGCAGTCGAGCTTTTCGACTGGCTCGATCCACAGCTTGCAGTGGTAGCACTCCCGTCCCGCCATGGCTCATTGTAAATGCTGACCCGGAGTCATTCTGGCCGTTAGCCGGCGGCCGCGCGCTGCAGCGTGGCAATGTCGATCTTCTTCATCGGCATGAAGGCGGCCATCACCTTGC
>JANMUX010000367.1:0-6792 GCA_031392125.1 Acidobacteriota bacterium | reverse complement strand
GCGTTGTATTAACGCGTCGTGGTTATACGGACCGGTGAGCCTCTCCTGCTGGGCACCAATACCACCACGTCCGCACACCGCTCCCGATCTGGTCAAAAGACCGGGTCTGGAAGGCGGTAAACAAGACTCGCGAGCGCATGTGAACGTCAAAAGGCTAACAGACCCTTGGCGTTGGCGTCAAACGGCGGAGCTTACGCGCCCGCCGGTTTCCCCGGGTTCCGCGCTTGCTTCGCCCGGGGGAACACCGTATAACCAGTGTAAGTCTGCCTTTTCTGACACTTAAATGTATTTACGCCGTTTCGCCCTGATCGCGCTCGTGTTGGGTGTGCTGGTGGCCTCGCCGAGGGCCCAGCTCGCCACCTTACCCCTCGAAGAGGTGCGCCCCGGCATGGTCGGCATTGGCCGCACGGTGTTCGCCGGAACCAAGCTGGAGGATTTCAAGGTCCACATCCTGGGCGTCCTCAGGAACGTCATCGCGCCCAAGCGCAGCCTGATTCTGGCCCGGCTTGAAGGCGGGCCCCTCGCCAAGACCGGCGTTATCGCCGGCATGAGCGGGAGTCCCGTCTACGTGGATGGGCGCCTGCTGGGAGCGGTGTCCTATTCGCTCGGGCAGTTCTCGACCGAGCCGATCGCGGGCATCACGCCGATTGCCGAGATGGTCGACGCCACGATGATGCCTGCCGCCATGCGCGGCTCTCGGCCGGTCGCCCTGAACTGGCCGGCGACACCGCGGCAACTGATCGACATCTGGGCTCGCGATCTGGGCCGGTCGCGGGCATTCGTGGACGACGCGTCCCAGGCACTGGTCCTGTCTGGTGTTTCAAGCGACCTCAGCCCCATGGGCTCGATGCTGCGGCCAATCGCCGTACCGATGGTCGCGGCGGGGTTCGACGCTTCCGTGCTTGATCCCATTTCGCCCGCGTTTGCCGCGGCCGGGTTCGTGTCCATGTCGAGCGCCGCTCAGTCGCCCGGCATCACGGCCGCCGGCGGCAATGACCGCAAGCTGGCGCCCGGCGACGCCGTCGGCGTGGCCCTGTTGACCGGTGACTTCGAATTGGGCGCCACCGGGACGGTCACGCACGTGGACGGCGACCGTGTCTACGCTTTCGGCCATCCGCTCTACAACCTTGGCCCCACCGAATTTCCGATGACGAAGGCCGAAGTGCAGGTCGTGTTGCCCAGCCTGATGTCGTCAAGCAAGCTCGCCAGCTTCGGCGAGGTGGTTGGAACGGTGCAGCAGGACCGCGCCACGGCGATTGCGGGCCGGCTGGGACCGGGCCCCTCGCTGATTCCGGTGTCCATCACGCTCAACTCCGATCGCGGTCCGTCGCGGTCGTTCCACTTCGGTGTGGTGCGCGATTTCACCTTCACCCCGTTGCTGACGTATCTGTCGGTCGCGAACGTGCTGACGTCTTACGAGCGGGGCGCGGGTCCGGCGTCGTTCGCCATCCGCGGCACGGCGTCAATACGATCGCAGGGCGAGATCGCCTTCGAGGACATGTTTTCCGGCGAGCAGCCGGCAGGCGGCGCGGCGGCCTACATTGCCGGCCCGCTGACGGCGCTGTTGAAGAACTCGGCCGACGCCGTCAACGTTGACAAGATCGACCTCGTGATTGACGCCAGCGAACAGCAGCGCAGCGCGCGTATTGAACGGGTCTGGCTCGACACGACACGGCCGCGCGCCGGACGCGACGCCGTGGTGTTTGTCGCCATGCGCAATTCACGCGGCGAAGAGGTGATCAAGCAGGTGCCAATCGAACTGCCGGCCAACGTCACCGGGGCGTTGCAGTTGACCGTGGCCGATGCCGCGCGCACCACGGCCGACGACCGTCGCGACGCGCGCGGCGCCGAAATGCAGCGCGCCTCGCAGATGATTCGCTCGTTCAACCGCGCCCGCAAGAACAACCGGCTCTACGTTCGCCTCACCTCTCCCGACGCCGGCGCCGTCGTCAACGGCGAGCCGATGGCGGCGCTGCCGCCGTCGGTGCTGTCGGTGCTCGAGTCCGACCGCAATAGTGGCACCGTCGGCGCGTTGCGAACCACCACTCGCGGCGAGTGGGAACTGCCGCTTGATTTCGCGGTGACCGGTTCGCGCCAGTTGACCCTCAACCTCGATCAACCTTGATGAATCGTCGATCACAGATTGGAGCGGCCCTGGCCGCGGGCTGGCTCGCGGTGGCCACGCTGTCAGCGGCGCCGGGCTTCTGGCAGGCGGCCACGCAGGCCGATTTCCTGCGCGGCGAAGTAGATCAACTCGCGGTCGATGAGCACGGCCGGCTGACACTCGGCCCGGAATTGACGCGCGTCTACGACGCCGGCGTGCCGTTCGTGTGGACCATGCTGGCGGGCGCCGATGGCGCGTTGTTTCTCGGCACCGGTAACGACGGCAAAGTGTTGCGCGTCGATCGCAATGGCCAGGGCACGGTTTTCTACGACAGCGGCGAAATGGAAGTCCACGCGCTGGCGGCCGCGCCTGCCGGGGGACTCTACGTCGCGACCTCGCCCGATGGCCGCATTTACAAAGTGGATGCGAAAGGCCAGGCCACGACGTTCTTCGATCCCGATGACAAGTACATCTGGTCGTTGGCCGTCGATCGCCAGGGCACCGTCTTCGCGGGCACCGGGGACAAGGGCACCGTCTATCGCATCGGCCCCGACGGCAAGGGCGACAAGTTCTTCTCCACCAAGGCCACACACGCGGTCTCGCTGGCGTTCGACGCAGCGGGCCGCTTGCTAGTCGGCACCGGTGCGCCAGGCCGCGTGTTTCGCGTCGATGCCGCCGGCAAGGGCTTCCTCGTGCTCGACACCACGTTCCAGGAGATTCACGCCATGCGCGTGGATCAGAAGGGCGTGATCTATGCCGCGGCGCAGAGCAGCCGGGGGTCAGGCGCCGCCGACAACCCGTCGGAACCGGTCAGCCTGCCACCGCCGGTTACCCCGTCGATCCCGAACGTCTCTACCGAGATCACGTCGATCTCGGTCGTCGATATCGGCGGGACCTCGCCGGCGACTGGTCCCAATACGGCGGATCGACGCAACTCGAGCGGTGCAATCTTTCGGGTGCAGCCGGATGGATTGTGGGACCAGATCTGGTCGCCTGCCGAAGACGCGCCCTATGACCTCGCGATCGAAGCGGATGGTTCACTGCTGGTCGCCACCGGCGGCAAAGGCAAACTCTACAAGTTGAGCGGCGATCCGGTGCGTGCCGTGCTGGTGACCCGGGTACCGGCGCAACAGGCTACTCAAGTCATGCTGGCAGGCGATCGCACGTTGATCGCCACTTCTAATCCCGGACGGCTGATGGCCATGTCCTCGGCCCGTGCGACCCGCGGCACCTTCGAGTCCGACGTGAAAGACGCGCGACTGGTGTCCACATGGGGCGTCGTCGCATGGAAGGCCGTGACGCCGGCGGGATCAAAAGTCGAAGTCTTCACGCGCTCCGGCAACACGCGCACCCCGGATGAGGCGTGGAGTGAGTGGGCTGGTCCATACGCCTCCGCCGAAGGCTCGCCGATCACCAGTCCAAAGGCCCGTTACCTGCAGTGGCGCGCCGTGCTGACCGGTGGCGCCGCCAACCCGATGCTGACCTCTCTGACCTCGGCGTACCTGCCCAGGAACGTGCGCCCCCAAGTTGCCTCCATCACGGTGCATCCGCCGGGGGTGGTCTTCCAGAAACCATTCTCCAGTGGCGAAACCGAGATTGCCGGACTGGAAGACGAGACGAGCGACCGCCGCGGTGCCGGGGCCGCGCCTGCTGGCGCCAGCGGTCCGGCGCTTGGCCGCCGCATCTACCAGAAGGGCCTGCAGACCTTTGCCTGGAAGGCCGACGATGACAACGGCGACGAGCTGAGCTACGACGTGTTCTATCGCCGCGAGGGCGAGACCGCATGGCGCATTCTCAAGAACGAACTGCGCGAAACCTTGCTCGTCTGGGACACCTCGTCGGTGCCGAACGGCACCTACGTCCTGAAAGTTGCGGCCTCGGACACGCGGGCCAACCCATCCGAATCGGCCTTGGTCGGTGAACTCGAGAGCACCAGCTTCGAGATCGACACCATCGCGCCGACCGTGCATCCAGGCGCCATCCGCCGCGACGGTACTCAGTTTGTGGTTGCCGCAGACGTGCGTGACACCGACTCCGCCATCACCCGCGTTGAGTATTCACTGGACGCGCAGCGCTGGCAGCAGGCGTTCCCACGCGACGGCATCCTCGATGCGCGTCACGAGTCGTTTGAGGTTCGCTTGGCCGCCGGGGCCGCTGGCCGCACGCTGGTCATCCGCGCCACCGATGCGTTGGGAAATGTCGGGACCGGCCAGGTTCAGGTTCGTTAGCGCTTACAGGCCGACGGCCGCGAGCACCGCGATCGGCGCGTGTGCGTCGAAGGCTTCGGGCAACACCGGCTTCATCAACGGCGCGGGTTGCGGCTTCGGCTGACCGGCTGGTTCCACCGGCACGGGCACCGGGCCAATCGGCTGAGGACCGTTGCGAAGGCGCAATGCCTGGCGCAACATGCCGAGACCATCATCGTGACGGCCCTTCACGGTCGTGTTCGCCACCAGCCACACCATGCTCACCGCTACTACATCGCCGGTGCGGGCTTGCGCCGGAGCGAACTGTACGCGGTAGGCCTCATTCAACATCGCATTGACCATGGCACGCTTGCCAAGCGGCTGCGCGTCGTTGATCACTTCAATGCCCTGAACGCGGCCTTCTCGCGAGACCACGGCCGACAGCGCATACTCGGCATCTTCTTCTGACATCTCGATCGACGGATCCGTCACCGCGCGCGGCGCCATCATGTCGTAATTGAGCCGGACCGGATTGGCGTTGGAGCCGGGATTGGCCAGCAGCGAAATGACCCCGGCCAGCGAATCGGGACGTTCCTGGTTGGCGGCGTGCAGCACGCTGGCCGAACCGACTACGCAGATCAGCATGGCCACCGTGGCGCCAATGCCGGCCCACACCAGGTGCATGTCCTGGAACAGGGCAACAACCCGCGTGCGGATCGAGAGTTGTTCTTCGACGCGCAACTGTTCGATCACTTGTGCCGTCAGCCGCAGTGGCTCCACGGCGGCGTGCTCGCCCACTTCAGCGGCCATCACGCGCAGCGTCGAGCCGAGCGCGGTAATCTCTTCAGCCTCGAGGCTGCAGGCCACGCACTCGGAAAGATGGTTCTGGATAGCGAGGCGTTCGGGGAACGGCACTTCGCCGTCATAGAACGCTTCAAGACGCATGCGCACGTCGGCGCACGAATGTTCGTGCATCATACGCGCACCCCCTGGAGTTGTTGGCGCAGGATCTGGCGGGCCCGCGTCAGTCGCGACTTGACCGTGCCGACGGCCACCCCCAGCGAGAAGGCAATCTCGTCGTAGCTCAGCCCGTCGATCTCCCGCAGGACGATCACGGTGCGCTGGTCGAACGGCAGGCGATCGAGCGCCGTCCACAATTTCTCGGCCAGCTCTTTGCGGGCGTAGGCGCGGTCGGGCGAGGTGTGCTCGCCTGGCTGGCGCAAGTCCCCGTGTGCGGCCACATGCTGATCGAGCGAGACGAGATCAGACTTGTGGCGGCGCCGCCACCAGCGTTGGCGGTTGCGGGCCTGGTTAATGACGATGCGGTAGATCCAGGTTTTGAGGGCGGACTGTCCGCGGAAGTGTCCGATGGTGCGGAACACGCTGAAGAAGACCTCCTGGGACAGGTCCAGGGCTTCGTCGCGATCACCGAGCAGGTGCAGGGCCAGTTGGTAGACCATGCGCTCGTGACCGGATACCAATTCGGCGCACGCAGCCTGATCTCCCGCGGCGCAACGCTCAATGAGCGCCGCCTCGCGGTTGCCGACATCAGCCCAACCGAGTGCCCCGGCGTCTTTCATGACGGAATCGGCGACAATTCGAAAGCCCATAGTCAGTGTATCAAGGTTAGAACCCGGCCGGTCCCGAAAGTTCCCTCCCTTTTGCTACCATCACTTCCGTGCGCCGAACCTTGGTGGCGGTGGTGTTCGTGGCCCTGGCTGGCGTGGCTGGCGCCCTGGCCTACTCTGCCCTGGCCAACGAGCGCGAGTTCGAACGCCTGATCGCCGACGGCGACCAGGCTGTCGCCGCCGAGCGCCATTTTCAAGCGATTGAGGCCTATTCGGGGGCCATCGCCCTCAAGCCCGATTCCATGCTCGGGCACTTGAAGCGTGGTGCGGTTTATCAAAACCAGGAGGAATTCGAGGCAGCCCTGCGCGACCTGCGCGAGGCCGTCGAGCTTGACCCGAGCGCCTTGCTGGCCATCGAACTGCTGGGCGACGTGAACACGTCGCTCGACCGCTCGCAGCGCGCGGTCGAGCGCTACGAGGCTTACATTGCCCTCGACGAGCGGAACGCGCGGATCCATTACAAGTTAGGACTGTCGCGCTACCGTGCCGGGCAGGTGGAGGCGGCCGTGTCGGCGTTGCAGCAGGCACTCAAGCTCGACCCGGCGCTCGGCGACGCGCACTACGTGATGGGGCTGGTCCTTCGCGATCAGAACAAGCTGCCTGCGGCGCGCCGGTCGTTGGAAGAGGCGGCCCGCCGCTCGCCGGCCAGCCAGACCGCCGCCCGCGAGGCACTGGCCGAAGTGTACGGTCTGGAAGGCGACCACACCAAGGCCATCAACGAATTGGAAGCGCTGGCTGTCCTCGACGTGGCGCGCGCCGATCGGCTGGTGGCCGTCGGCCTGGCCCAGGCCAGGGCTGGTCGCGAAGATGCTGCGGTCAACACGTTGAGCCGGGCGGCCGATCGGTTTCCGGACGCGCCGCAGGCGTACGCCGC
>JANMUX010000329.1:0-4278 GCA_031392125.1 Acidobacteriota bacterium | reverse complement strand
GCAGGTCTCCATGTCGGTGAGGTTCAGGTCCGTGATCGCGTTGGAGAGCAGCGTCAGCAACTTGTTGCCGACCGAGTGCCAGAAGTAGAGCACGCGATGACCGCGCGCGTGGCCGAGAAACCGCGAGCCGTAGACGACATCGGCCTGGCCATCGAGGATGGGCCGGATCAGAACGGGATATTCGTTTGGGTCGTATTCGAGGTCGGCGTCCTGGATAATCACCATGTCGCCGGTCGATTCGCGAATGCCGCGCCAGACGGCGGCGCCCTTACCTTGGTTGTGCGGCTGAAACAACACGCGCACACCGGCCTTGCCATCCAGTTCTTTCAGGATGTCCCGCGTCCCATCCT
Organism: Acidobacteriota bacterium; assembly: GCA_031392125.1. Lineage (GTDB taxonomy): Bacteria > Acidobacteriota > Vicinamibacteria > Vicinamibacterales > UBA2999 > 12-FULL-67-14b. The sequence continues at coordinate 3,928 of JANMUX010000329.1, read as the reverse complement.
TCGAGCCATCGTCGATGATCACGAGTTCCTTCTCGACGGGACCGAGATCCACGGCAAGCACGCGCGCGACGATGGTGCGGATGGTGGCCTGCTCGTTGTACGCAGGCATGACGACGCTAAGCTTCATCAGGCGGGAAAAGTGTACCTCAGAACGAGGTAGACCCGCCGGGAAGTGGTTCCCGGCGGGGGTCGAGCGAAGTGCTTACGCAAGAACCTTGATCACGACGCGGCGGTTCTGCGCGCGACCGTCGCGGGTCTTGTTCGGCGCCACCGGCTTCTGTTCGCCGTAGCTGATCACGTTGATCTTGTGCAGCGGCACCTGGTGCTTCTCATAGAGATAGCGCTTCACGGCTTCGGCGCGCATCATGCCGAGCGACTCGTTGTACTTCGCGTCGCCGACGTTGTCGGTGTGGCCTTCGATTTCCACCCAGACGGCCTTCTTGTCGGCCTTGAGCGTGTTCACCATCGTGTCGATGGCGGCGGTCGCGTCTTCCGGCAGTTCAGCCTTGCCGAGCTTGAACTGTCCGCGGTCTTCGCTGAGTACGGTTTCGAAGATCAGCTTGCGGGTCTCGGCTTCGATGCCGGCCGCGCGCTTCTCGGCAGTCGTGCCGACTTCGGTCGCGCGGTTAGCGGCCTCGGCGGCCGCGGCGTTGGCCTTCGAGGCGGCGTCAGCTGCCATTCCAGCCTTCGAGTCCACTTCGCCAATACGGCCTTCGGCGGTTCGGACGCGCTCCTGGGTTTCTTCGAGCGACTTGCCCATGGTGCCGACCTTGTCGTTCACTTCACCAACCGACGTGCGCACGAACTTCTTCGTGGCGCACGCTGGCGCGACGCCGAGCGCCACCGCGAAAACACCGACGATAAACAGGGAGTTACGCATACTCATCTCCTTATACAGAGTTATTTACGATTGCCACTATCGACTGCCAGGCCCGGCGACGTATCCGCCACGGGTCCGCACAACAAAATCCTTCTGCGACGTCCGAATCTCGAGCGGGTGCCACCCGGGAGCTGTGCCGGGCTCGAATGCGATCAAATAGAGGTGGCGCAGTTCATCGATCACCGCGCGAGCGGCCTTGAAGGCCGCGGCCGATGAACTGCTGTAGTGCAGTGCACCGCCGGTCCAGCGCGCGAGATCTTCAATGGTGCCAACCGACGCGGGTGCCTGCAGCTTTGAGCTCGGGGTCGCGCGGTCCGAGCCCGGGTCGTCGATGGGCAACACCACGGCGATGATGTAGACGGGCACGTCGATGGCTGCCGCCTTGGCAGACACTTGGGCCGGCGTCAACTGGCTCGACGTGTCGATGCCGTCCGTCAGCACCACCACTGCACGGCGGGCGGCCGGCCGGGCGGCCACCCGTTCGGCCGCCGCTGAAATCGCGTCATGTAACGAGGTGGCCCCGAACGGATCGACCTCCCCCAGCGCACCCTTAAGGGCACGCGTATCGACCGTGAACGGGGCCACCTCGCGTAGCCGGCTGTCAAACGCAAACAGCCCGGCTTCGTCGCGGCCTTCGTCCAACGAGGACAACAAATGAAAGGCCGCAAATTTGGCAGCGGTCGCGCGAGCCGCGATATCCATGCTGCCGCTAACGTCGAACAGAATCGCCAGGCTTAAAGGCGCTCGCTCAGAGCGGAACTCGCTGATCACGCGGCGTTCGCCGCGGTCGATCACTTCGAAGTCCTGCTTGTTGAGATTGGTCACGAGCTTCCCTTTGTTGTCGCGCACCGTCGCGCTCACCGTGACTAGATCAACACCCGAACGAAACGTCGCCTGCTTGTCGGCAGCCTCCTGCGCCCAGCCTGCAAGTGGTTGGGTCAGCATCGCGAAGGCTAGGAGGAACCGCCGCATGCCCGCTCTATATCCACGTTCCTTGCCAAACTTATAAATCATTTGTATTCAGCATTTTAAGCTATAAGGTCGAGGTGGGCGAGGTGCCCAAGGAATGTAACCATGTAGCAATTACATGGCACCCGAGAGGTAAAATCGTGCCTCATGCCAGCCACTTCCGCGCCGATCCGCACTGCCAAACGCGTCGATCGCTTTACCTACGCCATTCGTAACATCGTGACCGAGGCAAAAAAGGTCGAGCAAACCGGGATGGCGGTGCGCTACCTGAACATCGGCGACCCGAATCAATTCGGCTTTCTCACACCGCCGCACCTGATCGAGGCGGTTGCCAAGGCCATGCGCGATGGGCATAACGGCTACACGCCGTCTCCGGGTATTGCCGCGGCACGCGAAGCCGCGGCAGCCGACTTCGTCGCGCGAGGGGTGAATGTCTCGGCCGATCGAATTCTCATCACCTCGGGTACGTCTGAAGGTATTGAGCTGGCGCTGACCGGCATTGTTGATGAAGGCGAAGAAGTGCTGGTGCCGTCTCCCACCTACCCCCTCTACACGGCGGTGCTTGCGAAGATCGGCGCGCAGCCCGCGTACTACCGAACCGATCACACCCGCGAGTGGCTGCCCGACCTCGATCACATCCGCAGCCTGATCAATCCCAAGACGCGGGCGCTGGTCGTGATCGATCCCAACAACCCGACCGGCGCGATCTATCCGGAGTCGGTGCGGCGCGCGCTCATTGCGCTGGCCGAAGAGCACGGCCTGGTCATCCTCGCCGACGAAGTTTACGGCGACCTTGCCTACGACGGCGCCGTGCCGCCAATGGCCGCCCTCGACAACCACGCACCGATCATTTCGTATTCAAGCTTGTCGAAGGCCTATCTTGCGCCGGGCTGGCGCGCCGGATGGATGGCCGTAGGGTCGTCGTCGCGTCTCGATGCCGCGTTGGCCGCGATCAAGAAGCTCGCCGATGGGCGCTTGTGCAGTCCAGGGCCCATGCAGTTCGCCGTGACCGCAGCGCTCACCGGCGATCGATCGCACCAAGTGTCGTTCCGCCAGCAGTTGCGCGAGCGCGCCGAGCTGACCACGGCGCGCATGAACGCCATTCCCGGCATGTCGTGTGTGGCGCCGCGCGGCGCCTTCTACGCCATGCCGAAGGTCGAACTGCCCAAGGGCAAGACCGACGTCGACTTCGTGCTCGGCCTGCTCCGCGCCAAGGGCATTTTGTGCGTCTACGGTTCCGGCTTCGGCACGGCGCCCGAGGACGGCTTCTTCCGCATCGTGTTCCTGGCCACGCCCAAGGAACTTGGCGCCATCTACGACGACGTGGCGGAGTTCACCAAGGAGTTCTGTGGCGCCTGATTCCTCGCGCTCGATTGTCCGCTACGCGGTGCTGATGACCGCCATCGGCGTCATGCTGATGTGGGCGTTGTACCTGGTCCGCGCACAAATCTTGCTGATCTACATCAGCGCGCTGTTTGCGACCGGCCTGGCGCCGCTCGTCGCGATGATTGAACGACAAAGCTGGTTACGCATCGGCAAACGGCGGCTGCCGCGCCCGGCGGCTATTCTGGTGATCTACGCGACCGTGTTGGGCTCGATCGCGGCCCTTGGCTGGGCGACCGTGCCGACCTTGGTGCAACAGGGCCAGCAGTTCTGGAAGGAACTGCCCGATAGACTCGACCTGCTGCAAGCGAAGTTGGAGCAATGGGGTTTGATCTCCGCCGGAACCTCTTACAAGGAAATGCTGCAGCAGGCTCCGGCCGGTGGCGGTGACGCCGTCACCACAGTGCTGGTTGCGGTGTGGGGATTTGTCGGCGGCATTTTCGGTCTCGTCACTATTCTGCTGTTGACGTTTTACCTGTTGGTCGATGCCAAGGACGTGTTCGGCGTGTTCGTTCGCCTGTTCCCCAAGTCGGAGCGGCGCCGCGTCACCGAGGTGTGCGAGTTGGCAGCCGGCAAGATCAGCGCGTGGCTGGGAGGCCAGATGCTGCTGGGGCTGATCATCGGCGTTACTTCGGCGATCGGGCTCGGCTTGATGGGTGTGCCGTATTTCTTCGTGCTCGCCGTGATTGCCGGCAT
>JANMUX010000280.1:0-4108 GCA_031392125.1 Acidobacteriota bacterium | reverse complement strand
CGGCCAGAACCGGTCGCTGCCGTTCGCCATGCAGGTGGCGTCGCTGTCGGAAACGCTGACCGTCACGGGTGAGGCGCCGTTGGTGGATGTCAGTTCGACCCAGGTCGCGGGCAACGTCGACCGCCGCCAGATGGAAGAATTGCCGCTGCAGGGCCGCAACTGGATGGAGCTGGCAATGCAGGTGAAGGGCATTACCGCCAACGCGGTTGACACCACACCCGGCGTGCGCGACCGGCAGTTCCAGCTCAACCTCGACGGCCAGGAGATTACGCAGCAGGTCGCCGGGTCGGGCTTTGGCCAACCGAAGTTCAGCCGCGAAGCCATTGCCGAGTTCCAGGTCGTCACCAACCTGTTCGACATCACGCAGGGCCGCTCGCTCGGCATCCAGGTGCAGGCGATCTCGCGCTCGGGCACCAACAACTACGACGGCAGCGTCTACGGCTACTTCCGCGACGACGAGTGGAACGCCAAAGACTTCATCGCTAATCGCGTCCTGCCCTATGCCAACCGGCAGATTGGTGCCGCGTTCGGTGGCCCCGTGATCAAGGACAAGGCGCACTTCTTCCTCTCGCTCGAGCGCGAGAACGAGCCGAACACCATTCTCGCGGCGCCTGCGGCGCTGCCGGGGCAGTCGTTCAGCTTCGATACCAAGCTGATTCAGAACAGCTTTCTTGGCCGCGGCGACTGGCAGGCGCGCCCGACTGACCACTTCACCGTGCGCGCGTCCTACTGGGACTGGGGTAACGACTTCACGCAGGTCGCCGGCACCGAGCATCCGTCGCAGGCCGCCGCCCGCTACCGCACCGCCATCAACGTCGTCGGCACCTGGGCCAAGGTGTTGAACAACACCACCCTGCAGGAAATCAAGCTGGGTTACACGCACTTCGATTGGCAGAACCAGCTGGCCTCCACCAAGCTCGCCACCACCCCCAACTACGTGTTCCCGGGGCTGACCATTGGCCAGCGCCGCAACTACCCGCAGGAGTTCTTCCAGAACACCGTCAGCGTGCGCTACGACCTCTCCAAGACCTGGGGTCGTCACGACTCGAAGATTGGCGGCGAGTTCCTGCGCTGGCACGACACCGGCAGCTGGGAACTGCTCTCGCGCGGCGAGTTCATCTTCAACTCGATCCCCGCCGACATCGCCCGCCGCATTCCGTTCGATGCGTGGGACGACCCGTCACGCTGGGACCTCTCCGGCCTCGACTCGACGATTCAGCGCTTCGACCAGAACTTCGGCGACTGGACCATCGACATTCCGCGGCCGACGTGGGCGGTGTGGTTTGGCGACACCTGGCGCATGAGCGATTCGTTCACCGTCAACTACGGCGTCCGGTGGGATGCCGACTGGGGCGCGCTTGATCCGCCGCTGATCACGACGCAAGCCAAGTTCAATCCGGCCGGTGGCGCGTCGCAGTACTCCGACATCGATCTGCAGGGCGGTGACTTGCTCTACCCGAACAACCTGCGCGACATCGGCAGCGTCGCGCCGCGCGGCGGCTTCACCTGGAACGTGGGCGGCAACGGGACGTGGGTCATCCGCGGCGGCAGCGGCCTGTACTACAGCATCCCCGACTCGAACACGACGTTCAGCATCCAGTCGTTCAACGGCGAGCGCATCCTGGTGAACTCGTTCCCCAATGACGGCCGTCCCGGGTTCCTCGCAGACCCGACGCGCGGTGTCACGCAAGCCGACATCGTTGCCGGCCGCGTGCCGCTGCCCGCTCAGGGGCCTCGCGTGATTGCGCACGATTACCAGATGCCGTCGACCTGGCAGAGCATCGTCGGCTTCCAGGGGCAGCTCGGTCCGCAGCTGGGCATCGAGGCCGACCTGACGCACTGGAAGGGCTACAACTTCGCCCGCCAGCGCGACCCGAACCTGTTCTTCAATCCCGCGACGGGCTATAACCGCAATCCCGCGCAGGGCAGGCCGGATCCCGCCTACGGGCAGATCCAGTGGCTCGAATCGAATGGCAGCGCCGACTATGCAGCCATCTCAAGCGGCATCACACGCCGCTACCGCAACAACTGGCAGGCAGGGATGACCTACACCTACATGCTGTTTGCCAACGACGACACCACTAACTTCCAATACCAGGGCAACAACCCGTTCGATGCCGATGCGGAATGGGCGAGATCCACGGAGTTTCAGCGGCACACTCTCCGCTTCAACGGCATCTGGCGCCTGCCGTACGACATCTCGGTGTCTGGTGCCTACCTGTTCGGCTCCGGCAACTACTACGCGACCACCGTGGCGCTCAATCCCTACGGACACACTGGCACGACGCGCCTGAATTCGGGAGTAACGGCGATTGCGGTTCCCGCATCGGTCGCCACTTCACCGACCAATAGCGAGATCATCTCGGTGCGCGATCGGTTCGACGGCCCCGACTCGATTGGCCCGGGTCAGGTTGCGCCAAGGAACGCGCTGCAGGGGTTGCCGTTGCACCGTATCGACGTGCGGGCTTCGAAGGACATCAACCTGCCGGGCGGCATGAAGCTGACCGGCATCCTCGAGGTGTTCAACCTGACCAACCACGCCAACTACGGCGCCTACAACGGCCAGTTGAACTCGACCACCTTCGGCCAGCCGCGACAAAGCTTGTTGAATGCCTACCAGCCGCGCGTGATGCAGCTGGCGGCGAAGTTCAGCTTCTGATCTGCCGTCCGCTGCTCGAGTTCACGTGAGCCCGCCGGTTAGTGGTCCTCGGTGGTCGAATCGAGCCATTTCGCCACGGCATCTGGATCGGCGGGCGTTGCGGGTCCGCGGGCAATAGCCGCCGCACGCCACGCGAGACCTTGCGACACAGCGTTTAGCACCAGGTCGCGTGCGAACGGCTTCACCAGGTACTCGACAATGCCGGGCTTGAAGCTGGTTGTGGGCGGCACCGAGTCCACTGCGGTGGCCAGGACGATCGCTGTGTTCGGATAGCGCTCGCGTAGTTGCTCGGCCAGCCACAAGCCGCCATGTCCTGGCATCTCGATGTCACACAACACCACGTCCGCCGCCTCTCTCGACATCTGGGCGAGCGCCGTTTCGGCGTCGGGCGCCTCGCTGATGGAATAGCCCGCCGCCGACGTCCAGCGAGCCAGCAGTTCCCGAATTCCGCTTTCGTCGTCAACGATTAGCACCGAACTCACAATCGTCCTCCAGTCGTCAGTTGCGTTCGCCGCCCCGGGCTGCGCTTCGCGCCACCAGCGCCCTATCGGTCCAACGCATCGCGCACCTGTCGTCTCAGTTCAGCGGCCGTGAATGGTTTTTGCAGAAAGGGCAAGCCGCGGGCAATGCCCGCCTTGCGGGCAGCGGTCTGTTCGGTGTAACCGGACATGAACAGCACCCGCAGGGCAGGGGTGTGCGCCTGCAGCCGGGTGAGTAGCTCCAGTCCACCGTAGCCGGGCATGACGACGTCGCTCAACAACAGGTCGATCGCGCCGTTACGAGCGGAGAATAACGCCTCTGCCTCCGGTCCGCTGGACGCCTCCAGTACCCGGTACCCGGCGTTCTCAAGCAGCCGCTTCGTGAATTCCCGGACGGCCGATTCGTCTTCCACCAGCAACACGGTTGTTGGCTGCCCCGCGTCCAGCCCGGGCACTCCTGGCTCGCGGTCGTGAACCGCCGCATCAGCGCCCGCGCGGGGCAAGTAGACCTTGAAAGTGGTACCCTGCCCCGGTTCGCTGTAGACCCAGATGTAGCCTTTGCTCTGTTTGACGATGCCGTAGGTGGTGGATAGGCCAAGGCCGGTGCCCTTGCCGAGTTCCTTGGTAGTAAAAAACGGTTCGAACAGGTGCCGGCGGGTTTCCGCGGACATGCCAGTGCCGGTGTCGGTGACGGCGACCATCACGTAGGACCCCTGCATGATTCCTTCTTCATAGAACGAGGAATTTTCCAGTTCGACATCGGCGGTCTCGATCGTGACGCTGCCACCGTTGGGCATCGCGTCCCTCGAATTGACCACCAGGTTCATCACGACCTGTTCCAGCTGGCTGCGGTCGGCCACGACCGAACTCAGATTGGGCGCGAGCGAGAGGGCGATCTGGATGTCTTCCCCAATCAAGCGGCCAAGCATGCCGGTCATGTCGCTGATCAGCCCGTTGACATCGAGCGGCT
>JANMUX010000246.1:0-3991 GCA_031392125.1 Acidobacteriota bacterium | reverse complement strand
GTTCGCGGTGGAAGCGTCGATTGCCAAGGTGCTTGGCAGCGAGACCGTGGACTACGTGATTGACGAGAACCTGCAGATTCACGGCGGCAACGGCTTCGTACATGACTACCCCGCCGAGGGCCACTACCGGGATGCGCGTGTCAATCGCATCTTCGAGGGCACCAACGAGATCAACCGCCTGCTGATTCCGGGCATGTTGATGAAGAAGGCGCTCAAAGGCGAGCTACCGCTGCTGGCGGCCGCCAAGCAGTTGCAGGACGAGATCATGAGTCCGTCGATGGCCATGCCGGAAGCCTCGGACGAGCCGCTGATCGACGAGGCGCGCGCCTGCGGCATCTTCAAGAAGGTCACGCTGCTGGTCGCGGGAACCGCCATGCAGAGATACGGCATGAAACTGGAGCAGGAACAGGAAGTGCTCAGCTATCTCGCCGACATCCTGATCGACACCTACACTGCCGAAAGCGCGGTACTGCGCGCCCAGGACGCCGCCGCCCGCAAGCTGCCCAACGCCGAAGCGCACGCGGACGCTGCTCGCGTCACTACCAACGAGGCGGCCGGCCGGATTGAACTGGCCGCTCGCAGCTGCCTGGCCGCCATGGCCGAGGGCGACACCCTGCGCACGCAGCTGGCGGCGCTACGCCGGCTGATGAAGGTCACGCCGCTGAACACCGTGGCCATGCGCCGGCGGCTCGCCGACGCAACAGTCGCCAAGGGCAGCTACCTGTTCTAACGGTCGCGGGGAGGCGTAGACACGCGGTCGCACAACAGACTTTACGCAGGCGCCGTTCAGCGGCTACTGTCGCGTCATGCGCTCGATGATGTTGCCCCTGATCGTCCTCGGCTTTCTGGCTGGTCAACCGAGCGCACAGAAACCTGGGCTGCAGTCCCTGCTTGATGCGGAGCTGGCGGCGTTCCCAGCCACTGCCGGCGTGCACGTCAAGCATTTGACTACCGGTGAGGAAGCCGGCGTGCGGTCGGACCAGGACTTCTCTACTGCCAGCGTGATCAAGTTGCCGTTCATGGTCCGCGCCTACCAGATGGCCGACCGCAAAGAGTTGGACCTCGACGAGCGCATCACGCTGACCCGCGCGCATCTGCGGCATGGCACCGGCGTGTTTCAGTATCACGACGCCGGATTGCAGCCCACACTCCGCGATGCCATCACCGAGATGATCATCACCAGCGACAACACCGCCACCGACATCGTCCTGATGAAGATTGGCGGGCCGGGTGCCGTGACGAAATGGCTGGCCGAGAGCGGCTATCCCAAGCTGATCTCGTATGGGCGGCCGCACGACTATCGCCGCGATCTCCTGGCGATGCTCGATCCGGCATTTGTCAGCCTCACGGCTGAGGAAACCACGGGTTTGATGTATGCCTCTGACAGCAACCCGCTGTTCGCGCGGTATGGCGACCTGTTCACGGGTCCGAGAGCAACTTGGCTCTCCGCGGTTCGCGATCCCGCGAATCGCCAGCGGCTGGCTCGCGAGCGCAACGCGCGCACCGCGACCGATCGAAAGTTCTGGCTGGGCAGCATGACGCCGCGGGAGACCGCGCGATTGCTCGAGAGCATCGAGCGCGGCACCGCCGCGTCGAAGAGTAGTTGCGACGCCATGCTGCAGGCGCTTCGCCGCCAGCAACTGGGGTCGCGCCGGCTGCCCCACTTCATCGATGTGCCAGTGGGGCACAAGACCGGTGATGGCGGCACCATCGCGAACGACGTCGGCATCATCTACGCGCGGTCAGGGCCGATCGTTGTGTCGTTCTTCGCAAGCGGCGTCCAAGGGTCGTACGCCGAGGCGGAGGACCGCATCGGTGGGTTGGGAATGAAGCTCGTTAACTACTTCGACCGCCAGTAGTCATCTCAAGCGTGCGGCAATCCTGGACGCCAGGTCATGATGCGCGGCCGCATCGAAGGCCGCAGCCGTGGCCCAGTCGTGCAGCCACACGGGCTTCGTCCGCAGCCCGGGGTCCTCGGTTGCATACCGTGGGATCACGTGCGCGTGCAGGGCGGGTTCCACATTACCGAGAATCTCGTAGTTAATGCGCTCGGCGCCGGTGACAGCGAGCACAGCATCCCCCAATGCCGCCATGTCGTCGAGGAACTGCCGGCGCGCGGCTCCCGTCAGCGCGTTCAGGTCCGGCACAACGGGATCTGGCAAAAGCAGGCAGTAGCCCTTGGTGATCTGCGGGTCGCCGAGTACCGCCCAGCTCGACACCATTCGCGCGACCACGCGCGCGAGCCTGCCCGAGCGCGCGGATTCGACCTGGCGATGGATGGCGGTCATGGTGTGGCTCCCTGCGCCGGCCTCAGTCAGCCGTCGGCGCCTCGCCGACCTCGCGCACTTCGATCGGCATGTTCAGCGGCTTGCCGCCCGGACCGGGGCAGGCGGAAGCCTTCGCCGCGATGGCATACGCCTCGTCTGCATGCGCGACCTCGACAATCCAATAGCCGGCGATAAACTCCTTTGTCTCGGCGAACGGACCATCGGTCACCACCGGTCGCCCATCGTCGCCGGAGCGAACAAGGCGCGCCTGATCGGGTCCGACCAGGCCCCCGACAGACACGAGTTTGCCGGCCGCGGTCAGGCCCTTATTGAACTCGTGCATGAACGCGACCATCGCCTTTATGTCGTCGGGCGACCACCCGGTCATTTGATAAGGGCCCTTGGGCACATTCATATGCAGCATGAACTTCATTGGTGTCTCCACTCCAGCCGCCGTCCATCGGCGCCTCTACCCACACGTCGCACGGGGAGGGCCCGGATCGACAAGCTCAGCCATATTTAGTGACGTGGCGCTCATGCGTCGGTCGCCGGGTGGGTGTTCAGCACCATCGCCAGCAGTGCGTAGTACCCGCAGATGCCGATGGCGTCGATCACCCCCTGCTCACCTACGGCCTGCACTGCCCGGGTGTAGCTCGCGTCGGTCTGGCGGGTCCGCTCGTGAACGGCCCGGCACAAATCGTAGAGGGCGGCTTCCGGTTCGGTCAGGCTGCCGGGGCGCTCTCTGGCAGTCAGGGAATCGAGCGTGGCCTGCGCCACTCCCGCCTTCAGCGCGATGGGCGCGTGCAAGTCCCACTCGTACTGTTGCTGCCAGTGAGCCGCGGTGATCAGGATGACGAACTCGCTCAGCCGCGGCGGTAGCGCGCTGCGGTAGCGAAGGTATTCGCCCAGGGCGCTGACCTTGTTCAGGAGTTCGGGACTCTTGAGCAGGGCGACAAAGGGACCGAACGGCTCGGTCCCTCGCAGCCGACGGAACTCATCAAGCGCCTGCTGCTGCGCGGGGGTCACGCCGCGGGCACGCCGTTCTTGAGCAGGTCTTCCATCGCCGCGACAAAGGTGTCGATCTCCTCGAGCGGCGTGTAGATGTTCGGCGTGACCCGAATGCCGTTGTACTCGGGGCGGGTGATCGCCGTCGTGACGATGCGGTATTTGTCCCACATGAAGGCGTTGATCTTCGGCGCCGGAATGTCCTTGATGCCGACGCAGCACACCCCGTAGACCTGGTCGAGGGCGGTGTGAAAGACGACGCGCGGGTTGGGCTTGAGCTTGTTCGCCCAACGCAGCGTCAGGTAGCGCAGGCGCGCGGCCACTCGCTCGGTGCCGATCGCCTGGTGAAACGCGAGTGCCTCGTTGATGGCGGCCTTGGTCGCCGCAGGCGACGTGCCGATCTCCTCGAACTTCCGGATGTCGTTCTCATTGCGCTCGGGCGCGGCCTGCAGCGGCCAGGTCTTGGCGATGCGGTCCTTGCGGACATACAGGAACCCCGTGCCGGTCGGCGCCAGCAGCCACTTGTGCAGGCTGGTGCCGTAGTAATCCATCTCGAGGTCGCGCAGCTTGAACGGGAAGTGCGCCACCGCGTGCGCGCCATCGACGATCGTGGTGATGCCGCGGGCGCGGGCCATGCGCGAGATGTTCTGCACCGGGAAGATCTGCCCGGTCAGGTTGGTAATGTGGCAGAAGTGCAGCACCTTGGTGCGCGGCGTAAT
>JANMUX010000242.1:0-17026 GCA_031392125.1 Acidobacteriota bacterium | reverse complement strand
GGACACCGTGCTGATCAAGGTCACGCGCGAGGGCGACGGGAACGTCTGCCACACCGGCGAGCGCACGTGTTTCTACACGGAGCTACCGGGAGCCGGGAAGCGGGAACCGGAAGTCGGACAGAAGGGGACGCGATGAAACTGAAACTGGGAATTCCGAAGGGGTCGCTGCAGGACGCGACCATCCAACTGTTCCAACGCGCCGGCTACCAGATGCGCGTTGATTCGCGATCGTACTTTCCGTCGATCGACGATCCTGACATCGAGTGCATGCTGATCCGCGCGCAAGAGATGGCGCGCTACGTTGCCGACGGGGTGCTCGACGCCGGCCTCACCGGCCAGGACTGGATTGCCGAACACGAGATTGGCCATCCCGAGCAAACGCCCCTCGCGCGCATTTGCGACCTGGTCTACGCCAAGCAAAGCTTCGGCAAGGTGAAGTGGGTGCTGGCCGCCCCCGAGGATTCACCGTTCAAGACGGTGGCCGACCTCAACGGCAAGCGCATTGCCACCGAACTGGTGCGCGTGACCAAGAACTACTTTACGACCAAGGGCCTCGACGTCGATGTCGAGTTCTCGTGGGGCGCGACCGAAGTAAAGCCGCCGGTGCTCGCCGACGCGATTGTCGAAGCCACTGAAACCGGGTCAACACTGCGAGCCAACCGCCTGCGCATTCTCGAAACCATCATGGAATCCAATACGCAGCTGATCGCCAACCAGCCGGCGATGGCCGACGGCTGGAAGAAGACCAAGATCGAGAACCTCGCATTGCTGCTGAAAGCCGCCATCGATGCGCAGGGACGGGTGGGATTGATGCTCAATGCCAAGCGCACCGATCTCGAGAAGCTGATCTCGCTGCTGCCTGCCCTGCAGCGCCCGACTGTGTCGTCGCTGAGCGATCCCGAGTGGGTCGCCATCAACACGATTCTCGAGGAGAAGGTGGCCCGCGACCTGATTCCGCGCCTGAAGGCGGCCGGTGGGCAGGGTATCGTTGAATACCCGTTAAACAAGATTGTCATTTGAGCTAATGCGAAGACCACGAACCATAGCCGAAAAATTACTTCGTGGTCTTCGTGATCTTCGTGTTTGCATTTTTGATCCATGAGAATTGTCACATCAACTGATCGTCGGGCCGTCGCCAGTCTGCTGTCGGCCACGCGCATCCGTGACAAGGTCACCGAGACGCGGGCCGGCGTCATCGTCGAACGAGTCCGGGCGGGCGGAGACACGGCGCTCCGGAAGTACGCGCGCGAGCTCGACGGGCTGCAGGGCGCCATCGAGGTGCCACGGCGCGTCTGGCAGGCGCAAGCCCGGACGCTGGCGCCCGTGGTGCGCACGGCCATCAAGCGCGCGGCCGCCAACATCCGCGCGGTCGCGTTGGCACAGGTGCCGAAGGGCTGGCGCAAGACGGTTGGTGCCGGCATCAGCGTCGAGCAGCGCGTGATCCCGCTGTCGCGGGTGGGTTGCTATGTGCCCGCCGGCCGCTATCCCCTGCCCTCGTCTTTGCTGATGTCGGCGATTCCGGCCCGGGCCGCAGGTGTGCCGGAAGTGATCGTCGCCTGTCCGCGGCCAGATGCCGCGGTGTTTGCGGCCGCGCTTGAAGCCGGGGTCGATCGCCTCTTCCAGGTCGGCGGCGCCCACGCGATTGCCGCCATGGCCTACGGCACGCGCACGGTGCCGCGCGTGGACAAGATTGTCGGGCCCGGCAACCGATGGGTGTCGGCCGCCAAATCCCTGGTCTCCACCGATTGCGGCATCGACTTCTACGCCGGTCCGACGGAAATCCTGATTGTCACCGGTTCGGGCCCTGCCAATGCGATCGCCGCCGACCTGATCGCGCAGGCCGAACACGATCCCGACGCGCGCGCGGTGTTCATCACGTGGAACCGCCGCCTGGCGGAACAGGTAGCTCGCGAGGTGGCAGCGCAGATGCCCGACATCGGTCCGGCGCTGCAGTCGCTCGAGGCACACGGCGGCATCATCGTGTGCCGTGACATGAGCGAAGCGATGATGCTGGCCAACCAGGCGGCATCGGAACACCTGGTGGTGGGAAGCGAGGCCCTGGCTCGGAAAGTGTGGAACGCGGGAGCAGTGTTCGTCGGCGCGTGGACGGCGCAGGTGGCTGGCGATTACGCCATCGGCTCGAATCACGTGCTGCCAACGGCCGGCGCCGCCCGTTACCGTGGTGGGTTGAACGCTGCTGACTTTGTGAAGCTGGTCTCCGTCCAACGAATGACCAGGCGCGGGCTGGCCAGCATTGCCGACACGGTCACGACGCTCGCGCGCGCCGAGGGCCTTGAAGGTCACGCCCGCTCGATTGAAGCTCGATTCCCGACTCCCGCTTCCCGACGCCCAACTCCCGGCAGGATCAAGCAATGACCACCATTCAAGGCGTTCCCGACCTCGGTCCCGGCCTTCGACTGCACCTCAACGAGAACACCGGCGGCTGCTCGCCCAAGGTTGTCGAGGCGGTCCGTGCGTTCGACGCGCAGCAGCTCGCCACCTATCCCGACTTCCGCGATGCCATCCTGGAAACCGCCGCGTTTCTGGGCGTTGACGCCGACCGGATTGTGCTGACCAACGGTCTGGACGAGGGCATTCTGCTCGCGGCGATCGCCTACCTGGGCCACCGAACGCCCGAGGCTCTGGTCGAACAAGGCGCGCCGCCGACCGTGATGTCGGGCACTGCCGAAGTCGTGGTGGCGCAACCGGCGTTCGAACCCTACCTGGCGACCGCCCACGCCATGGGCGCGCGCGTCGTGTCGGTGCCGGCCGGTCCCGACTACGCATATCCGGTTGACGCGGTGCTCAAGGCGATCACCCCCAACACGCGCATCGTTTACGTGAACAACCCGAACAACCCGAGCGGGCGGCCGGTGCCAAAAGAAGACATCCGGCGCGTCGTTCGCGAGGCCGGCCATGCGCTGGTGTTCGTGGACGAGGCGTATCACGATTTTCTCGGTGAAAATTTCCTCGCCGAAGCCGCCGAGTATCCGAACGTGATTGTCGGCCGCACGTTCTCGAAGGCGTTTGGCCTGGCCGGTATGCGCGTCGGCGTCATGATTGCCTCTCCTGCAGTACTCGCACCTATTCGTCGAGCCATGCCGCTGTTTAACCTGAACGTCGTCGCTGTCGCCGCGCTGCGGGCCGCGATTGCCGACACCGGGTTTCGAACCTGGTATGTGGCCCAGGCCAGCGAATCGAAAGAGCTTGTCTACGCTGCCTGCGAACGTGCGGGCCTTCGTTACTGGAAGAGCGGCGGCAACTTCGTGCTGATCGACGGGGCCGCCCGCGCGCGCGAGCTGGTCGATGGCATGATTGCGAACGGTGTCTTCGTGCGCGATCGCACCAAGGATCCGGCGTGTCCAAACTGCTTCCGATTGACCACGGGTGTGGTCGAGCACACCCGCCACGCTGCTGAGACGCTGGAGGCCCTGTGCGCACATCTTCGCTAAAGCTTCCACCTCCGCTCAAGTTGCGGCGGGCAAGCCGCAACGCGGTGATCGATCGGCGCACGGCAGAGACGCAGATCAAGGTCACGCTGGCGCTCGATGGCAAGGGTAAGTTCGAGAACAGCACGGGCATCCGCTTTCTGGATCACATGCTCGACCTGGTCGCGCGGCACGGCGGCTTCGACCTCAAGGTCAAGGCCACCGGCGACCTCGACGTCGATCAGCACCACACCGTGGAGGATGCCGGCATCGCGCTTGGCGAAGCGGTGCTGGCGGCGATTGGCAACAAGCGCGGCATCAACCGCGCCGGCTACTTCGTCATGCCAATGGACGAGACGCTGGCGGTGGCGGCCATCGACCTGAGCGGCCGGCCTCACTGCGTCATCGATACCAAGGTCAACGTGCGCCTGGTCGGTGACCTGCAGACCGAACTGGTCCACGACTTCTTCGACGGTTTTGCCATGGCGGCCCGCGCCAACGTGCACCTCAAGGTCATGTACGGCCGCTCGAATCATCACAAGATCGAAGCCTGCTTCAAGGCGTTCGCGCGGGCGCTGCGCGTGGCGTGCTCGAAAGACAAGCGCATGGCGCGCATGCTGCCGAGCACCAAGGGCCTGCTGTGATCGCTCTGGTCGACTACGGCGCAGGCAACCTGACGTCGGTTCGCAAGGCGCTCGCTGCAATCGGCGCCAACGTCTGGACGCCGACGGTCCCAGGTGAACTCGGCCGCGCCCACGGCATCATCGTCCCCGGCGTTGGCCACTTCGACGCCACGCGCGGGTTGACCGACGATTGGCGCGCGGCAATCAAGGCGACCGTCGCCGACGGCACGCCGCTCCTCGGCATCTGCGTCGGCTTGCAGTGGTTGTTCGAGGGCAGCGTCGAGGCGCCCGAGGTGGCGGGGCTCGGGTTGTTTAAAGGAACCTGCTTCACATTTACGTTTCCCGTAAATGAGCGGCAGAAAGTGCCGCATGTTGGCTGGAACAGCCTGTCGATTCCGCGGTCCAGCAAGTTGATGGCCGGCATTGCACCGGGCACGCAGGTATATTTCACTCACTCCTACGCGGCTCCGGTCAGCGACGACAGCGCGGCGATCTGCGATTACGGCGGGCCGTTCAGCGCCGCGGTTGAACGCGGCAACGTCGCCGGTATGCAGTTTCACCCAGAGAAATCGGGACCGGCGGGACTCCACATGCTCAGCAACTGGTTGCGCGATGCTGTCTAAGAGAATCATCGCCTGCCTCGACGTGCGCGACGGCAAGGTGGTGAAGGGCGTGAACTTCGAGGGCCTGCGCGACGCCGGCGATCCGGCAGCGCTGGCGCGGCGTTACAACGTGGAAGGCATCGACGAGATCGTGATTCTCGATGTCACCGCCACCGTTGAGGCGCGCCAGGCCCGCGCGCACACGATTGCCGCCGTGGCGAAAGAGATTTTCCTGCCCCTCGCCGTGGGCGGCGGCATTCACAGCGAGGCCGATGCAGCAGCCGCCATCGAGGCCGGCGCTGACAAGGTGAGCCTGAACACCGCGGCGCTGAAGACGCCTGAACTGATCACCCTGCTGGCCAAACGCTACGGCAGCCAGGCCGTGATCGTGGCGATTGATGCCAAGCAGCAAAGCGATCGCTATGCGGTCTACGTGCGCAGCGGCCAGGCGGCGACGCCGCGGGATGCAGTGGAATGGGCGCGCGAAGCTACCGACCGGGGCGCCGGTGAGATTCTGCTGACCTCGAGCGATCGCGATGGCACCAAGGCCGGGTTCGACTGCGCGATGACGGCAGCGGTATCGTCGGCCGTCAACATCCCGGTGATCGCTTCAGGCGGAGCCGGCGTCTTCGAACACTTCGCCGACGTGTTCCGAGCTGGACGAGCCGACGCCGCGCTGGCCGCATCGATTTTTCATTTCAACGAGAAGAGCGTGGAAGAATTGAAGCGTTATTTGAACAGCGCCGGTATTCCTGTAAGAATTTAATCCCGACCCCCGGTTCCCGACTCCCGACTCCCGTTAAACATCTATGTTGATTCCGTCGATCGATTTACAAGGTGGCAAGGTTGTCCAACTAGTCCAGGGCGACAAGCTCGCCATTTCGTCGGACGACCTCGATGGCTGGATCGCGAAGTTCGCCAGGTTCCCAAAGGTGCAGCTGATCGACCTCGACGCTGCCATGTCACGTGGGAACAACGATGCGCTGGTGGCAACGATCGCATCGCAACTGCCCTGCCGCGTCGGTGGCGGCGTGCGCAGCGTCCGGCGGGCCGAAGAGCTGATTGCCGCGGGGGCGCAGGGTGTGATCGCCGGCTCGGGGCTGTTCCGACGCGGCGATGGCAGCGACCTGACTCAGATGATCGACCACGACTTCGCGCGCGCCCTGGCCGACACGGTCGGAATGCACCGGCTGATCGCCGCGGTCGACTCGCGTGCCGGCCGCGTGTGCATTCACGGCTGGAAGACGGTGCTGCCGTTGACCGCCGTTCAGGCCGTGCAACTGCTCGAAGGCTACTGCGAAGAGTTCCTCTACACGCACGTCGACAAGGAAGGCCTGATGCAGGGCACCGACATGGCCGCCATCAAGGCCGTCGCCAGTGCCACCGAGCGCAAGCTCACGGCCGCCGGCGGCATTACCACGCGCCAGGAAATCGATGCCCTCGACGCACTCGGCATCGACGCCGTCGTCGGCATGGCTATTTATACGGGCTCACTGGCCATTGATTGAGTCTCGGAAAAACCGCTGCGGATCAGCTGTTCTTCCGTTCTGTGGCCCAGAATCCGGCCGCGACACATAGCCAGGACACCGTGAGGCAGCCAAAGGCCAGTAGCAACGTCACCAGCGATTCCGCGGCGCCGATTGAGACGATGCGCCAATCCACCGCCGCGTCGCTCATCCAGATGCCGCGCAGGACGTTGATGAGGCCCACGGTGGTGCCGCTCAGCGCCGCGAACAGTCCCGCAAGCGAGACCGGCCGCATCATCGCCAGCCGGTGCTCGGATGGCCGCAGCACGTAGGCCAGGCCCGCCCCCAACGGGAAGATGCTTACCAGCATGCTCAGTCTCGCAACGATGCTGGCGTTGCTCAGAATGTCGAACGGCTCCATGTTGTCTCTCGCCTCCAATCGGGATATAACGCACCACCGGACCGGCCGTGACAGTTGTCACGGTTTACCCGCCCGAGCGTTATGACCTGCATGGATCGTGAATCCGAGCTGGCTCTCGTGGCCCGCCTGCGCGCCGGCGACCGCGACGCGTTTGATGCCGTTTACGATTGCTTCCATGCGAGGCTGTTCAACTTTCTCGCCCGGCTGTCACGACGGCGCGAGGTCGCCGAGGATTTGCTCGAAGAGACGTGGTTGCGCCTGGTCGGTCGCGCCACACAGCTTCGTCCCGATACCCGGTTGGGGCCTTGGTTGTTCACGGTGGCGCGAAATCTTCACGTCAGCTATTGCCGGTCGCGCCTGCTCGAAGACTCGCATACGGCCGGCCTGATTGGCCTGTGGCCGTCGGGCTCGCCGCAGCCGTCACCGTTTGAGGTTGCCGCCGCCGGCGAGACTGGGCGCCGCATCGAAGCGGCGCTCGGCGCGTTGCCGGTCAGCTTCAGGGAGGCCTTGCTGCTGGTGGTGGTGGAGGGACTGAAACCGGCCGAGGCTGCGGAGATCTGCGGCATCTCCCCTGAGGCCATGCGGCAGCGCCTGAGCCGCGCGCGGGCCGCGCTGGCGCAAACCCTGAAGGCCGACGAACCCGCGCTCGCGGTGCTGAAGGAGGTGCCGACATGACGCTGGACCACGATACCGATCCGCTATTGCGCAGCGTCAGCCACCTGCAGGTGCTGACGCCTGACGAGGGCCGGGCCGAGCGCCTACGGGCACGTTGCCGTGCCCGGCTGGCTCAGCGTGCGCCCGCCAATAATCCTCGATTCGTACCGGCGCTCATCACCGGGCTGTGTCTTGTGTATCTTTCAGCCATCGTCCACGACGTGTTACGGCTGCGCGCCGGGTTCTGAAGACGGCGGCCAGATTTACTGGGATAGGATGGGCCGTCCAAGGAGGGCGCTCATGGTTTCAGTGCTGTCGTTGATCGTTCCCATCCTCGTCGCGTCCGTGCTGGTGTTCATCGCCAGTTCGATCATCCACATGGCTACGCCACTTCATAAGGGCGATTTGAAGCGCGTTCCCAACGAAGACGGCGTCATGAGCGCGCTGCGCAATTTCAACCTGGCGCCGGGCGACTACGGCATGCCACTCGCCTCGTCTATGTCGGCCATGGGGACGCCGGAGTTTATGGAGAAGATGAAGGCGGGACCGGTGGTGTTCATGACCGTGCGGCCCAACGGCGCGTTCAACATGACGGGCAGCCTGGTCCAGTGGTTCATCTACTCGATGATCGTGTCGCTGGTCGCCGGTTATGTCGCCGGCGCCACGCTCGCTCCCGGGACCGATTACCTGAAGGTGTTCCAGGTGGCGGGCTGCGTCGCCTTCACCGGCTACGCTCTTGGCCTTCCCCAGGCCTCCATTTGGGGCGGCAAGAATTGGGGCTCAACGGTGCGCGGCATGTTCGGCGGGCTGATCTACGGGCTGCTAACCGGCGGTACTTTCGGTTGGCTTTGGCCGAATTGAAGTGCTGAAGTGCTCGGGTGCTGCAGTGCTGGAGTGCACCTCAGCACCTCAGCACCTCAGCACCGCAGCACCACAGCACCACAGCACCTCAGCACCTCAGCACCTCAGCACCTGTTAGAATCACCCCATGCGCTTCCTGATGCTCGCCCTGCTGACAGCAACCGTCCTGTCCGGTCAGGAGATGATGCCGGGCACGGCGCGCCCGATGATCGATGCGAATGCGCCGCCGACGACCAGCGGATACATCTGCCCGATGCATCCGAACGAGGTGAAGGCGGAGCCTGGTACTTGCAGCATCTGCGGAATGAAGCTGGTGCCTGGCGACCCGATGGCGACCGCCGATTACGCGATGCGCGTCAGCATGGAGCCACGGGCGCCGAAACCCGGACAGAAGATCAAGTTCCGGCTCGCCATCCATCACCCGCTCACCGGCGCGCTGGTGAAAGACTTTGCCGAAGTCCATGACAAGCTCTTCCACCTGTTCATCGTCAGTCGCGACATGTCGCAGTGGTCCCACGTGCACCCCGTGCTCGAGAAGGACGGCAGCTTCACCATCGAGCACACGGTTCCCACCGCTGGGCACTGGGCGCTCTTTAGTGACTTCATGCCCGTCGGCGGTGGACCGCAGATGATCATCACGCCGTTCACGACCGCGGGCTTCGAGGGCGACCTCGCGGCTTCGATCCCTGCTTTGGCGCCCGACACGTCCTACACCAAGTCTGCCGACGGCGTAACGGTGTCTCTCGCGTTGACACCGGCCAAGCTGATCTCCGGCGAAGAGACCGACATCCCGATTCGATTCGTGGATGAGAAAACCGGCGAGCCGGTCAAGAACCTGCAGCGCTACCTGGGCGCCTTCGGCCATGCCATGATGCTGAGCGACGACATGACCGAGCACGTGCACGCGCATCCTGAGGAGATGCTCGAAGGCACGACCGTCACCGAAGGCGGCGGGCCGGACCTCACGTTTCACGCGCTGTTCCCCAAGCCAGGTCTCTACCGCATCTGGCTGCAGTTCCAGCGCAATGAGCGGCTGTCGACGGTGCCGTTTACGGTGCGAGTGACCCGGGTGGGCGAGACGGCGGAAAAGCAGTAATCGACAGCGACGGCTGCGCGCGCAGGGGCGTCGTGCCGGCATTGTCGTAATAGGCCGTCACCGTCAGGCGGGTACCCGCCGCCAGCGTCACTGGCTGCTTGAAGACGTAGGACGAAGGCCAATCAGCCCGGTAGTTCTTCAACCACAACAGCGGCTCGACGACGCCATCGGGGCGGATGGCGGTGACTTCAACCGACGTCGCGCCGGCGCCGAGATTGGGCCACAGCGCGGCGGCAGTGGTCGCGCTCTTCAACACGATCTCGGTGCGAAGCCGCTCGCGTGACTTGCCGGCGGGCAGCGTGGTGGGCGCAGCGCTGATCTCGAGCGGCGTCGCCACTTGGGCGGGCTTGTCAGCCGAGAAGTAGAAGCCGAGTTCGCCGGCGCCGCTAGCCTGTTCGGACGTGCCACGGTAGCCAATCTCGATCGCCACCTTGCCGCCGGCGGGTAGCTGGATTGAAACGCCTGCGGGCAGTGCGCTGACCGGATGCGTCGGAGTCCACGTCCCCAGCCATTGGCCGGTGCGCAGTTCGTACACCGCGGCATAGCGCACCACGCGACGATCGCTGAAGTTCAACTGCATCGACTTCAACCAGCTGGCCTGCTTCAGGCCGGTGGCGACCTCAATGCGTGCCGTGCGGTCGCCGGCATCAGCGGCTACCTTCTCGCTCGCGGCCACGGCAACCACGGCGTCGGGTTGACCGTGTTCCCACCCGCTCAGTGACGGCACGATCACCGCCGGCTTGTCTTCGTCGGCCATCAGCACGCCGCTTGGCGCGCCGCCGTCGGCCCACGACATGATCAAGCTGATCTCACGCGCGGTCAGGCTGACGTCGTTCGCGAAGTGGCCATAGCCGTTCACGGCACTCCAGGGCGGCATGCGCTTCTCGAGGATCTCTTCCTTGATGGCCACGGCCCACGGACGCGCTTCCTTGTAAGTTGTCAGCGCCATCGACACGTTGCCGTCGGTGTGGCACTGAAAGCACTTCTTCTGAAAAATCTGTGAGACTTCACGATTGAAGACGATGCTCGTGGTGATGCGGCCGTGCGACATCACGGGCTCGGGACGGACAACCTGCCAGCCGGCCACGACGAGGCCGAGGGCGCACGCGCCAGTCAGCGGCGTCTTCCATGTCATATCGATATCTTACCGCTGCTGTGTCGCCATCGCGGGCTTGCGCTGCGCGGCGAGGAACTCGAAGGCCTTCGGCAGGTTCGGAACCACGACGTCGGTGTGGCTGCCGCCCGGAATCTCGAGGTAGGTGACGTTGGCGCCGGCTTTCTTCAAGGCCGCCACCATGTTGCGGGAGCCGCTCACGTTGACCGTCGCGTCGTTGTCGCCGTGGACCACGAACTGTGGAATGCCCTTCATGCGCTCCGCAAGAGCGACCGAACCAACGCCCGAAAACGGCACCAGTGCCGCCCAGGTGTCGGCGTATTTCGCACCGAGCGCCCAGGTGCCGATGGCACCCATGGAATGGCCGATCAGGTAGATGCGCGACTCGTCCACCTTGTAGGTGGCCTTCATGATGCGCAGCACTTCGAGGACGTCCTTCTCGCTGTTCTCGACGCGGCGGCGCGCGGCGGCATCGCCCGAGCCCATGAGATTGGAGCCATAAAAGCCATCGACACGAAAGCCATTCGGCGCCGCCAGCAAGAAGCCGTGCTTCTCGGCCAGCTGCGGCGTCACCTGCGAGTACTGGTCGAAAAACGAGTCTTCGTTGCCGCCCAGGCCGTGCAGCGCGATGACCAGCGGCGCACCCGCGGCCGGCGAGTACGACTTCGGCACGTAGACGCGGTACGGCATCACTTCGTTTGGACCTTCGAGCAGGTAGTGGCGCTCGAAGTCACCGGTGCGGCCCTTGAACGGATCCTTGCCGCCTTTGGCGGCGGCCAGTACTGCTTCGGCGGCCGCTAGTTCGCTGCCGACATTGAACGTTTGCAGGCCGATCCGTCCGCGATTGACGTTGCGAATGTAGTCGGCGGGATACGCGACGTCGGCGCGAGCAGCGGGAATGACCGATGCTGCCGAGGTTTCGAGCGCGCGCAGCCGAGCATCAAGGCCTTTGTGCAGGACGACGCCGAGCGATGTGGAGGCGAGGGCGGTGGCGCCGTCGAGCACCTGCGTTTCGATCACATACGCACCATCGTCCACGCCAGCGACGTCGAGTTCCATGGCAAACGGCGATTCGCGCAGATCGCGGCTAAGTCCGTCGAAGACGCCGAGTTCACGCACCACCGGCGTGGCCTGCGCCACGGCCGCGGGCGTGGCGGGCGGGACGCGCTTGCGCAGCGACACCTTGGCCGTAAGCGCTGGCGTCAGCTCGATTGCCGGACTGTAGATCTGTTCCAGGCGCAGTGCATACGGCATCGACGAGTCGACAACGGTGCGATCGCTGCGAAGGGCGAGCGAGTTCTGAAAGTCGAGTGCCGGCGTCCAGGGGCTGCCATCAAGCAGCGTCATGCCCTTGGCGATCTGACGACGTACTTCGCCGGTTCTGCCGAGCCGGTTGGCGGCGGCAATCTCCTTGTCGACGGCGTCGATCTGCGCCTTGAGCTCGCCCTCGGGCTTGACCGTCGCTTTCCGCGTGTTGTAGCGCACGCTCAGCGAGCTGATGTTGGGCAAGGCCTGCGCGGCGGCCAGCGACGGCACCAGGATGAGGACGAGGAGCAGTGTTTTCATGGTCAGGATCCCAACGTGAACGCAATGAGTTCGGCTGACGCTCCGCTGCCGGTGGCGACAACCAGGTACTGCACGCCTTGGTAAGAATAAGTCATCGGCGACGCCAGAGGGCGCGACGGCGGAACGAACTCCCACAACTGCGCTCCGGTCGCCTTGTCAAAGGCTCGCAGCTTGGCGTCTTCTGGCTTGACGCCTCCAGTCGGCGCCCGCCCTCCCACTGGCAGCGAGCGGCCACCGCCCAGGTTGCCCTGTCCGGCGGCGATGAACAACAAGCTCTTGGTCACGAGCGGCGCGTTGCGAATGGGCGTGCCGAGCGGCGGCAGGTTCAGGTCTTTCAGCAGCGGATGATCGCGCGGTCCGTCGCCGACCGCCGACACCCAGCTGATGTCACCCTTGTTCAGGTCGATCGCAGTCACGCGACCGTAGGGCGGCTTGACAATCGGCAACCCATCGAGCGACGGCGGCATCATCACCCCACCACGGACGTAAAGCAGGTTGCTCTTGGTCGGATCCGGCTTCACGAGCTGAATGACGATTGGGCTCGTCAGCGACGGGACGTAGAGCGTGCCGCGTTCCGGGTCGAACGCCGCCCCAGCCCAGTTGGCGCCACCCACCCAACCGGGCAGGGTAACGGTGCCCTTCTCGGACGGCGGCGTGAACAACGGGCCGTAGTCGAACGGCTTGATCGCCTCGAGCGCGGCCTGCTTCAACTCGGGGGTAAAGTCGATCAGGTCGCTGTCGGACACGCCTTGGCGTTCGAACGCGGGCGGCCTGGTCGGAAAGGGCTGCGTCGCCGACGTCCGTTCGCCGGGGACGGTTGATTGCGGCACCGGCCGCTCTTCAATTGGCCACACCGGCGTGCCGGTGCGGCGATCGAACACGTAGGTGAAGCCTTGTTTGCTCACCTGCGCCACGGCCTTGACGTCCTTGCCGTTCACACGGAGGTCGGCGAGTATCGGCGCCGACGGCAAGTCGTAATCCCAGACGCCGTGATGCACCGCCTGGAAGTGCCAGATGCGCTTGCCGGTGCGCGCATCGAGTGCCACGAGGCTCTCGGCAAACAGATTGGCGCCGGGCCGATGGCCACCATACCAATCATCCGTCGGGGTGCCGAATGGCAGGTAAACGTAGCCCAACTCCTCGTCGGCCGACATGTTCGTCCACACATTGGTGTTGCCCGTGTAAGTGAACGAATCGTCTCCCCACGTCTCGTTGCCGTACTCGCCCTTCTGCGGAATCGCGTGCAGCGTCCACAGCTTCTTGCCGGTGCGCACGTCGTAGCCGCTGACGTCGCCGCGCGGCGCCTCTTTGTGCATCGGCACGTCGTGAATGCTCGCGCCCACCACCACCACGTCGCGGCAAATGACCGGCGCGGCGGTCACGGAGTAGTTCGTGCTGCGTACGGCGTGTGCCAGGCCGGCCATCAAGTCGATGCGGCCTTCCTGCCCAAACGTCGGGTCGAGTGCGCCAGTCCTCGCATCAACGGAAATCAGGTAGGCGTCGGAAGTCCCGAGCAGCAGGCGCTCTTTGTTGCCGTCGGACCAGTACGAGATGCCGCGGTGCACGAACCCAAGGTTGCCAGGACGGCCGGCCTTCCAATTGGCAGGATCGAACACCCAGATCGATGCACCGGTCGCAGGATTGATGGCGGCAATCTGCCCAAGCGACGTCACCGTGTAGATCACGCCCTTCACCATCAACGGCGTGTCGTGATACATGCCCGGCCGAGCCATCGGGTTCTCGGTTACGACGGCGTTGTCGGGCGACGCCCAGCGCCAGGCGATTCTCAGCTTGCCGACGTTGTCCTTGTTGATCTGATCGAGCGGCGAGTATTTCTGAGAGGCGGCGTTGCCCCCGTAATGGGTCCACGGGACCTCTGGGGTGCTCAAGGTGCCTTGGGTGCCTACGGTGCTGGTCGCGAAGAGCGCGAACACGACGAGAACAAAAACTCGACGCATGGATGGGGCCTCGGACGCGCATGCTAGCACCATTGACACCCGAGGCCCCTGATGCCCCCTTGGCACGGCAGGCACCCTTAGGCACCCTAGGGACCCTAGGCACTTGTAACCCCATGTAACGCCGTTTCGGGTTAGCATTCGGAGCCCCTAAGGAGGCCCTTGAGATATGAAGTCGATTCTTAAAGCTAATGCTGTCGTGATCGCGCTCGCACTGCTCATTTCTTCACAGCTGTCTGCCCAATCCAATGACATCACCGGCGAGTGGGCGTTCAATGTGACTACCGACCAGGGTGCCGGCACCCCCGCCATCACCTTCAAGCAGGACGGCGAGAAGCTCACCGGCAAGTACGCCGGCCAGCTGGGCAGTGCAGACCTCACCGGGACTCTCAAAGGCAACGCAATTCACTTCACCTTCACGCTCGACGTCCAGGGGCAGCAGGCGCCGGTGACGTATGACGGCACGGTGGAGAAGAACACCATGAAGGGCAAACTCGACATCGGTGGCATGGTCACCGGCACCTTCACCGCCAGCAAGAAATAGATCCAGCAGCAGAACGAATGGATGCCGCGCCATTGACACATGGCGTGGCCTGCTGCTTAATGAATCCGTTTACGGGGTCTTAACATCCGTAACGTCCATGTCTTGGTTTGACCGGGTCAGTCGTCGCCGCTTCGTTGTCTTTGAAGATGTCACCCACGCGCCGTGGGCAGTTTGGGATGCAACTTCGTTGGAGGGCTTGTGATGCGTTCGCTCACGGTACGGATTTCTGCTGTTCTTTGTCTTCTCCTCACGCCGATGGTCGCTTCGGCGCAAACCAGTACCATTTCAGGCACGGTCAGGGACGCGTCCGGCGGCGTCCTGCCGGGCGTCACCGTCGAGGCGTCCAGCCCGGTGTTGATCGAAAAGACCCGTTCAACCGTGACGAGCGGTTCGGGCACCTATTCGATCCTCGCCCTGCGTCCTGGCACCTACACGGTCACCTATTCGCTCCCAGGCTTCGGCAACGTGGTGCGGGAAGGCGTCGAGTTGACGTCAGACTTCACGGCGACGATCAATGTCGACCTGAAGGTCGGCACCCTCGAAGAGACGCTCACCGTCACCGGTGAATCTCCCATCGTCGACACGCAGAGCATCACGCAGCGCGTGGTCATGACTGCGGAAGTGCGCGAGGCGCTGCCGACCGGCCGCAACATCCAGGCCGCCGGCATCATGATTCCCGGCACCACGCTCGCGCAGGGCGGCGGCGGCGCGCTGTCGCGCGACGTCGGCGGCTCGGGCAACCTGCAGCAGTCTCCGCTGCAATACCGCGGTTCGGGCGACACGGTGCAGACCATCGAAGGCCTGCGCCTGAACAACCTGTGCGCGCAGGGCGCGTATAGCGGTGTCTACTGGAATGATTCGAGCTTCGAAGAGTTCAGCTTCGTCACCGGTGCCGACTCGGCCGAAGTCGGCCAGGGCGGCATGCGCGTCAACATGGTGCCGCGCGATGGCGGCAATACCTTCCGTGGCATGGTGATCGCCAACTATGCCGACGAAGCGTTCACGTCCGACAACTGCGGATCCTCGGCCATCGGCCAGCCGTGCTCGCGCTCGAACCTGAGTGGCAGCCGCACGTTCAATCCCAACAACACGCTGACCAACGTCGACGTGGTGCGAAACATCTGGGACGTCAACCCGCAGATTGGCGGACCGATCATCAGGAACAAGCTGTGGTTCAACTACACCTTCCGTCACTGGGGCTCGACCAAGACCAAGACGGATGCCTACTTCGACAAGAACCCTTCGCCCTTCGTCTACGACCCTGATTTCAACAATCCCGGTGTGGACGATGGCCACATTGTCAGCAACGCGGCGCGCCTGTCGTGGCAGGCGAGCGGCAAGGACAAGTTCTCGGTGTATCACGACAACCAGCGCAAGTACCGCGATCACTGGGGCATTGCCGCGACCGTGCCGCCCGAGGCTGCCGGCGTGCAGGTCACGCCCACCAGCTTTGTCAACGTGACGAAGTGGACGAGGACACACACCAACAAGCTGTTATTCGAGGGCGGCTTCGGTTACTACAACCAGAACTACACCGAGCTCTACCAGGAGAGTGTCACCGGTAGCCCCGACAAGGTGTGGAGCGACGAAGCGATCATCAACGCCCGGGTCTACAACGTGGTGGACGCCTCGAACGGCCGCCAGGCCAACGCGTGGCCGAACCCGGCGGATCATTACTCGGTGCTCCGCACGTTCATGGGCGCGGCCTCGTATGTCGCCGGCAATCACAGCCTGCGCGTGGGTGGCTCGTTCAGCAACGGCGACTGGAAGCTGCTGACGCGGTGGACGGGCGACATGCAGCCCATCACCTACACGGCCGGTCGGCCCACTTCGGTGACGCTGCGCCTGCCGTCGGATCGCAACAACGGCATCAACCGCGACCTGGGTTTCTTCGCCCAGGACCGCTGGTCGATTGGACGCATCACGCTGAATCTGGGCATTCGCTACGACCAGTTCATTGGCGAGTCGCGCGAGAGCGCGATTCTGCCGAGCCGGTTGAGCGGCGGCGCCACGTTCGGTGAGTGCTCCGACGGCACGGTCGACCCTGGTGACCTGTGCACGGGCACGGTGCAGAACTGGAAAGACATTTCGCCGCGCGTCGGCTTCGCGATGGACGTGTTCGGGAACGGCCGCACCGCCCTGAAGGCCAGCTACGCGCGCTACGTTGCCGGCCAGGCCATTGCGTTTGCCAACCAGGTCAACCCGATTGGCGCGCTGACCGGGACCGACACGCGCATCTGGAACGACCTCGACGGCAACGGGCTGCCACTCGATTCCACCGGCAACATTCAGTTCGGCGAGCTCACCAACTCGGCAGCGACGTCGACGTTCGGCCGTCTGACGGTGCCGACCACCCAGTACGATCCCGCCCTGCTTCGCGGCTGGGGCAAGCGCGGTTACAACGACGAGGTGACCTTCGCCCTGCAGCATCAGCTCGCCGATCGCGTCTCGGTGAACGGCGGCTACTATCGCCGCACGTTCGGCAACCAGACGTTCACCGACGACCTGCGCTACGACGCGAGCAGCTACGACTCGTTCTGCATCACGGCGCCGGTCGACCCCGACCTGCCTGGCGGCGGCGGCTACCAGGTGTGTGGTGTGCAGGACCTGAAGCCAGCTGTGTTTGCGCTCAATCTTCCCGCCAACAGCCTGATTCGCTTCTCCGAAGATTTCGGCGGCGAGACGAACCGCTACCA